>JAODNN010000044.1 GCA_025465355.1 Blastococcus sp. | reverse complement strand
CCAGGAGATGCGCGGCTACCCCACCCTCGTGGGCCGCACCCCGGAAGCCAGCGACCCGGAGCTCGCCCAGCGCCTCTGGGAGGCCTCGGCACGGTTGACCGGCATCGACTTCCCCGCACCCGCGCCGGCCTGACCTCAGGTCCTGCTGGCCGTCGTGGCAAGAAATTTTCTGGATGGATGTTTACGCGCCTGCATGCGAGAGATATTCTCCACTCGCCACTAGAGGTTCTGCCTCGGGCAGCGATCAGCACAACGACACATCGGGAGGTTGAGGAATCATGCTGACCGCCTACGACCCCTTCGCCGCCACGAACGCCGCGCTCCGTGCGCTGGACCAGCTCACCGGCCGCGCCGGGTCGATGACCGCCCGCCCGCTCTCGGGCATGCCGATGGACGCCTACCGCATCGGCGACAACTTCGTCGCCCACTTCGACCTGCCGGGCGTGGACCCGGGGTCGATCGACCTTTCCGTCGAGGGCAACACGCTGACCGTGAGCGCCGAACGCTCCGTGCCCCAGCTGGACAACGCCGAATGGACTGTCGCCGAGCGGCCGTTCGGCAGCTACACGCGCCAGCTGGTACTCGGGCGCAGCCTGGACACCGAGCGGCTCGAGGCCAGTTACCACGACGGCGTGCTCACCGTGAGCATCCCGGTCGCCGAGAAGGCCAAGGCGCGCAAGATCACGGTGACTCGCGCTGATGCACCGGCCACCGCGGCGGGCCGCACGATCGAGGGCGACACCAGGCAGCCCCGGGAAGTCGGGAGCTGACCGGACCGCGATCGGGGGCCGGGCCCGCACGGGCCCGGCCCCCAGCGTTCTCCCGACATCCGGGAGGGCGGCCCACCGAGAGGGACGACGATGAGTGAGGACCCGCTGCGCCGGCTCGACGACCCCGACTACCCGGCGCTCACGATGAGCCAGGCCGCGGAGCTGCTCGGCGTCCAGGCGGCCTTCCTCCGCAGCCTGGACAGCTCCGGGTTCCTGCAGCCGCACCGCTCCCCCGGCGGTCACCGCCGCTACTCCCGCCAGCAGTTGCACCTGGCCGCCCGCATGCGTGGCCTGCTCGACGACGGCCACCCGCTCGCCTCGGCCGAGACCATCGTGAGCCTTCAGGATCAGCTGGCCTCTGCCCAGGCCGACGCCGAGCGCCTCCGGATCGACGTCGACCGGCTCCGCACGCAGCCCTCGCAGCCACTGTTCGGACCCTCTCCCACCGACTGAGCCCGGAGCCATCCCTGAGATAACCCCCGGGGGGTATGCTCACGCCCGAACGCACTGTGGACCCGAAGGAGGGACCCGAATGAGGGACCCGGATGGGGGAACGGCATGGAACCGGTCGACACCGAGACCGTCCCCGGTCACCAGCACGGGTACATCAGCCGTAAGGACGACTACCTCAAACGGCTCCGCCGGATCGAGGGCCAGGCGCGCGGACTGCAGCGCATGGTCGAGGGCGAGAAGTACTGCATCGACATCCTCACCCAGGTCTCGGCCATGACGAAGGCGCTCCAGGCGGTCTCGCTCGGCCTGCTGGAGGAGCACCTGAGCACCTGCGTCGTCGAGGCCGCGAAGGCCGGCGGCCGCGAGGGCGAGGAGAAGGTGCGCGAGGCCTCCGAAGCCATCGCCCGCCTCGTCCGTTCCTGACCCACCACCCCGAGAGGACCCTCGTGCACACCGCCACCTACACCGTCGTCGGCATGACCTGCGGGCACTGCGTGAACGCCGTCACCGACGAGGTCTCGCAGGTCCCCGGCGTCACCGCCGTCGACGTCGACCTCGCCAGCGGCGGGCTGAGCGTGACGTGCGAGGCGCCCGTGGACGAGACCGCGGTCCGCGCCGCCGTCGAGGAGGCCGGTTACGAGGTAGCCGCCCGCTGAGGCGGCCCCGCCGATGACCACTCCCCCGCGCACTGCCGTCCGGCCCGAGGCGAGCGACGTCGAGCTGCTGATCGGCGGCATGACCTGCGCCTCCTGCGCCGCCCGGATCGAGAAGAAGCTCAACCGGATGGACGGCGTCACGGCCACGGTCAACTACGCGACCGAGAAGGCCAAGGTCGTCTACGCCGCCGGGGTCAGTCCCGAAGACCTCGTCGCGACCGTCGAGAAGACCGGCTACACCGCCCGCCTGCCCGAGCCGCCCCGGCCCCGTCCCGAGGCTCGCCCCGAGCTTGCGAGGGGTGAGAAGGACGGGGTCCTTCGATTGCTGGTGTCGACCGCGCTGAGCCTCCCCGTCGTCGCGATGGCGATGATCCCGGCGCTGCAGTTCGACTTCTGGCAGTGGCTGTCCCTGGCGCTCGCCGCACCGGTCGTCGTCTGGGGCGGCGCACCGTTCCACCGCGCCGCCTGGACCAACCTCCGGCATCGCGCGGCGACGATGGACACGCTCGTCTCCCTCGGCACGATCGCCGCCTTCGCCTGGTCGCTGTACGCGTTGTTCCTCGGCACCGCGGGCGAGCCGGGGATGCAGCACCCGTTCCGGCTGACCATCGCGCGGACCGACGGCAGCGCCACCATCTACCTCGAGGCGGCCGCGGGAGTCACCGCACTGATCCTCGCCGGGCGCTACGTCGAGGCCCGCTCCAAGCGCCGCGCCGGCGCCGCGCTGCGGGCGCTGCTCGAGCTCGGGGCGAAGGACGTCGCAGTCCTCCGGGACGGCGTCGAGCGGCGGATCCCGGTCGGTGAGCTCGCAGTGGGCGAGCAGTTCGTCGTCCGCCCCGGCGAGAAGATCGCCGCCGACGGCGAGGTCACCGACGGCACGTCCGCGGTCGACGCCTCGATGCTCACCGGGGAGTCTGTGCCCGTGGAGGTCGGGCCCGGCGACTCAGTCGCGGGCGCCACGGTCAATGCCGGTGGCCGGCTCGTCGTGCGCGCCACGCGGGTGGGGGCCGAGACCCGGCTGGCCCAGATGGCACGGCTGGTCGAGGAGGCCCAGAACGGCAAGGCCGAGGTGCAGCGCCTGGCCGACCGGATCTCCGGGATCTTCGTCCCGATCGTGCTGGCGCTCGCCGCCGCCACCCTGGGCTTCTGGACGGGCACAGGTGCGGGGCTGCCCGCGGCCTTCACCGCCGCCGTCGCCGTGCTGATCATCGCCTGCCCGTGTGCCTTGGGGCTCGCGACGCCCACCGCGCTCATGGTCGGCACCGGCCGCGGCGCCCAGCTCGGCATCCTGATCAAGGGCCCGGAGGTGCTGGAGTCCACCCGCCGCGTCGACACCGTCGTCCTCGACAAGACCGGCACCCTGACCACCGGCCGCATGACCCTGCTGGACGTCCTGCCCGTCCCCGGCGAGGACTCCGGCCGGCTGCTGCGGCTCGCCGGGGCGCTGGAGGTCGCCTCGGAGCACCCGATCGCCCAGGCGGTGGCCCGGGCCGCCGCCGAACGAGGCGGAACACTGCCCCCGGTCGAGGGGTTCGCGAACATCGGCGGACTTGGGGTCCGCGGCGTCGTCGAGGGGCACGCCGTGGTCGTCGGCCGCCGCCGGCTGCTCGCCGACCGGTCGCGACAGCTGCCGGAGGAACTCGAGCGGCTCGCCGCCGAGGCCGAGGCCATGGGCCGAACGGCGATCGTGGTCGGCTGGGACGACGCCGCTCGCGGAGTGCTGGTCGTGGCCGACGCGGTCAAGCCGACGACGGCTGACGCCGTCCGTCAGCTGCGCGCGCTGGGGCTGACGCCGGTCATGCTCACCGGGGACAACACCGCGGTCGCGAGATCGGTGGCCGCCGAGGTCGGCATCGACGAGGTGATCGCGGAGGTGCTGCCACAGGACAAGGTCGACGTCGTCCGGCGGCTGCAGTCCGAGGGCCGGACGGTGGCGATGGTCGGTGACGGGGTGAACGACGCCGGCGCGCTGGCGCAGGCCGACCTGGGCCTGGCCATGGGCACCGGGACGGATGTCGCCATCGAGGCGAGCGACCTGACGCTGGTCAGCGGCGACCTGCGGGTGGCCGCGGACGCGATCCGGTTGGCCCGCCGCACCCTGACCACGATCAAGGGCAACCTGTTCTGGGCGTTCGGCTACAACGTCGCCGCCATCCCTCTGGCGGCCGCCGGGCTGCTCAACCCGATGATCGCCGGCGCAGCGATGGCGTTCAGCTCGGTGTTCGTCGTGTCCAACAGCCTGCGGCTGCGCGGGTTCACGCCGCTCCGCGAGAACCGGGACGCCGCCCTCCCGGCCCCGGCCGGCTCGCTGCGGACCGAGCGGGCGGTCGGCTCCCCGGCCCGCTCCTGATCCGGCAGGAACTGTCGGCCCGCTGCGGCACGCTGACCAGCATGGATACCTCCTTCACCGGCTCGGTCTTCCTCGGCATGAGCGTCGACGGGTTCATCGCGCGCCTCGACGGCGACCTCTCCTGGCTCACCGGCGACGCTGAGGTCGGCGGCGCGCCCGACGACGGCGCCGGCGGCGACTTCGGCTTCGCGGAGTTCGTCTCCGGCATCGACGCCCTGGTGATGGGCCGGGCGACCTACGACGTCATCGCGCCGATGGCCACGTGGCCGTACCAGGGCAAGCCGGTGCACGTGCTCAGCACGACGCTGGCAGCCGACGCCGATCCCCGCATCTCCGTGCACCGATCTTTCGACGAGGCCGTGGCGGCGCTGAGCGCGGCCGGGTACCGGCGGGTCTACGTGGACGGCGGCCGGACGGTGCACGCCTTCCTCAGCGCCGGCCTGATCTCGGACCTGACCCTCTCCCGCGTCCCGGTGCTCATCGGCACCGGCCACACCCCCTTCGGTGAGCTGCCGGCGGATGTGGCGCTCGAGCACGAGCGCACCCACGTCTTCCCTGGCGGCATGGTGCAGACCGCCTACCGGGTGCGCCGAGAGGCATGAGCCGGGTCACGCGGCCCGGCGCGCCGCCGAAGCCCGGGAACCGGTCGCACCGCCGGCTCGTCAGGCTGACGTGGACCTCCTGCGACTGGTGCTCAACGTCATCTGGTTCGTGATCCACGGATGGCTGCTGGCCCTGGCCTACCTTCTGGCCGGGCTGATCGCGTGCCTGCTCATCGTGACCATCCCGTTCGGCATCGCGTCGTTCCGCCTCGCCGGCTTCGCCGCCTTCCCGTTCGGCCGGACCACGGTTCCCGCGCCCGGTGCCGGCGTGGCCTCCGCGGTCGGCAACCTGTTGTGGTTCCTGTTCGCGGGCTGGTGGCTGGCGCTGGTGCACATCATCGCCGGCATCGCGTACTGCCTGACGATCATCGGGATCCCGTTCGGCATCGCCCTGTTCAAGCTCGCTGCCGTGGGCCTCTTCCCGCTCGGCAAGCAGGTGGTCCCGACCGAGCTGCCGCGGTCCTGGTTCGGCGCCGGGTCGACGGTGAACGCGGCGCCGGCACGCTACTGATGCCGCGACCTGATCCAGCGCGACCGCGGATCGGCACTCGCGCGATGGGTCAGGCCTCCGGGACGTCGACCTGGATCTCCGGGCCGAGGCGGGCGCCCTGCAGGAGCTCGAGGTCGTCGCCGGACCAGAAGCTGCCCGGGTCGTACCAGTTGCGCGGGCGGGCCTCCGGCAGCAGCTCCATCGCGGTGTAGGTGGCGGCCACCAGCTCGGCGCAGAACACGGTGTCGGCCGCCGTCTGCCTGCGGAGCCGCCCGTTGATCCACCCGCTGGCCAGCCCGCGGGTGGTCGGGAACGGCTTGCCGTCCAACCGGGCGATGGTGCGCAGCACCGCGTCCTCCATCGCCGGGGTCACGCCGCCGTCCTCGGCCGGCCCCACGAGCTGCCGCAGCCAGGCCTGCTGGCCGTACCGGCGGTGCCACGTGACGACGGCGTCGCGGAGATCGTGCAACTGGACGCCGCGCTGGTGCGTGCCGGTCCAGGCATCGGGCAGCGAGCGGCCGAGCTCGGCGTGCCAGAGCAGCGGCGGTAGGTCCTCCAGCACGACGGCCATTCCGACGTGGTTGACGGGCGCGTTGGTGAGCGCCCGGATCGCGCGGTCGGCGAGCGACGGGCCGCGGAAGACCCAGACGTCGCCGGTCCGGGTGAGGTCGACGGCCTGGTCGAGGGCGAGGTCGGGCACCTCCTCACCGTACGGGCTAGGTTACGGACCGTGCGCCTCTGGAAGCTCCTCGGATTGGCCGGCCTCGCCGGGGTCGCCGCGACCGGTGTGGTCGTCGCGCGCAGTGAGCGCCAGCGCCGTGCCTACACACCGGACGACGTCCGGTCCCGCCTCCACGAGCGGCACGCCGCCCTGCAGGAACAGCCCGAAGCCACTCCCCCGCCGGTGACCGGAGGCACGGCCGGCCGCAACCGCCGGCTCGCCCGCCTGCTCCGCCGCCGCTAGGCCGCCTTCAGCCGGGGGACGGCGCCTCGGGCAGGACGACGATCCCGTCGCGGTCGGCGCAGAGCCACTCGCCCTCGCGGAAGACGACGCCGGCGAAGATGACCGGCAGCCCCACCTGACCGGAGTGCAGCCCGCGCTCGCTCTTGCGCGGGTAGAGGGCCAGGGCGCGCACGCCGATCGGCTGGGCGGCCAGCTCGCCGACGTCGCGCACGGCGCCGTGCACGACGACGCCGGCCCAGCCGTTGCTCGCCGCCGCCACCGCCAGGTTGCCGCCGAACAGCGAGCAGCGCAGGGAACCCCCGCCGTCCACCACCAGGACCCGACCCTGACCCGGCTGCCCCATCGCCTCCCGCACCAGCGAGTTGTCCTCGAAGACCTTCAGGGTGGCGATCGGTCCGGAGAAGGTTGCCCGCCCGCCGAAGGACGGGTAATCGGGCTCGCAGACCTGCGCCTCCGGGTGGGCATCACACAGGTCGGTGGTGGCGACGGTGGTCGGGCTGGTCATCGGGGGCGCTCCTTCTCGGTCGGACAGAACTCTCCACCCCGAGACGGCGGAGGGGGAGGGTGGTCAGCCCGCTCCCCCTCCGCATCCGGTCGCCGCCGGATCGCTCGGCCGAGAGCTCAGCGGCCGGAGTTCTCCGGCCACAGCACCTGCAGGTCGCGCACGTAGACCCCGGCGCCGTGCCCGAAGCCGGATACGACCGGCTGCAGCCGATCGCCGACGGTCGCGACGGCCCGGTCGAGCAGGGTGCGCGGGCGCGGCATCCGGACCCGCGCTCCGGAGACGGTGAGCACGAGGAAGGCGGCCACGACCGCGCAGCCGGCGACGGAGGCCAGCGCCACCGGCAGCCCCGCCTGGTCGGCGAGCAACCCGATCACCGGCGGCCCGCCGAGCAGGCCGGTGTACCCGACCGTCGTGGCCAGCGCGATACCCGGCGCTCCGCCGAGCAGCCCGGCCCGCGCAATGGCGAGCGGGAAGACGTTGGCCAGGCCTGCCCCGACGACGACGAAGCCCGCGAGGGCGATCAGCAACGACGACGTGGTGATCGCCATCAGCGTGCCGACCGCGGCCAGCAGCGTGCCGCCGACCAGGAGGCGCCGTTCCCCCCAGGCGACGAGCATGCGCCCACCGAACATCCGGCCGAGCGCCATGGCCAGGGCGAACGCGGCGTAGCCGGCGGCGGCGAGAGTGGCGGGAGCTGCGAGCTGCTCACGGAGCAGCAGCGCGCCCCAGTCGGTCAGCGCTCCCTCACCGAAGGCGGTGCAGCCGGCGATGGCCCCGAGGACCACGAGGACCGCCGTCGGGCGGCGCCCGCCCCGGTCCACATGCTCCTGCCGGTGCGGCTCGACGCCGCCGCGGCCGGCACCCAGCAAGGGCGGAAGCGCCCACGCACTGACGAACAGCCCCGCCGCGGCGACGAGGACCAGGTGGGGCGTCACGCCCAGGAAGGAGGACGCGGCGCCGCCCACCAGTGCCCCGCCGAGGCCACCGAAGCTGAATCCGGCATGCAGGCCCGACAGCACCGGCCGGCCGACGCGCGCCTCGACCTGTACACCGACGGCGTTGGCGGCGACGTTCACCATGCCGGTCGCCGCACCGAAGACGAGGAGCGCGACGCACAGCCCCGGCACCGAGAACACGAGTCCGGGCAGGACGGCGGAGGCGGACACCGCGACCGCGGCAGCCGCACTGACCGGTCCCGCGCCGAAGCGGGCGCAGAGCGAGCCGGTGAGCCGCATGCAGACCAGGGCGCCCAGCGACAGGCACAGCAGCGCGACGCCGAGGGCGCTGTGCCCGGCGCCGACCCGGGCGGCGACGTCCGGGACGCGGGAGGCCCAGGAGCCGAAGACGGCGCCGTCGAGAACGAAGAGGGCGGTGACCGCGGCGCGCAGGCGGCCGACTGAGGCAGGGGGGACCCGGGCGGGAACCCGGGTGACCACGGTGCGGACGAGACCGGGGACCGGCACGCGGGCACGCGTCAGGAAGGGAGGAGTGGGCACGGGTGGACCTCATCGGGGAGCCGGCCACCCTGAAGAGCGTGGCCGCGAGGGGCAAGGGAAGAGCACACGACCTCGGGCACCCACGTCTCACGGTGCCAGGCCTTCTCCCTGCGTGCGCCCCCGAACACCCCCTCAGCCGCGTGAGAGGCGCCACGCCCCCGTCACACCTGTCTCACAGCCATCCCTAGCTGCGGTGCCGGCTCCCCTCGGTAGCGTTCCCCGCCGGCCGGGAGCCGAAGACATTGCCGGACGTCGGCGGCACGTCGTCGTCCTCGACCGCGAGCCACTGCAGCAGCGGCCCCACCAGCTGGTCGTACAGCCCGGGCAGCAGCCGGAAACTGGCCGTGATCAGCGGATTGAACAGCCCGGCCTGGACCATCCGCCGCGGCCGGTCCAGGGTCGACAGGACGATCCGTGCCACGCGCTGCGGGGAGTAGACCGGCCACGGGGGACGGCCGGTGCGACCGATCCAGGACGCCGCCTGGGAGTAGATGGGTGTGTCCACGCCGCCGGGGGCCACCACGGAGACCGAGATGCCCGGCGCGTCCCGGGTCTCCTGCTGGAGCACCCGGGCCAGTCCGAGCTGGCCCCACTTGCCGGTCACGTAGGCACCCATGAGCGGCGCCGTGACCGACCCCAGCAGTGAGTTGACGACGACGAGGTGGCCGGCACCCTGTCGCCGGAACACCGGCAACACCACCCGGGCGACGTTGGCCGTGCCATGGGTGGCGGTGTCGACGACGGTCTCGTACACCTCTCGGGGCAGGTCCTCGATCCGGCCGTAGGCCATCACCTGCGCGGCGTGCACCACGGCGTCCAGCCGGCCGAACCGGTCCACGGTCGCGCCCACCACCGCGCCGATCGCGTCCGCGTCGTTGACGTCCGCCGGGCAGACGACGACCTCCGTGGCCCCGGCCGCGCGGGCCTCCTGGGCCGCTTCCTCGAGCGGTTCGGTACCGCGGGCCACCAGGACCAGACGGGCACGCCGGCCGGCCGCCGCGAGCACCGTCGCCCGGCCGATACCGCTCGAGGCGCCGGTGACGAGCACCGTCGGGGGTGCACCGGTGTCGGGAGTGATGGGCATGGGGACGATGTCAGCTCCTCGGGAGGGGGTGGGCCGGTGGGCAGGGGCTACCCCTGGGCCGCGCGCCTCATGCCCGCTCGGCGTCGAGGCGGTCGAGCTGCTCGAGCAACCAGGCCGGACCGGTGACCTCCGTCGCCTCGGGCAGCCGGACCCGCAGCCCCCGGTCGGCGGTCACGGCCAGGACCGGTGTTCCCTCCCGCACGAGGCGCGCGGCGCACTCCGCCAGGGCGTCGTCCCCGCTGCCCGGTGCGTGGATCACCTGCACGCCGTCGGGGGCGGAGACGTTGCGCGCCTGCCCCTCCACGACGGCGACGACGCCGGTCACGTGGACCGTGCGGCCGCCGGGACCAGGCAGGGACCGGCCGGGCAGGCGGGCGAGGCGCGCCAGCAACCGGGCGGCGGCTCCGGCGCGGTCCCGCCACCACCCGTCGGGCCGCGACCCGACCACGTTGGCGACATCGACGAGCAGCACTGTCATCGCCGTGGCTCCTCCCCTTCCCCGTAACCCGTTCGGGGGACGCCCTGACCAGGGCGTTTGCCCAGCGACGGGGTGGGCACCCACCAGGACCACTGCCCAGGGGGATCAGTGCGCACACCCATGCACACGCCATCCTGACGAAGGAGCCACCATGGCCAACGACCACATCCAGCGCGAACCGTCGCGGGTCGAGGAGACCCAGGTCATCAGCGACCGACCCGCCGTGGGCGACGGGGGCCCGGGAACGCCTGTGGCGGCACGGGACGCCGTCGCGGTCCAGCGGGCGCGTTTCGGTGGGATCAAGTGGGGAGCGGCGTTCTTCGGCTGGCTGTCGGCCAACGGGCTGGCCGTCCTCCTGATCGCCCTGCTCTCCGCGGCCGGAGTCGCACTCGGCGTCGCCCGGGGCGTGAACACCGCCACCGAAGCGGCCGATCAGGCGAAGACGCTGGGCGTGAGCGGCGGTGTCGCCATCCTCGTGGCACTGTTCCTCGCCTACCTCGCCGGCGGGTACGTGGCCGGCCGTATGGCCCGCTTCGACGGTGCCCGTCAGGGCGTGGCCGTCTGGCTGATCGGCCTGATCGTGGTGCTGGTCCTCGCCGCGGCCGGCGCCGCCCTCGGCGCGCAGTACAACGTGTTCCAGCAGCTCAACCTGCCGCGGATCCCGATCGACGAGGGAACGGCGACCACGGCGGGCGTCATCACGCTGGTGGCGCTCCTGCTCGTCACCCTGCTGGGTGCGGTGCTGGGCGGCAAGCTCGGTGACCGTTACCACCGCAAGATCGACCGCGCGGGATTCGTCGCCTGACCCCGCTCCGGGTGGGCTGCTCCTACGCTGCCCGCATGTGCCGGAACATCCGCCCGCTGAGCAACTTCGAGCCCCCCGCCTCGGACGACGAGATCCGGGCCGCCGCGCTCCAGTTCATCCGCAAGATCAGCGGCTCCACCAAGCCCTCCCGCGTGAACGCAGAGGCGTTCGACCGCGCGGTCGACGAGGTGGCCGCCACCTCCGCCCGGCTGCTCGACGCCCTGGTGACGACGGCGCCGCCCAAGGACCGCGAGATCGAGGCCGCGAAGGCCCGCGAGCGGTCGGCGGCCCGGTACGCCGGCTGACCCGATGCGACACCGGCAGACACGTCGGTTCATCGACATGTCGACACCTCGGCTTGTCGATGAGCGGCAGGTCGTCGCCGTCACACACGCAACCGCACGAGACAGGAGACAAGGAACCCGATGGCGGACGGAGCGCGGAGTACCGGCGAGAGCCGGGCCGAGCGGATCAACCGGGAACTCATCGAACTGCTCAACGAGATCCGCGTCGGGCTGCCGGGCGTCCAGTTCCTGTTCGCGTTCCTGCTGATCGTGCCCTTCCAGCAGGCGGCCACGAAGACAACCGAGTTCCAGCGGGGCGTCTACTACGTCGCCCTGGTGGCCGCGGCGGTGGCCAGCATCCTGTTGATCGCGCCGGCGGCACAGCACCGGGTCCTCTTCCGCCAGCACGACAAGGAGTCCCTGCTGCAGCGCAGCAGCCGGTCGGCGTTCGCCGGCCTCATGGTGCTCATCGTCGCCATCTCCGCGGCTCTCCTGCTGGTGCTCGACGTCTTCTTCGGACGCGGGCTGGCCTGGGGAACGTCCGCCGCGATCGCCGCCCTGCTGGTCTGGTGGTGGGCCGTCGTCCCCCTGTGGCACCGCGCGCACAACGAGCAGGAGGAACTCCATGGCTGACGGGCCGATCCTCCGGCAGGCCCGGTTCGCCGAGCTCACGCCGTTCGAGACCTACGGCCTCTGCCGGCTCCGGGTCGACGTCTTCGTCGTCGAGCAGGAGTGCGCCTACCCCGAGCTGGACGGCCGGGACGTCGAACCGGCGACGGTGCACCTGTGGTTCGAGTCCGACGGCGAGGTGGCCGCGACGATCCGGCTGCTCGACGACGGCGCGACCCGCGCGATCGGCCGGGTCGCGACGGCTGCGCGGTTCCGCGGCCAGGGGCTGGCCGCGCGGCTGATCGAGGAGGGCATCACGCTCGCCGGCGACGTCCCCGTCACCCTTGGGGCGCAGGCGCACCTGGAGGGCTGGTACGAGCGGTTCGGCTTCCGCCGCAGCGGCCCCGGCTACGTCGAGGACGGCATCCCGCACGTCCCGATGCGCCGCGAGCCGGCGTGAATTCGCCTGCTCTCCCCCGTGCTCACGGGACCGCTGGGCCGATGACCACGTCCACCCGGGTCGCCGTCGGAGAGCACTCCGCCAGCTCCCGGATCCCCCACCGCCCGGTCACGCTGTCGTTGTTGAAGTTGGACTCCGCGTCGCGCGCCTCGGTCTCCCCGTGCGTGAGCGTGAAGCCCGCGGCCAGGTAGGCGTCCTGCATCTCCTTCAGGATGCCGGGCTCGGCGCCCGGCGCGACGCCCGTGACGACGGTGCGATCACCCGAACGCTTCTGCACGGCGACGACGACCGTGCCCTTCGGGAGCGGGGCGAGGAAGCTCGCCGGCAGGTCGACCGGCGTCGCCTTCCCGGGGCAGTCCACCGTCGTCGGCGTCCCGCTCCGCTCGGCGCCGGAGGGGACAGCTCCGGCGTCGGTCTCGTCGGCCGCCGCGCTCCCCGTGCCGGCCGTCGACGGGCTCCCCGCCCCGGATGCGGAGGACGAGCTCGCGGCCGCGGTGGTCCCGGTGGTCCCGGAGCAGCCTGCCAGCAGTCCCATCCCGAGCAGCAGAACGGAGGGAAGGGCAGTGCGCACTCGAAGCATCGCGGTCATGGGTGGATCCTCTCAATGAGGGGACGGCGCCCGCGGCGGCCCCCGGAGGACCCGACGCGGGCGTCGATGGACGGCCCGGCGCAACGATCAGGTGCGGACCGTCGCCGAGGACCTGTTGTTGCCCTCGTCCGACTCCGGCACCACGTTCTGCGGGTCGGCGACCACGGTGATCGACTGCTTCCCGCGAGGTAAGGCGGTGGCCGTCACCGAGACGGTCGCGCTGCCCCCGGGGGCGAGGGTGATCGGTTGGGTCGTCCCCAGGGCGGTCGAGCCGTCGGAGAACGCCACCGTGACGCCCCGGGCCTCGCCGGCACCGCTGTTGGTCACCACCGTCGAGAGTGTCGCCGTCTTCCCGGACCGGGTGGCCTGCGGCGCCGCAACGGTGAGATCCGGCTTCGGGTCGAAGGCCGAGAACAGCCGCGGGCCCGACGTCTGCCGCGCGATCGTGGCGAGCGCATCGAAGTTCTGCGCACCGCCGGAGGCGCACGCGCCCGTGCAGCCGTCGGCGTAGCCGACCAGCACGCGTCCCTGCCCGTCCACGGTCACGTCCATGAAGTCGAGCAGGTTGCGGTCGTTGCCGCAGGTGGTGCCGCCGGTGCAGATCGAACCGCGCTGCACCGGGTCGGTCGGCGTCGCGTCGACGGTCTTCCACGACGCGCCACCGTCGATGGTCGTGGAGATGTAGAGGTGCCACTCCCCGTGGAAGTTCGCGGCGTCCTGGTAGTTGCCGCCGGTGGTGCTGCCGAGGAAGGCGAACGCGGCGCGGTCGTCGTCACCGGCGACCATTGCCGGGAAGGCGATGTTCTGGACGCCGAGCTGGGCTCCGACGTCCTGACCGTTGATCCAGGTCTTGCCGTGGTCGCGGCTGGTGGACACGTGCGCGTGGCCGTCAGCGCCCTGGTAGCCGAAGTACACGCTGCCGTTGGAACCGATGCCCACGGACGGGTCGGAGTCACCGGGGGTGGAGCCGGTCACCTTCTGCACCGCCCAGGTCACCCCGTTGTCCGACGAGACGGCGACGGCCTGGTTGGCACCGCACCCCTTGTTCGGCACGTACACCGTGCCGCTGGACGGGTCGACCTTGACGTGCCCGTGCAGACCGCCGCAGTCGAGCAGGCTGTACATCGGCACGGCCGGCCCGAACGTCAGGCCGCCGGTCTGGCTGACCGCGCACGAGGCGTCCGCGATGTCCTGCGAGCAGTAGTAGACGGCGTTCTGGTAGCCGGTCAACGGGGTGATCGGGCCGCCCGGGGCGAACGGACCGCCGCCGATCGTCTGGTGGTCGACACCGCTGTTGAGGCCGGAGCCCTGAGTCGGGGTCCAGGAGTCGCCGTCGTTGTCGGTGTAGCAGGTGGCCGCGGCCTTGCCGAGCAGCTGCGACTCGAACGTGCGCCCGGTCTGGCGGTCGGTGAACAGGATCGGGTCGAGGCTCTCGGTACTGCCCTGGGGACAGCCGGTGGCAGCGCTCGCGCTCTTGTCCAGCCAGGTCGCCTGCGCGGGGTCCTGCGTCCCGAAGCCGACCCGGTAGGTGGACAGGTACGACTGGTACATGACGGCGCCGGTCTTCGGGTTCACCCCGATCGACGGCTCACCGGCGTTGTGCGAGTCGTGCAGCGAGTCCGGCGCCGCGTCGTTCGTGTAGGCCGGCGCCGGGAAGGCGGCAGGCTGTGGGTCGGCCGGCAGGGACGTCAGCTGCGCCGTGCCGGTGATCGACTGGCCGAGCGGGGCGTAGGGCACGACACGCACGGTGTACGTGCCGCTGTCCGGCGGCACCTGGACCAGTTCCGGGTCGGCGCTGGAGGCGGACGTTCCGAGGACGTTCCCGGCGGAGTCGAGCACGTAGAGGTCGAAGTCGGCGGCACTGTTGGGCCAGGAGACGCTGATCGAGAGCCGGTGGCCGGTGCCGTAGCCGGCCGGCGTGCTGACGTGCAGCGTGTAGTCGTCGCACATCTGCGGGGTGGCGCAGACCGGGTCACCGGCGTTGCCTGTGGTGTTGGGGGCGGCGAACGGACCCGCGGTCCAGGTCGCCGTGGGGGACGTCGAGGTCACGGTGCCGGACGTCGGCGTCGCGGCGTCCGCTCCGGGGACCGCCGCGGGGAGCAGCAGGGCGCCGGCCCCCAGTGCGCAGAACGCGAGCCTGCGGCGCAGGCGTGGAACAAGGGGCATCTCGCTCACCCTCCGTGTGCCGTCGCCTCCCGGCGACGAGAACCCCGAGGAACGCCGCACCGGCGCCCCAGACCAGGCGGAAGTACCTGGTACCCGGCGTCAACGACGACGCTCGGCAAAGGGAACGCATCCACCGGAAATCCCCCCACCGGCATCAGGTATCCCATCGCCGTCAGATTCATCGATCGCTAATCTTTAGATGTCTATTCTCTGCTGATGAGCCCCGCCGACGTCCCCATCGGTCTCCTGGTCGGCCGCACCGCGAAGGCGCTGAGCAGGGCGTTCGACGACACTCTCGTGGCCGTCGGCGGTTCGACGCCGACCTGGCTGGTGCTGCTCGCCCTCACCACCGGTGAGCACCGCACCCAGGGCGAGCTGGCCGAGGCGGTCGGCGTGCGGCAGCCGACACTGACCCATCACCTGGACTCGATGGAGCGCGCCGGTTTCGTCACACGCGAACGCGAGCCGGGCAACCGCCGGGTCCAGCACGTCGTGGTCACCGAAGCAGGTCAGCAGCTGTTCCTGCGGCTACGCCGTGCGGCCGGCTCCTTCGACGGCCGGCTGCGTGCCGGGCTCGAGGACGAGGAGATCGCCGCGCTCCGGAGAGTCCTCGCCCAACTCAGCGAGAACGCCCAGCCGGACTGATCCGGCTGCGGGCGACGCGTCACCCACGCAGTTGCCCGGATGGGCGGCACGCCACGGCCCGCTCCAGCAGTAGCGCCCGCTCTCGCTGGTTGCGGGTCAGGGACGCCGCCTGCTCGAACTCGATCCGGGCCTCGCTCGGCCGGCCGAGCTGGACCAGCAGGTCACCGCGGACACTGGGCAGCAGGTGGTAGCGGCGCAACGCCGGCACCTCTGTCAGCGCGTCGACCAGTTCCAGCCCGGCCGCCGGCCCGTAGGCGCGAGAGACCGCCACGGCCCGGTTGAGCTCCACCACGGGGGACGGCGTCAGCTCGGCCAACGCCTCGTACAGCGCGGCGATGAGCCGCCAGTCGGTGTCCTCGACCGAACCCGCGCGGGCGTGACAGGCGGCGATGGCTGCCTGGAGCGCGTAGGGACCCAGCGCTGCCCTGGTGCCCTCGGCGCGTTCGAGCGCGGCCAGCCCACGGCCGATGAGGACCCGGTCCCAGGCCCCGCGATCCTGGTCGCTCAGCAGCACCGGCGCCCCGGAGGGGCTGACCCGTGCGGGGAGGCGCGAGGCCTGGATCTCCATCAGCGCGACAAGGCCGTGCACCTCTGACTCCCCCGGCGTCAGCTCGGCCAGGATCCGGCCCATGCGCAGCGCCTCCCGGCACAGTGCCGGCCGCGTCCAGTCCTGTCCGGCGGTCGCCGAGTACCCCTCGTTGAAGACCAGGTAGATCACTTCCAGGACCGAGGACAGCCGGGCGGTGAACTCCGGGCCGGCTGGCACCTCGAAGGGAACCCGGGCCGCGGTCAGCGTGCGCTTGGCCCGGACGATCCGCTGTGCGACGGTCGACTCGGCGACGAGGAACGCCCGGGCGATCTCGTCGGTGGCGAGGCCCCCGATCAGCCGGAGGGTCAGCGCCACCCGGGCCTCGCGGGAGAGCACCGGGTGACAGGAGAGGAAGACCAGCCGGAGCAGGTCGTCCTCGACCACCTGGTCCAGGGCGGCAGCCCAGTCGGGCTCGGTCGCCTCTGCGTCCTGTAGCTCCCGGCCGAGCTCCGCCGTCTTCCGTTCCAGCCGCTGGGCCCGGCGGAACGTGTCGATGGCCCGGTGCTTCGCGGTGGCCATGAGCCAGGCGCCCGGCTTGTCCGGGACGCCCGACTCAGGCCACCGCTCCAGCGCCGCGACGAGCGCGTCCTGCGCGAGCTCCTCGGCGAGCCCCACGTCCCCCGTCACGCGGGCGAGCGCGGCGATCAGCTTCGCCGACTCCATCCGCCAGACGGCGTCGACGATGCGGCGGACGTCGGCGCTCATCGGCGGCTCACGCCCTGTGCTGGGCCGTCGCCCGTGCTCGCTGGCTCTCCTCCTGCTCGCGGAGCTCGGGGGTCAGGGCGTCGCCGAAGTCGTCGGCGGAGAAGACCTGCCGGACCTCGATCTCGTCGTTCCGGAAGGGGGCCTTCCTGACCCACTCGAGGACCTCCTCGCGCGAGGAGACCTCGAGGATCCAGAAGCCCGCGATGAGCTCCTTGGTCTCGGCGAACGGCCCGTCGACGACGGTGGTGTTCCCGTCGGTGTCGAAGCGGACGCGGACACCCTTCGAGCTGGGATGCAGCCCCTCGCCGGCCAGGAGGACGCCGGCCTTCACCAGCTCCTCGTTGAACCGACCCATCTCCGCGAGGTCCCGCTCGGTGGGCATGACGCCGTTCTCCGAGTCCTCGTTGGCCTTGACGATCACCATGAAACGCATCGCTGGAACTCCTCTGTCCGAGCTTCCGGGAGCGGAGGCCGGTCGTCCCGACCGGCGTGGACCCCGCTCTACCTCTTCGTCGAACGACCTTGGCGGGAATCGACAGGCCGGCACAAGATTTTTTTCCCGGCGCCGTCGGCTGAGTGGAGCGGCGGGAAGCGGGTAGGGGGCTCGCGTGGCGGACGAGACTGGGTCGGCGGGTTTCGCGGAACGATTGGGGGCCGAAGCGGAAGCGACCGGCAAGGGCAGCGCCCACGTGCGGTTCGAGGCCCGCGAGGAGCACCTCAACCCCGCCGGCACCCTGCACGGCGGCGTGCTGGCAACGCTGGTCGACACCGCGATGGGCACGGCGGTGCGCAGCGCCACCGGCGCCGACGACGTGCCCGCGACCAGCCAGCTGACCGTCACGTACCTCCGCCCCGGTAAGCCCGGGCCGCTCGAGGTCACTGCCGAGCTGCGCAGCCAGGGAGAGCACCTGACGGTGTGCGACGCCGATGTGGTGCAGGACGGCCGCGAGCTGGTGCACGCCGTCGCCACGTTCGCCGTCCTCCACCGCTGACCCGGCCGCGATTCCCTGCCCGGGACGTCATCGGACCGCGTAGGCGGCGCGCCACGCGCTCGGGGACGAGCCGTGCACGCGCTTGAAGGCACGGCTGAACGCCTCTTCGGCGTCGTAACCCACCCTGCGGGCGACCCCGAGGACACCCAGATCCGTGCTGGTCAGCAGGTCCTGCGCCACGTGCATGCGCCAGTCGGTCAGATAGCGGATCGGCGAGCAGCCGAGAACCTGCCTGAACCGAGCGTCGAGCACCGAGCGCGACACCCCGGCCGCCCGCGCCAGCTCCGGCACGGTCCACTTGCGCTCCGGGGAACGGTGGAGCAGGGCGATCGCCGGCGCCAGCACCGGATCCCGCAGGGCCGCGGCCCAGCCGCCCTCCACCGCCGGTGCCGTCGCCAGGTGCAGGCGCAGCACCTCGATCAGCAGCAGCTCAGGGAGCCGCGTCGCTCCCGACGCCGGCTCCGGCGGAGACGTGGTGGTCTGCTCCAGCGCGAAGGCGATGTTCGCCCGCACCCACTCGGCAGCGGTCCCCGGCGGAGGCCGGACGACGAACACCGGAGGGAAGACCCGCAGATCAGGGTTGAACAGCGGGTCCTGGCTGTGCAGGTACCCGCAGACGACGTCGGTGAGGCGGCCGTTCGCACCGTGCCGCAGCACCGGCATCCGGCCCCACGGCGGGTTGTCCATGAACGTCGTGATCGAGACGGGTTCGGCGTCGGCCAGCCCGCCCATCCGGTGCTGGTCGCCGTACGGCAGCACGATGACGTCGCCGGCGCCGGCCCAATGTCGCGGCCCGTCGTCCACCGTCACCCAGCAGCGTCCGGTGGCGACGAGGTGGAACAGGATCACGCGATCGCTCCCCGGGCGCAGGAACGCGGCGGTCACCGGTCCGGGGAGCGACTCGTAGGCCCAGGGCTCGCGGTACTCGGCCCGCAGGAAGATCGCCCCGTTCAGCCGCAGGACGCCGATCGCCTGCTGCAGCGCCTCGGTGCCGTGACCGCGCGGTCTCGGCAGCCGCTCCACCGCGCCGGCCGTCGTCGCGACCGCTGTGGTGACTCGGTCATGAACCCCGGTGTCGTGGTCATGGTCGTGCGACCGACCCTCCATGAGGCTCGATCCTGTCACCACGAGAAGGCCCCCAGGGGCCAGGAGAGGACGAACCATGACCTTGTTCATGGACGTGCACACGCTGGACGGCGCGGTCGGCATCGACGATGCCGCCCAGGCACACCAGGCCGACCTGCAGACGCAGGGCAGGCACGGCGTGGACTACCAGCGGTACTGGGTGGACGAGCGGAACGGCAAGATCTTCTGCCTCGTCGAGGCGCCGGACGCCGCCACGGCGGCCGAGGTCCACCGCGAGGCGCACGGCCTTGTCGCCGGCGAGATCTACGCGGTGACCGAAGGCCGGTGACCCCGGCCGGCGAAACCGCCGACGGGGGAACCGGCAGTGCTGGTCACCCCGTCTGCGGTCCTCGCCGTGTCGTCACCCGACTGGGCGAGCCACTGGGAGAGACTTGAGCACCTGAGTAGCGTCAGGGGTTGGCACCTACTCTTCCAGGAGGCACCCCGTCACCGTTCGCCTTGGACGCTGCGCTGAAGCTCATCTCGGTTGCCCCTGCAGGGGCGACGAGGCCATTCACGAGGAACGGTCGAAGGAGATCAGCGCGGCGCGGGCCCACGCTACGGAGACGGTCGAGTGCCCTGAGTGCGGAGAAGGGACCACGCCGCTGAACATCGTCAGCTGGGGTCACTGCCGGGCGTGCCGGACGGCGCAGTCGCGGGAGATGTACCCGCTGCGCTGGTAGCTCCGCTGCGACGGTGGCTACCGTCGGGTCATGGCAACCGCGAGCTGGAACGGCGTAGTCATCGCCGAGTCCGATGACATCGTCACCGTCGAAGGCAACGCCTACTTCCCGCGTGAGGCCCTGCGCGACGACGTCCTCCGCCCGTCGGAGACCCACACGTGGTGTCCCTGGAAGGGCACGGCCTCGTACTACAGCCTCGAGATCGACGGTCGGGTCAACAAGGACGCCGTCTGGTACTACCCCGAGCCGAAGGACGCCGCCAAGGAGATCACCGACCGGGTGGCCTTCTGGAGGGGCGTCGACGTCAGCTGAGCTCGCGCGTTCAGCGCGACGGGCGCGCCCCTGCCAGTTCGCGGGCCGATTCGGCTGCGCCGGCGTCGAGCTGCCGGGCGATCGAGTCGTGGAAGCCGTCCCACGCCTGCTGCGGACTGACCCCGAGCGCCTGGGCGATCTGCTCCCACGTCGCACCGCCGCGCAGCGCCGCCCGGATGCCCACGAGCTGGCTGTCGTGCGCCTTCCGGGAGATCACCTCACCGAGGGCGAGCAGTTCCAGCGACTCGTGGACGTCGAGCGAGGTGTCGGTTGCCCGGATCGATTCCCAGCCGTCCTCGTCCTCGTCGTGCACCGTGTTCAGCACGGTGTCGCCGCTGTCGCGACGGCTGAGGAAATCCAGCCGGGTGGCGGCGGTGCTCAGCGAGAACTCCGCTTCGAGGTCATCGGGCGTCAGGCTCATGCCCGGAGCCTTCCCCGCACGGAGGGGCGGGCCAAACGGCCGACCGGGGTGACCCCGGCAACACCGCCGTAACCGGCGAGCCGCTACGGCGCGGACATGCGGACGCACGGAGGGCCCGCACCCCCAGTGGGATGCGGGCCCTCCGGAGGGGCGGCGGCCGTTAACTGGTAACGCCGACCTTCTCCTTGGCCAGATCGGCCAGCTGGGTCTGCGCGGCGCTGGCCACGTTGGCGCGGTCCTTGTGGGTCTCCTCGTAGCGGATGACCACGTTGATGTCGTGCGCCGTCTTCAGGCCCTTGATCGCCTTGATGGCATCGGCCACCGTCAGCTGGTCGTAGTTCTTGATGGGCAGCTCGTCGGCGGAGACGTCGCCGAGCTCCTCGCGGGCGGCCTTGGCCACCTTGGCGGCGTCCCGGTTGCCGTCGCGCTCGGCGACCTGCTCGGCACGGCGGAGCGTTGCGCCCCGACCGGCGGAGAGGGTCTCGCGGACGGCGTCGGTCACGGCGACCGCGCGGTTGGCGATGGCACCGAGGCGCTCGCTGGTCTCCTCACCGGCGTGCTGCACGGTGTCGACGGCGGTGTTCACCCTGTTGGCGACGAACCGGACCGGGGCGTTGACGGCCCGGGCCACACCGCCGGCGACCTTCTGGATCGGCGTCGCGACCAGCGCGGCCGGGCCTCCCAGGGCCTCCTCAGCGAGCACGACCGTCAGCCACTCGACGGTGGCCGTGTGGGCCTCGATGAGCTTCTCGGCGAGCTGGCGGACCTTGGTCTCACCGGCCTTGTCGGCGAGCACCTTCAGGTAGGTGGCGCGGTCGAGCAGCTGGTGCTCGAGCTGAAGGTCGGTGAGTAGGGCCTCCTCGAGGGGAGCGGCCTGCTCGAACGTGGCCTTGAGCACCGCACCGGCGCGGCCGATGGCGGGGGTCACGACGTCCGGCACCCCGCCGAGGGCGCGCAGCTGGTCGGTGATGAGCAGCGCGCGCTCACCGGCGTGGTCGGCGTTCTGCGTGAGCTCGCGACGGACGGCATCGGTCCGGGCCTGCGAGATCCTGGTGCGTGCGACCTGCTCTTCGGTCTGGGTGAGCAGGACGAGGGCCCGCAGCTGGTTGATGAGCTTGGTGTTGTCGGTCATGACGGGGAAACAACTCCAGAGATCGGGGATGACCTGACGGTGCTGTCCATGCCCCCGGATCCCGCACTGCTAACTTCAGCAAGCAAGTTGCTAGCAGTGATGTGCGCCACTCACGGCCACCTGCTGGTCGGGCAGCGGCAGGCGCGGAGTGGGACGGAACCGGAGGACCGGCTGCGTCTCCTCCATCGACCGCGGGGCCAGCCGGACCCGCCGGACCTGGAGCACGGACGGGGGCATCAACTTCCCGCAGCCGACGCAGTAGCGACCGTGCTGTTCGACGGCGTCACAGTGAGAGCACGGCATGGTGACTCCTCGCGCTGGTGGTCCCGGGCGAAACCGGGTTCCGCGAACCATGGCAGGTACCTACCGGCGGGTAGCCGGGTTGCGGCGCAATGGGACGAGCCGTTACGAGACCGAGATGTTCCCGCGACGGGGAACCGCCACGATCCCCCGCCCGGTGCTACACCTCGGCACATGACCGGGCGGCGTCCGCTCTGCAGCCTCGTGCTCGGCGGGTGCGCCCTGGCGACGCTGGCCGGCTGCCCGGCACCCGAGCCGCCGTCCGTCGACCGCCCTCCGGCGTCGTCGTCCGCCGCCGTGCCGCTCCCGGCCCGGGAGACCGGTGCCTCCATCGGACTTCCCGCGTACCAGGGGCCGCCACCCGCGGGCCCACGCAGTTCGGGTCCGGTGACGAGGCTGCGGGCGGCGGTCGACCTGACGCCGGCTGCACCGGGAGTCTTCTCGCGCGTGCGGTTCGCGGCGGCAGCTCCCGACGGCGGCGGGTACGTCGTCCTGACTCCGGACGACGCCGGGCTTCCGGAGCGGTTGGGCACGGTGAGCCTCGTCGGGGGCCGGTTCGCCGTCACCGCGTCGGTGCCCATCCCCCTCGGCGACGTCTGGGGCATGCAGCGGCTGACCGACGGGCGCCTCGCGCTCGCAGGTCCGCTGCCGACGGGCGAGGGGAACACCGGCGGCTACGGGTTCGCCGTCCTCGACCCCCGCACCGGCGCTCATCGCACCATCGTCGCGCTCCCCTTCGGGTCGCCGTCCGATCTGGCGTTCGGCCGCTCGGCCCTCGGCCCGGACGGCCGGACGATGTACCTGTTCATCTCGCTGGCGGCGGGCGCCGGGCCCCGCCAGCGGCTCATGGCGGTCGACGGCCGCTCGGGGAGGGTGCTGTCCGACCGTGACCTGAGCAGCGACGTGGCCGGAGCATCCGAGGTGCCCGTGGGCCACGACGTGGCCGGGCTGGTGCCGCGTCCCGGCGGTGGCGTGGCGCTGGTCTTCGACGCGACCCCCGACGCCACGCGGCCCGGGCGGATCCCGACGGTGCTGACCTTCGACGCGCGGCTCGCGCCGGTGGGTGGCCCGGTGCGCGTGACCAGCCTGGCCGAGGGGGCGCGGACCCGGGCCGTCGCCGCCGGGATCGACGGCACGGTGTTCCTCGTCGTCGCCGTGCCCGGCGCAGCATGGATCCTCGCGGTGCCCGACCGTGGCGGCGCGGGGCCCGTCCTCGTCCAGCTGACGGACTCGCTCTACGACCACGCCCTCGTCGTCGAGCCGGCGCAGGTCTGGGCGCTGGTGCCCGCGCCGACGGGGGCGCAGGCCGTCGACCTCACGACCGGGAAGCTCCGGCCGCCCGTCGACGTCGGGTGCCCGGGACAGCACGTCCGCGCCATGTTCCCGGCCGGCGACGGCGCAGACGCGCTCCTGATCGGGGAGTGCGACTCGCCGCGGACGCGCACCCAGATGCTCTGGATCGTCGGCCGCTGAGCGCCGGCCCCGGCGACGATCTGCGGCGATGTCTGCGGCGATTCACAGGCGTGTGCTGGGCGATGCTCAGGCGGGTGCGGTTCACTCACCTCCATGCGCATCTCGCTGTTCGGCCTGGTGTACCTGGCAGTCGGGGTCGTGATCGCCCTCAGCAACGGCTACAACAGTGTCGCGAGCCTCTCCGACATCCTGTCGCTCATCATCGCTGTGGTGCTGTGGCCGGCCGTGCTGTTCGGCGTCAACCTGCACCTCCCGGCGATCAAGACCTGAGCCGGAGCGGTTCCGCCTACCGGCCGGTCCAGTTCGGGGGGCGCTTCTGGAGGTAGGCGGCGATCCCCTCGCGGCGGTCGTCGCTGAGGTAGGGGTTCGGGCCGACGTCGAGTCGCAGCGCCTGCCACAGCGGTAGTTCCAGCCCCTTGACCGCGGTCTCCTTCATCCGCCGGATGGAGAGGGGGGCGTTGGCCGCGATCTTCTCGGCGAGCGCGAGTGCGGTGGGCAGGACGTCGTCCCTGGGCACGATCCGGTTGACCAGGCCCCACCGCTCGGCGACCTCGCTGGTGACGTACTCGCCGGTGTAGAGCATCTCCAGCGCGATGCCCATCGGGATCCGCTTGGGCAGGACGACGGAGCCGAAGTTGGCCCCCATGCCGATGGTCGCCTCGGGCAGCCCCATCGGGATGCCGGGCGCCGCGATGCGCAGGTCGCAGGCGAGCGCGAGCTCGAACCCGCCGGCGACCGCGGCCCCGTTCAGCGCGGCGACGATCGGGACCGGCGTCTCGGTGACCACCTCGAACAGCGACCGGTTCGGCCGGTTCATCGGCGGCCGGAAGTGCTCCCCGCGCTGATCGGCCTCGCGGATCTCCTTGAGGTCGAAACCGGCGCAGAAGGCCGCCCCCGTCCCGGTGAGGACGACGGCCCGCACCTCGGCGTCCTCGGCGCAGGTCAGCAGCTCCTCGATCAGGTCGGCCTGGACGGCGGAGGACAGCGCGTTGCGTCGCTCGGGCCGGTCGAGAGTGAGCACGCGGACGTGGCCGCGGGTCTCGACGATCAGTCCGGAGTCCCGGCGGTGCGCTGCCTGTTCGGTCACGACCGCTACATCTATCCCCCGGCCGCGCGGCGGCTGCGGGCGGGGGTCAGGAGCGGTTACTTCTCCGGTGGCTCGATCACCGACGTGGGCGCCGCAGGGCTACGAAGCCGAGGCGTCCACCCCGTGCGCGGTGTCCCCGTCGCCGCCGTGCACCTCGGGATCGGCCGGGCGGTGCCGCGTCACCAGGCCGCGCAGCCGGCCGAGTGCGGCCCGCACGGGAGCGTCCAGCCCTTCTGGGTGGCCCTCCGGGGTCACGTCGACGTCCAGGCCGTGGCCCGGTTCCCGCCACGTGCCCGGCAGTGGGATCTCCAGCCCGGCACCCCGCAGCGCCAGCGGGTGCCGCAGCGGCTGGGCGAAGTCGACGCCCCCGTGCACCTCGACGACCACGCCGTCGAGCCGCACCCGGTCGCTCAGCTGCACGACCACCCACTCCCCCCACGCGCTCCGGTAGGCCGACGACTGGTCGCCCAGCTGGAGGTCGTAGGGGCCGATCACGTCGTCCGGGTCGAGCAGGCCGTGCTTCGCGCTGAGCACGAACCAGGGCACCCCTGAGCGCACCGCGTACTCGCGGGCCCTGGCGAAGCCGGGGCTCTCGAACAGTCCGGCCACCGGCACGGCCACCGTGCCGGTCGACCCGGCCGACCCGATCAGCAGGACTCGCCCGGGGCCGGCTCCCGGCGCTCCCTCGGAAACGCCGGAGATCGGTCGCCACGCGGGGGCCGGCGGCCGGAACCGGCGGTAGAGCCCCCGGTCGACGCGGTACAGCAGCGGAGCACGCCCGGCGAAGGGGTCGTGCCCGGTGTGCGCCGCGTTGTACGTGGCGAACTGGATGTGTGCGGCGATGGAGGCGACGCCGACATCCGGCCGGCGGGCGCTCACCCAGTTGATGAGGGCAGCCCGGCTGAACGGCTCGGGTAGCGCGGCGGCACCCTCCGCCACGAGCTCCCAGATCGTGGGCAGGCCGGCAGTGCTCATCGGTTCGCTCCTCGGCGTGGGCGACGCGGCCCGAACGCTAACCCGCACAGGAGCCCTGGGAAGGGGTCCGGGAGCGAAGAGCACGCCATCGGGCGTACGAGGGAGTGTCAGCGCCCGCTTCAGGGGTCTTGTGCACGCTCGTGGGGTCGTGCAGGACCCCAGCAGCGTGCACAGCACCCCAAGGGCAGGGCCAGGGGCGGCGGGTGCCGCCGGTCAGCTGCTGGTCAGCCGCCGGTCAGCGCCAGCTCCGGGCAGGCGGCGCGGTTGTGCCCACCCCGACGGCAGTGAGCGCAGAACAGGGCCTCCCGGGCCACCGAGGCGTCGACCGCGACCGCCCGGGCCGCGAGGGTCTGCGGCGAGGTCGGACGCAGTTCGTCGAAGAAGGTGGGCAGCCCGAGTGCGCTCGCGGCCGTCTTCAGCTTCCGGAGCTCGGCGGTCGTCAGGATGGCGTCGGCGAGTGCGGCCCGGAGCATGAAGTCGAGGTACCGCCGGTGCAGCGTCTCCACCTGCGCGGCGCCCAGGCCGGCCGAGCCGGCGAGCCGGGCCAGCGCCTGGGCCTCGCCCCCCACGAGCCGACCGTCCTCGAGGGCATCGGCGAGCCTGTCGAGGTAGCGCTGCGCGCCCACGTCCGACGCCTCCGCGGCCGACATCGGCAGCCGTGCCATCAGCGAGGCCATCCAGCCGTCGGAGCCCTTGCGCAGCTCCTCGGCCCGCGTCACCGGCGGCCGGTCGCAGTCGAGCACGGGCAGCGGCCGGAACCCGGAGAGGTAGCGGAGCGGCTGGCCGTGGGCCGCGAGCATCTGCGGGAGCAGGGCCGCCACCGTGCGGACGTCGCTGCGCGCCGCGTGCGAGCCCACCGTGGCCAGCCCCGCTGCCCGGGCCAGCGACGTCAGCTTGTGGTTGGGCGTGCGCATCGTCCGCCGGGCCAGCCAGAGCGAGCAGAGCGCCGGGTTGAGCGGCACCTCCACCCCGGCCAGCGCGAACTCGGCGGCGAGGAAGCGCTCTTCGAAGACCGCGTTGTGGGCCACGACGACGGCGCGGTCCATCCGGTCGAGCAACTCCCCCGCGATCTCCTCGAAGCGCGGCGCGTCCCGGACCTCCGAGTTGGAGATGCCGTGGATGAACACCGGCCCGACGTCCCGGCCCGGGTTGAGCAGCGTGGCGTACTCGTCCTCGATCCGGCCGGAGGCGTCGACCCGTGCGATCGCGATCTCGACGATGCGGTCGCCCTTGGCCGGCGAGAACCCGGTCGTCTCGATGTCGATGACGGCGTACGGGGTGTCGGGGTCGAGGACGAACCCCGGCCCGTCGCCGCCGTACTGGAAGAGCCGGCCGCGCATGCCCGGCTCGGCGAACGCCATCCGGCCCTCGGGCTCGGCCTCCGTCACCGAGATGCGCGGCGACCGCACGGGGACCGACGGCCGGGCAGCAGCCGCGCGCGATCGCCTCCCGGACCGGACCGACCGGTACAGCGCGAACAACAGCCCCGCACCGACCAGCAGCAGGATTCCGGTCACCAGGCCGGTCATGGGTCCTCCCCTGTCGCTCCACGGACGGTCGCACGCGGCTGGAACGGTTCGCCGGCAGCGGCACGGTCCAGAATGTCGGCATCGGCAGGTCTTGTACGCCGCGGAACCGCCCGGAAACAACGGTCGTGTGATTCTGCGCATCGCCTGGCCGCATGCGTCACATCTGCCCCTCCTGTCAGGGGCCTTGGAGAGCCCCGATCGGCCGACCCGGTAGACAGGTGGCATGGAGAGCACTGCCGACATCCAGGTGGGCGACGCCGTCGCGCCTCGGACGGCCGTCGCGCTCGAGATCACGTCCACGCCGGTGCTGAGCTACGCGCTCGCCCACAACCGCATCCCGGTCGTCTCCCGGCTCGCCCTGACCTGCGACGGCGGGCCGGTGCGGGGCGCCACCGTGCGGCTGTCCGTCCGGGATGCCGAGGGTCCGATCGCGCAGGCCGTGGAGCTGCTCGTGGACCTCGACGAGGGCCGGACGACGGTGCTCACCGACCTCGGCCTGGTCATGGATCCGGCGGCGATGCTGCAGGTCGAGGGCCAGCGACCGGGCGTCATCGAGGTCGAGGTGGAGTCCGACGGCGAGCTGCTCGGCAGCGCCCTCCGACCGGTGCAGGTACTCGCCGCCCAGCAATGGCTCGCCACTCCCCTGCCGCTGGCACTGGAGATGCTCGCCGCGCACGTCATGCCCAACCACCCGGCGATCACCGCACTGGTGGCCGAGGCGGCCGACGTCCTCGAGCAGAAGACCGGCAGCGGGGCACTCGTCGGCTACGCGGCGGCGCCCGAGCGGGTCGACGAGGTCGTGGGTGCGATCGCCGACGTTCTGCAGCGGCGCGGCATCCGGTACAGCGAGCCGCCACTCTCCTGGTCCGACCTCGGCCAGCAGGTGCGCACGCCGGGCGACGTCCTCACCTGGCGGGTCGGCACGCCGCTGGACACCGTCGTCGTCCTGGCCGCCGCACTGGAGCAGGCCGGGCTGCGGCCGCTGCTGTGGTTGGCCGACGGATCCGGTGGGGGGGCGGGGGAAGCACACGCCTTCCTGGGCTACTGGCGCGAGGAGCGCAGCGCCGAGAGCGCCGCGACCACGGACGCCGCCACGCTGGTGAACCTGGTCGACCTCGGACTGATCGGACTGATCGAGACGACCCTGCTCACGAGCATGGGCGAGCCCGGCGCAGATCTGCACCGCCCCGCCTATGCCCGCTGGCTGGCCGGCGAGCTCGACAAGATCCTCGGCGTCACCGACGTCCACCGCGCCCGCCGGGACGGCGTCCTGCCGCTGCCCGCTCGGGCCCGGGACGCCACCGGCGTCCTGCAGGTCGTCGAGTACCGGCCGGCCGAGCACAGCGCCCCAGCGCGGCTCGAGGAGCCTCCGGCACACGTGCCGAGCAATCGGCCGGAGCCGCCGCCGCGGGTGCAGCAGTGGAAGAACGCACTGCTGGACCTCAGCCTGCGCAACCGGCTGATCAACTACACCGAGCGCTCCGGACTGGCGCTGGCCGTGCCCGACGCGTCGCTGGGCATCCTGGAGAACTTCATCCACGACGGGACGCCGATCACCCTGCTCCCTGCCGACCAGCTGGCCGCCGTGCAGCGTGAGCGCGGGCTCACCAGCGCCCGGGAGCTGCCGGAAGAGCAGCTGAACGAGCTGCTGGTCGAGCGGCGCGAGATGCACGCCGACGTCACCAGCGGCGGCTACCTCCCCCGGCTGCGCAACCTCGCCTACAAGGCGAAGACGGTGCAGGAGGAGACCGGCGCGAACAACCTGTACCTGGCGCTGGGGTCGCTGGTGTGGGAGCTCGACGGGCGGCCGCTGCGCTCGCCGCTGGTGCTGATCCCGGTGGTCCTCGCGCCGATGGGCCGCACCGGCTCCTACCGGCTGGCACTGGACGAGTCGGGGTCGAGCACGCCGAACTACTGCCTGCTGGAGAAGCTGCGCCAGCTGCACGGCCTGGTCGTGCCGACGCTCACCGAGCCGGCCGACGGCTCCGGGCTCGACCTCGACACAGCACTGGAGGCGATGCGGGTCGCGCTGGTCGGTCACGGCCTGCCCTACCGGGTGGAGGGGACGGCGGAGCTCGCGATCCTGCAGTTCGCCAAGTTCCGGTTGTGGAAGGACCTCGACGAGCACTGGTCGGACTTCACGGAGAACCCGCTGGTCGCCCACCTGGTCCACGAACCGACCGAGGCGTTCACCGACCCGGTGCGCGACACCGCCGGCTTCGTCGACCTCGACGACCTCGCCGCCCAGCTGCCCGCGCCGGCCGACGCCTCGCAGCTGCAGGCGATCGCCGAGGCTTCGGCCGGCCGGACATTCGTACTCGAGGGACCGCCCGGCACCGGCAAGTCACAGACCATCACCAACCTGCTGACCCGCGCGGTCGCGGACGGCAAGCGGGTGCTGTTCGTGGCCGAGAAACGGGCGGCCCTGGACGTCGTCGCGCGCCGGCTGGACGTGGTCGGCATGGGCATGTTCGCCCTCGACCTGCACGACAAGGGTTCGCGCGCCTCGATGGTGCGGGCGCAGATCCGGCTGGCGCTGGAGCACGCGGTCGCCGTCGACGAGGAGGGCCTGGCCGCCGAGTCGGAGACGCTGCGCTCGGCCCGCCGGATGCTGGCCCGGTACGCGGACCGGCTGCACGACGGGAACGCGGCGGGGTTGTCGCTGTACTCCGCGCGGACGTCGGAGCTCGCGGCCGGCACCGACGTCGAGCCGCTGCCGGTACCCGAGCCGTTCGTGGCGAACGCGCCGGCCGAGGTGCTGACCGCGGTGCGGCGGGCACTGGCGCTGCTGCCCGACATCGCCGACCTCACCCGGCCCTCGCCGCGGCACCCGTGGGCGTTCGTCGACTCCCCCGCGATCGACGTCCCGGCGACCCAGGCCGCCGCGGCCGAGGTGGACGCCGCGGTGCGCGAGGTGTCCGGCCACCCGGAGCTGTCGGGGGTGCTGCGACGGGTGCGGACCACCGAGGAGCTGGACGCGCTGGCGCACATCCTCAGCGGCCCGCCGATCGGGCTCGACGTCATCGACGAGACCTTCACCGAGCTCTGGACGGCGGCGACGTCGGCGGTGCTGGGCGAGATCGCGGCGTTCACGACGTTCCGCCACCCGGGGTTGGACGTCTGCCGGCCGGAGGCGCTGAGCCTGCCGCTGGCCGAGATCTACGTGATGGCGCAGACGGCGGCGGCATCGGGCTGGTTCGGCCGGCGCCGCCGGCTGATCGCCGTGCGCGACCGGTTGGCTGCGCACCTGCGGCCGGGTGCGACGGTGAAGCCGAAGGATGTGCCCGCGCTGGTCGAGGCGCTGTGGCGGGTGCAGACGTCGGTGCAGCAGATCGCGCAGCGGGTGGCCACGATCCCCGGGCTGTCGGTGGCGGAGGACTGGAACCCGTTCACCGATACGGGCGTGCTCGACGGCCAGGTGCGGTGGCTCCGGCAGGCGGGCGCGGCCGTCGACGGCTCGTCGCTCTTCCACGTGGCGCTGCGCCGGCTGATCGTCTCCGGCCTGCCGTCAGCGCTCGCGGCCCGGACGGCGGTGACCCGCCTCCGGGACGCGCTGACGGCGCTGCTGACGGTGTGCCGGAGCAGCCCGGACCAGCTGTCGACGTGGGCCGGGGACGACGGTTTCGTGCTGCGCTGGTCGATGACCCGGCCGGAGCGTGGTGTCACTGCTCCCGAGGCCGGCAGGGCCGACGGCTCGGTGCTGATGTCGCTGCGCCGGTGGGTCTCGTTCCTGGACACCCTGGAGCCGCTGCGCTACGCGGGGCTGTTCGACGCACGCACGCTGCTCGTTACAGGCGCTGTAGCCGCCGACGACGCCGTCCGGGCGTTCGACCGCGGGCTCGCCGCGGCGTCGGTGGCCGAGCGGCTGGACGCCACCGGGCTGGACATGTTCGACGCGCAGGCGCACGAGAAGGCGATCCGCCGGTTCACCGGGGCGTCGCGGGCGGTGCGCGCGCACCTCACGTCGGCGCTGCCGGCGGCGGTGCTGGGCGCCCGGCCGTTCGACGCGGCATCCGGGTCCGGCCAGGTCGGCGCGCTGCAGCGCGAGCTGGCCAAGCAGCGCCGCGGGCTCGGAGTGCGGTCGTTGCTGGCCACTTACGGCGAGCTGATCACCCAGGTGATGCCGTGCGTTCTGGTGTCGCCGGACTCGGTAGCGCGGTTCTTCCCGGCGGTCGCCGGGTTGTTCGACCTCGTGGTGTTCGACGAGGCATCGCAGATCCGGGTGGCCGACGCGGTCGGTGCGCTCGGTCGCGCGAAGGCCGCGGTCGTGGTGGGTGACAGCAAGCAGATGCCGCCGTCGTCGTTCGCCGAGCCATCGTCCGGCGGCGACGAGGCGTCCGAGTTCCCGGAGACGACGGTCGAGGACGAGGAGTCGATCCTCAGCGAGTGCGTCCAGGCACGGGTGCCGCGGCAGTGGCTGTCGTGGCACTACCGCAGCCAGGACGAGTCGCTGATCGCCTTCTCCAACGCCCAGTACTACGAGAACCGGCTGTCGTCGTTCCCGGCGCCGACCCACGGCCGGGCCTCGTCGGAGCCCGACGGCCGCGGGGTCTCGCTGGTTCGGGTGCCCGGGACGTTCCACCGCTCGGGGGCCGGCCGGCTGTTGCGGACCAACCCGATCGAGGCGAAGGCGATCGTGGCCGAGATCCGGCGTCGGTTCGATCTGTCGAAGGACGTCGAACCGTCGATCGGCGTCGTCACCTTCAACGCGCAGCAGCGGGCCTACATCGAGGCGCTGCTGCGTGACGCGGACGACGACCGCCTGGCGCAGGCGCTGGACCGGTCCGACGGCGAAGGCCTGTTCGTCAAGAACCTGGAGAACGTGCAGGGCGACGAGCGCGACGTCGTCTTCTTCTCGACCGGCTTCTCCCCCACGGCGAACGGCACGCTGCCGCTGAACTTCGGGCCGCTGAACCGGACAGGTGGCGAGCGGCGGCTCAACGTCGCGATCACCCGCGCGCGGCGGCAGGTTGTCGTCTTCTCGTCGTTCGACCCGGAGCAGCTGCGGGCCGAGGAGACGTCCTCGGTCGGGATCAAGCATTTGCGGGCATACCTCGACATGGCCGAGCAGGGCACCGACGTGCTGCCGCGGGATTCGCGGTCGTCGTCGGTCGTCGACCGGCACCGGGAGTCGATCGCGGCCGCGCTGCGGGCCCGGGGGCTGGTCGTGCGGACCGACGTCGGGCTGTCGGAGTTCCGGGTCGACCTGTCGATAAGTCGGCCTGTCGACCCGGAGACCCCGGTGATGGCGGTGCTGCTGGACGGGCCGGCATGGGCCCGGCGTCGCACGGTCAGTGACCGGGACGGGCTGCCCGTCGAGGTGCTCGGTGAGTTGCTGCGGTGGCCCGCGGTGGAACGGGTGTGGCTGCCGTCATGGCTGGCCGACTCCTCCGCGGTGCTGGACCAGCTCGTGGCCGCCGTCGAGGAGATCCCGGTCTCGGTTGCGGCCCCCATCGCGCTGCCGACGGCGGCGATCGAGTCGTTCAGGGGCGTGGCGGCGCTGCGGTCGGCGGTGACCTCGGTCGAGGCGCCGGTGCCGACCCCTGCGGTCGCCAGGGCGATGGTGGCCAAGATGGTGGCGGACAAGGCCGGGTCGAGGCCGGCTCCGGCGCGGGCAGCGCGGAAGCCGACCGGACCGGTGCGGCTCGACGGCGAGGCCCAGTTCGTGCCGTGGATCCCGAAGGTGGCCGGCGAGAAGTCGGTGCTCGACGAGCTGCCGGCCGCGAAGGCCGCACGGGTGGTGCGCCGGGTGCTGACGGCCGGCATCAAGGCCGAGGGGCCGATCCACGTCGACCGGCTGGCGCGGCTGACCGTGGGGGCGTTCGGGTTGAACCGGGTGTCGGAGTCCCGCAAGGAGGCGCTGCTGTCGCTGCTGCCGCCGTCGGCCGTGGTCGACGACTACCTGTGGCCCGACGGCGTGGACGCCGCGTCGTGGACCGGGTTTCGCCGGCAGATGTCGAGCACGGACCGGCCGCTCGAGCACGTCGCGCCGGAGGAGGTCGCCAACGCGATGGCCGCGCTCTGCCGGGCCGGGGCCGGGATGCGCCGCGACGAGCTGTTCACCCAGACTGCGGCGGTGTTCGGCTACAAGCGGCGGACGCCGACCGTGACGCCGTGGCTCGAGGCGGCGGTGGGCTGGGCACTGGACCGCGGCCGGTTGGTCGAGCAGCCCTCAGGGCTGCTGACTGTCTGACCCCCGTCACACGGAGTCGCGGCTCGATCACTGGTTCGGGCGTGGCCCTTACGCAACGTAGGGCCACGCCGCCGCATGATGAGGGTTGCTCTTTGTTTTTTCAAGCACCGCTCGCGGCGTGTCGGGAGGCTCTCGTCAGCGTTCGCGGTGGTCACACGGTGGACCCACTCGCATGCGGAGCGGAACGGGAGCCTCTCGACCGGTTGCGCTCAAGTGGCGGGGAGCCGGGAACCGCTCATACCGTCGATGCGTCCCGGCTAGGGCCTTTCGTCACCGACCCGAGGTGACTCCCTCCGGGCACCGCCGAACTCGGCATCAGCCACAGCGCTGATCCCGGGGCCGGGGACCCACTGCAGTTTCTGGGGTGAAGCGCGCGTGCGCGCCGGGCGAGTTCCCCGTCCGAACCCGTCAGCTAACTCGGTAGGCGGTCACGGAGAACAGGAGATCCGTCGTCGATGACGACTTCCCGCACGTCCACCAACCGTCGTTCCTTCCGTCCCGGCAAGCGCTCGCTGATCGCCGCTCTCGTCGGCGCCGGCGTGGTGCTGTCTCCCCTGCCCGCCATGGCCGCCGAGCCGGTCGCCGCGCCCGCCTCGGAGACGGTCGTCGCTCACAGCCACGCCGCCCAGGTCGCCGTCAACACTGCGCTGGCGCAGCGAGGTAAGCCCTACGCCTACGGCGCCGCCGGTCCCGGGGCCTTCGACTGCTCGGGCCTGACCCAGTTCTCCTACCGGGCCGCCGGGATCAACCTGCCGCGCGTCACTGGTGCGCAGGCGACCGCGGGTGCCCCGGTGAGCCCGGCACACCTGCGGCCGGGCGACCTGGTGTTCTTCTACGGCAACAGCCATGTCGGGATCTACATCGGCAACGGGTCGGTCGTGCACGCGCCCACCCCCGGTGACGTCGTGAAGGTCACGAAGGTCGCCTACATGCCGGTCTCCGCGGCCCGGCACATCGCCTGACGGACACGTGCGAGGTGCCCCGGCCGCGTGCGCGGCCGGGGCACTGTCCCGTTCAGCGGACGTCAGATCCACACCGGTCAGATCCACACCGGGGCCTGCGGCACGTCCCCGGTCAGTCCAGAAGCGTCGGACCGGGTCAGCCACGCCGCCACGGCGGACACCGGCCCCTGAACCGTCGGGCCGCCCGAACCCCAGGTGCGGTCGACGTCGGTCGCCAGGATGGTCACGTCCGGCGCCTGGTCCCGGCCGGCGAAGACACCCAGGACGTCGTCCACCAGCGCGGTGCAGAAGCCGGCCGGCGCGTCGGCGAAGGTCAGTCCGGCACTGAGGTCGACGCCGTGCACCCACACCTCCTTGGCACGCATCCACGGCACCTGACTCGCCGGCAAGGCGGCCCCCTGCCGAGTACGCACCTCCTCGCTCCACGCCTCGCCGGGGAACGTCTCGATCGCGGCGGCCAGCCGGGCGCACGCCTCGGCGTGGTCCGCGCGGAGCTCTGCCGGCGGCAGTGTCACCGTCGCGGCGATGCCGTTGTCGCGGGCTTCCTGCGAGGGGTACATCGGCGTCTCGACACCGGTCCGCGCCCAGGTGAGCAGATTGATCAGAGCATCGGCGTTTCGGGCCAGGTGCGCGACGACGTGCGCCCGCGACCAGCCCGGCAAGGCGGAGGGGGCGGCCAGGTCGTCGTCGGTCAGGTCGCCGACGCGGCCGGCGACGACCAGCTCGCCGTCGGACCACCAGCGCAGCGAGGTCTCCAGATCAGGTGCATAGCTCACGATCGAGAAACCTAGGGGACGACGGCGCCCCCTGCCCCCGGGTATCCAGGAGAGGGGGCGCTCGTCTGTGCTGTCGGGCCGTCAGTAGTTCCCGGTGCCGCGGGCGCGACCGCTCTGGCCACCACGCTTGGCCTGGAAGTCGGCAATCGCCTTCTTGATCTTCGCCTGGTTCTCCGGCTTGCTGGCCTCCTGGATGACCTTCGCCGCGATGCCCGACGCCAAGACTTTTCTGAACAGTCCCATGCCTGCCTCCTCTGTGTGATCGCCAGCTACGTGCCCGTACAACGCCGACGTCAATCCCAGCGCTCCCCACTGCTTCCGCTACCCGTGAGCGCCGCCGTCGCCCCCGGCGTCCTCGTGGGCGAGGTGGCCCATCAACCGGTCGAGGAACGGCACCTGACCGGCGACCAGCGCGATGCGTGCGTCGGGCACCGGGAGCCAGGCGCTGCGGTCGATCTCGGGGAACTGCTGGATGCGGCCGGACTTCGGTGGCCATTCCAGCTCGAAGGTGTTGCTGACCGACGACTCGGCGTCCAGGTCTCCTTCGGCGGCCCAGACGGTGAGCAGCTTGCCGCTGGTCACGCGCATCTCGCCGAGGGCGATGAACTCCGTGGCCGGGACGGGTGTGCCCAGCTCCTCCTCGAACTCCCGCTTGGCGACGTCGAAAGGGACCTCGCCGGACTCATACTCGCCTTTGGGGATCGACCATGCGCCGGCGTCCTTCTTGGCCCAGAACGGGCCGCCCATGTGCCCGACGAGTACCTCGCAGACGCCGGGGGCGAGTCGATAGAGCAGGAGTCCCGCGCTGGTTCTCGGCACGGGCACACCCTCCCGCATCGACCTGGGCCGCGGTAAAGCAGGTGCGGTTCGAGGCGGGCGGGGGTTGACTGCTGCGGCTGCGCAGGACCCCTGGGCTACCGAGAATCGGAAGGACCATGGAGAAGATCAACGATCGCCTGCTCAGCTGGGCGTCGATCCTGGAGGAGAGCACCCGCGAGCAGGCACTGCGCACCGCGTCGATGCCGTTCATCTACCCGCACGTGGCGCTGATGCCGGACGCGCACCTGGGCAAGGGCGCGACCGTGGGGTCGGTGATCCCGACCGACGGCGCGGTCATCCCGGCGGCGGTCGGGGTGGACATCGGTTGCGGGATGATGGCGGTGCGCACGCAGTTCACCGCCGCTGATCTCGCCGGGCGCGACCTCGACCTGCTGCACCAGCAGATCTCGCGGGCGGTGCCGCTGTCGGCCGGCCGGTACAACAAGAAGGTGCGGGACACCGCGGCGCCGCGGGTCGAGGAGCTGCGGGCGACGCCGGGTGCCGGGCAGGCCGACGCGGTGACCGGGAACTGGCCGCTGCAACTGGGCTCGCTCGGGTCGGGCAACCACTTCATCGAGGTGTCGCTGGACGAGGCCGACCGGGTCTGGCTGTTCCTGCACTCGGGGTCGCGCGGGGTGGGCAACAAGCTGGCCGCGAAGCACATCCGGGTGGCGCAGGAGCAGTGCGCTCAGCGGCACATCACGCTCCCCGACCGGGACCTCGCCTACCTGGTCGAGGGTGAGCCGGAGTTCGACGCCTACATCCAGGCGCTGCGATGGGCGCAGCGGTTTGCCCTGCTCAACCGCGAGGAGATGATGGACCGCGTCGTCGAGCAGCTCGGCCGGTTCCTCGGAGCGGACGTCGAACGCGCTGAGGTCGTGAACGCCCACCACAACTACACCGATCGGGAGACGCACTACGGCCGCGAGGTGTGGGTGTCCCGCAAGGGGGCGATCTCGGCGCGGAAGGGTGAGCCCGGGCTGATCCCGGGGTCGATGGGGACGGCGTCCTACGTCGTCGCCGGACGCGGGAACGTGCCGTCGCTGATGTCCGCGCCGCACGGTGCCGGCCGTAACCACTCGCGGAACGCCGCGCGGCGGCTGTTCAGCCGGAAGGACCTCGACGCGCGGATGGCGGGGATCGCGTGGGGTCACTCGGACGCGTTCCTGGACGAGCACCCGGAGGCGTACAAGCCGATCGACCAGGTGATGGCCGACGCGGCGGACCTCGTGGAGGTCCGGCACACGCTGCGCCAGGTGGTCAACGTCAAGGGCAACTGAGGTCGCGGCTCGACGGTTCGGCGGCGTTCCGTAGTCGCCCGGTGATACAGGGTGACTTCTTAAGAAGATGACACGGCATTGCCAGGGTGTTTAAGGAGGCTACCTCCGTAGCCCGGGAGCGCGTCCGGGATCTCTTCGGAAAGGCCGCCCGTGCCCGTGTCGTTCCCCCGCTGGAGATGGTCTGCGCGGAGATGGCTCGTCGTCGGCGGCCTCGTCGTCCTCGTCGGAGGTGGCGCGACGGCGGCCTGGGCCGCGACCCGGTCGGGCCCCTCCCCGGCGACGACGACCACGACGTCACTGGTCGCGGCGACCACGACCACCCTGCGGCAGACCGTCTCGACGACGGGCACGGTCGCCTACGCCACGACCTCCGACCAGTCGTTCACCGTCGGCGGCTCGGTCACGAGCGTGCCGGTCACCGTGGGAACGAAGGTCAAAGCGGGCCAGGTGCTGGCCACCGTCGACTCCGCGCCGCTGGCGAGCGCACTCGCCCAGGCCAACTCCACGCTGGCCACCGCGCAGGCCAAGGTCGCATCCGACACCGCGGCGACCAGCACGCAGCTGGCCGCCGATGAGACCTCGGTCTCCGCGGCTCAGGCGGCGGTCGCCTCGGCCCGGGCCGATCTGTCGAAGGCCACGCTGACCTCGCCGATCGACGGGACCGTCTCCGCGCTGACCCTGACCGTGGGCCAGCAGCTCGGCAGCACGGGGACCGCGGCCGGCGGCGGGGGTGGCGCGACCGGCGGCGGCTCGTCGTCGGGGGGCTCATCGTCCGGCTCGTCATCGGGAGTCGCGTCATCCGGTTCGTCGTCCACACAGGTCGAGGTGGTCAGCACCGGTCACTACGTCGTCGACGCGACCGTCGACGACACGCAGGTCGGCCAGCTCGCGACCGGTGCCACGGCCGGCGTCTCCCTCCCCGGCGGCAGCACCACCTCGGCCACGGTCAGCAGCGTGGGCATGGTCGCGACCAGTACCTCGGGGGTCGCCAGCTTCCCCGTCGTCCTCACGGTCAACGGGTCGCCGACCGGCATCTACCCCGGCTCCACCGTCACCGTCGTCATGGTCACGAAGACCGTTCCCGATGCGCTCGTCGTACCGGTCGCCGCACTCCACCGGACGTCGTCGGGGACCACCGTGATGGTCGACCGCAACGGCACCCGCACCACCCGGACCGTCAGCACGGGTCTGGCCGCGGCCGGCCAGGTCCAGATCACCGGCGGGCTGACCGCCGGGGAGAAGGTGGTGGTCACGACCGTGCAGGCGACGGCGCCGGCGGGGACATCCGGCACCGGCCGGACGGGCACCGGGACCGGCGCGAGGACGGGCGGCTTCGGGGGCGGTGGGTTCGGAGGCGGTGGGTTCGGAGGCGGGGGCTTCGGTGGCGGAGGCGCCCCCGCGGGTGGGCCTGCCGGCGGAGGGAACTGACCGGTGACCGAGCTCCGAGCCTCGACTCGCGCCATGCATCCGGCACGCGACAGCGAACCGGTCATAGAGCTGACCGACGTCCGCAAGGTCTACGACGGCGGCTCCTTGGAGGTGGCGGCACTGCGCGGCATCGACCTCCTCGTCGAGCCGGGCGCCTACCTCGCGATCATGGGCCCGTCGGGTTCCGGCAAGTCGACATTGATGAACATCCTCGGCTGCCTCGACGTGCCGACCGGCGGCACCTACCGGCTCGCCGGCGAGGACGTCGGCACGATGGACGAGGAGGAGCTCGCGCACATCCGCAACCGGCGGATCGGGTTCGTGTTCCAGCAGTTCCACCTGCTGTCGGCCCTTCCCGCCTGGCGGAACGTCGAGCTGCCGCTGATCTACGCCGGCCTCGGCCGCACCGAGCGGCGCGCGCGGGCGCTGGCGGCACTCGACCACGTCGGCCTGGCCGACCGCGCGGACCACCGCCCGTCGGAGCTCTCCGGAGGCCAGCAACAACGCGTCGCCGTGGCGCGGGCGCTCGTCACCGAACCCGCCCTCCTCCTGGCCGACGAGCCGACCGGAAACCTCGACAGCTCCTCCACGGAGGACGTGCTCGGCCTGCTCGCCGAGCTGTCGGCGGCCGGCAGCACGATCGTCCTGATCACGCACGAGGCCGACGTGGCCCAGGCCGCGGGGCGGATCGTGCACATCCGCGACGGCCTGCTCGAGGAACATCGGGAGGGCCCGGAGTGAGGTTCACCGAGACGTTCCGCTTCGCGCTGCAGGCGGTGACCGCCCACCGCATGCGCTCGCTGCTCACCACCCTGGGCATCCTCATCGGGATCGCCGCGGTGATCCTGACCGTGGGTCTCGGCCAGGGCGCGCAGAAGCAGGTGGCCGGCCAGATCAATGCCCTCGGCACCAACCTGCTGGTGATCACTCCCGGGAGCAGTACGGGCGCCGGCGGTGTCCGTGGTGGCCTCGGTTCGGCATCGACGCTCACCCTGGCAGACGCCCGCGCGCTGGCCTCGCGGGTGGTTGCACCCGACATCGCCGCGGTCGCCCCGGTGAGCCAGGCCTCCGAACCGCTCACCGCGGCCAGCACCAACTGGACGACGACAGTCGTCGGCACCGCCCCCGCGTGGCAGCGCGTCCGCGGCCGCACGCTGCTCGAGGGCCGCATCCTGGGCCAGAGCGACCTCGACCAGGTGGCGCCGGTCGTCGTCCTGGGCCCGACGACGGCCTCCGAGCTCTTCGGCGTCCGCGACCCGCTGGGTCAGACGGTGACCGTCGGAAGCGTGCAGTTGACAGTGGTCGGCGTGCTCGCGAGTGCCGGGTCGGCCGGTGGGTCGGCCTCGCTCGACGACCAGGCCATCGTGCCGCAGACGACCGCAGCCCAGCGAATCCTGGGCGGCAGCACGCGCACCTCCGCGCAGAGCATCTACGTGTCGGCGACCTCCGCCTCGGCCCTGCCGGCCGCCTACCAGGAAGCGCGCACGGAGTTGCTGAACCTGCACGGGGTCACGACGGCGGACTTCTCGATCACGAGTCAGGAGTCCCTCGTGACGACTGCCAGTTCGGTGAGCAAGACCCTCACCGTCCTGCTGGCCGGCGTCGCCGCCCTCTCGCTGCTCGTCGGTGGCATCGGCGTCATGAACATCATGCTGGTATCGGTCAGCGAGCGGATCCGCGAGATCGGTCTGCGGAAGGCGCTCGGCGCCGCGCCCCGGCTGATCCGCCGGCAGTTCCTGGTCGAGGCCAGCGTGCTCGGGCTGCTGGGCGGCGTCGGCGGCGCCGCCCTGGGCATCGGCGGAGCCGCTCTGCTCCCGGGTCTGATCGGCTCACCGGTGAGTGTCTCGCCGCTCGTCGTCGGCGGCGCCGTTGCGATCGCCCTGGCCATCGGTCTGCTCTTCGGCGTCTACCCCGCCGGCCGGGCCGCCCGTCTCACTCCCATCGAAGCGCTGCGCCGCGACTGAGCGCCGCCTCCACCACCACCTCATGGAGATCTCGTGATCCGTCCTGTCCCTGCTTCCTCCCTCGCACTGCGTGTGGTCCCCGTCGTCGCGGCGGCCGCGGTGCTGCTCACCGGTTGCGGCGCCGGCAGCGGCTCCACCTCGACCGGCGGTGCGGCGGCGTCCGGTACAGCCGGCAACGCCCGGCCCGCCGGGGCCGGCGGCCTCGCCGGGGCGATCGCGTCCGTCGGAAACGGCACCTTCACGCTGACGGCGACCGGCCAGACCAGGACGGTCGACTACGGGACGGGCACCGCCTTCACGCGGACAGCGCCAGGCACCCTGGCCGACGTGACCACGGGGTCCTGCGTGGCCGTCATGGAGAGCCCCGGTTCCGACGCCTCGACCGGCAGCGTCGACGCGAGCACGGTCCGTGTCAGCGCTCCGGTGAACGGGTCATGTGCCGGCGGTGCCCGCGGTGCCGGCGGCGGGTTCGACCGCGGCGGAATGGGTGGGGGCGGCCATGCCGGCGGACAGCGCCCGTCGGGCGCCCCGGGTGGTGCGGCCGGCCGCGCCCTCGTGGCGGGGACCGTCACGTCCACCGACGGGTCGGGCTTCGTCGTCACAGCCGACTCCCCCGGTGCGGCAAGCGGCGGCACGACATCCGGAAGCGGCGGCGCGGGAACCACCATCTCCGTCGTCGCATCGAGCGCCACCACCTACTCGGTCACGAGGGCAGCGTCGGCCACCAGTCTCGCCGTCGGGGAGTGCGCGCGAGTGTTCAGCGGCGCCGGTGCGGGCGCCGGCTCGCCGGGGTCCGCACCGGCGACAGGGACCCCGGGCGGTCCGGTGACGGCCGTGTCGGTCGCTCTGTCGCCGCAGACGGCGGGCTCCTGCGCTCAGCCCGGCCGGGGCCCCGGGAACGGAGCGGCCCCGGCCGCTGGAGGCACGAGTGCCGGGGTGTAGGCGGCGGTACCGCCGCCGGCTCGTTGTCGGAGGGGCAATCCTTGCCGCCGCGATCGCGTTCGGAACCGTCGCCCACGCGCAGGCCGGCAGCACGCCCGCCTACCGCACCGCGACCGTGGGCCGAGGCTCCGTCACCGGCGTTCTCGACCTGGTCGGCACCCTGGTGCCCGTGCACTCGGCCACCGTCGGCTTCGCGCAGGCCGGAACGGTTGCCACGGTGGACGTGTCCGTCGGCGCCGGCGTCACCGCCGGCCAGACGGTGGCCCAGCTCGACCTCACCGCACTGCAGGCCCGGCTGACTCAGGCGCGCGCCCTAGAGGCCGCCGCCCGCCAGACCCTGACCGCGGCGGAGAACGGCCAGCTCCCGGCCCCGACCGGCGGAGGCCAGGGCGGCGCCACCTCGGCCGGCAGCAGCCACTCGGCCACGTCCAGCGCCGACACGACCGCCACCACCGCCGCGCAGAAGAAGGTCGTCTCCGCACAGAAGGACGTCGACGCCGCACGCGTCACCGCGAAGGACGGCCTGACCGCCGCAACGGCGGCCTGCCGTCCCGCCGGCGCCGGCTCGACCCCGCCCGCCCCCCAGACCTGCCTGACCGCCGAGACCACCCTGCTCGCGGCACAGGAGGCCCTGGCGACCAAGGAATCGGCGCTGTCCTCCGCGCAGTCGACGTTGTCGCAGGCGCTGTCCAAGGCGGCGACGGCGGCCAAGGCGGCCACGGCGGCACCCACCGCCGGCGTGACTGCCGCGGTGAGCGCCACGCAGCTGGCTGCCTACCGGGCCGCGCTGGAGGCGGACACCGCCGCAGTCGCGGTCGCCCAGCAGAACCTCGACCAGGGCACCGCGGTGAGTCCGATCAGCGGGACGGTCGTCTCGGTCGGAATGGCGCCCGGACGGACCGTGGCCGCCGGCTCCTCGACCGCGGTCGTCGTGATCTCGGCGACCGACGGGTACCAGGTGAGCGCGACGGTTCCGGTGGCATCGATCGGGAAGGCCGCGATGGGGCAGCACGCCTCGATCGTCCCGGACGGCAGCTCGACACCGCTGTCGGGAACGGTCGTCGCCATCGCCGCGACGCCGACCGCCAGCGGGTATGCGGTGACGCTCGGCCTCCCGGCCCGGGTTACGGGTCTCCGCGAGGGTGGAACGGCGTCGGTGCGACTGACCACCGGCACGGTGACCGACGGCGTCGTCGTCCCCACCTCGGCCGTGCGGGCACGTGGCACGCGGCATGTGGTGGAGGTCCTCCGTGACGGGACGCTCCAGCCGACCGTCGTCACCGTCGGCCTCATGGATCCGCTTCGGACGCAGATCGTCAGCGGCGTGCAGCCCGGCCAGCAGGTCGTGCTGGCCGACCTCTCCTCGAGCGTCACCAGCGACAGTTCGACAACGACCGGCTCGGTAGGCGGGCTCGGGGGCCGCGGTCCCGGCGGCGGTCTCGGCGGCGGCGGTCTCGGTGGCGGGGGTCTCGGTGGCGGGGGTCTCGGCGGCGGTCCCGCCGGCCGCGCCGGAGGCTGACCGCCCGATCTCGGCCGGCACCTACATCGGCAACAACAACCCCGCCCGCCGCATCGGCTGACGTTCGGGGCTGCGGGGGTGGCGGTTGCCGTGCGCTGCCGAACGCCTCTGGGCTGCAACCGCCTCGGCGCCGTCAGGCGGCGCGCGTCGGAGGTTGTTGACGCCACCCGATCATCGTGGCTCTGTGTGACCCGTCCCGACGACGACGGGAGCGCCGATGAACGCGACCATCTCCAAGCTGCGCGACAAGATGAACGAGCACGATGCCCAGGGCATGGCCGGTCTGTTCGCTCCGGATTACCGCAGCGAGCAGCCTTCGCATCCCCATCGGGAGTTCGGTGGTCGCGCTCAGGTCGCCGTCAACTGGGGCACCATGTTCCGCGATGTCCCTGACCTGACCGCGGAGGTCGTCTCCTCCACCACGATCGGTTCCACCGCCTGGACGGAGTGGATCTGGCGCGGGCACCACACCGACGGTTCGCCCTTCGAGATGCGCGGCGTCACGATCATGGGGCTGACCGCCGACGGACTGATCGCCGAGGCGCGGTTGTACATGGAGACGGTCGAGCAGGACGGGGTGGCGATCGAGAACGCGGTGCAAGGACTCGCTCGTCCATCGACCTGACCCGCGCCCACTTCTGTGGGGGAGAACCCGCCACGTCGGCTGACGTTCGCAGACGGAACGACGGCCGGCGTTCCCGCGGGAACGCCGGCCGCGTCCGCACAGGCGGCCGTCTCAGCTGTTGGGCTGGCTGTCGTCCTCCTGGCCGAGCCGCTCGTCGGCGACGTCGCGGCCCTTGTCGATCTGCTGGTCGTACTTGTTGCCGGTCTTCTCATCGGCGAAGTCCGCCGCCTTGTCGAGTGCCTGGTCGCTGCGCTGCTCACCCTGCTCGCTGTCCAGGAATTCCTTCGCCTTGTCGCCGAGCCCTCCGACATCCATGTCGCGCTCCTCCCGATCGTCGGCGTGCTGTCGTACCCGTCCGACCCTTCACGCCGCCGACCGAGCTCGCAATACGGTGCCCACCCGTCCGGAACGCCGCCCTCGTACGGGACCCCGCCGTCGGCCGACCTCAGCCGACTGGCGCCGACTGCCATCCGAGCGCCGGGCCGAGCCTGGTCGCGATGTCGGTGAGCATCTGCACGTAGTCCTCGTGCTCGAAGCTGAACGGCAGCGCGAAGACGACCTCGCTCACCTCGCGGAAGCCGGCGTGCGCATAGAGCGCCTCGGCGATCTGCTCGGAGGTTCCGAGCAGGTCCTGGGCGAAGAGCAGCTTGCCAGGCCCCTGCGGGATGCCGACGCGGTCCGAGCGGGCCTCGACGTAGGCCGCGTACTTGGCGCGCTGCTCGTCCGTCGCGGTGTCGGTGGGGATGACGACCAGCCCCTGCGAGGCACGGGCGGCGGCCCCCGCCGGGGAGTGCTTTCGGAAGGTCTGGAGGTGGGAGGCCTGGATCTCGGCGAACTCCTGGGACTGCTCCGCCCTGACCACGTTGCTGGACAGGAAGTTCATGCCCTGGGCGCCGGCCCATTCGGCCGAGCGGAGGCTGCCGCCGCCGTACCACAGGCGGTGCTGCAGCCCCGGCGAGTGCGGCTCCACTCGGTCGGACCACTCCTCGATCCCCTCGCGGCCACGGAAGCCGCTGGCCCGCTCGCCGCGGATCAGCCGGACCAGCCGGGAGACGCGTTCGTAGCTGAAGTCCTCGATGTCGGCGGTGTCGGGATAGAGGGCCGCCTTGACGTCGTCCCAGTGCATCGGCGGCCCGACACTGACGCCCGGATTCAGCCGTCCGCCGGAGAGGACGTCGACCGTGGCGAGGTCCTCGGCCAGCCGCAGAGGGTTCTCCCAGCCGAGCGGGATGACGGCGGTGCCGAGTTCGATCCGGCTGGTGTGCTGAGTCGCTGCCGCCAGCACGGCGACGGGCGAGGAGATCCCGTACTGCAGGTGCCGGTGGCGCACCCATGCGCTGTCGTAGCCGAGCTGCTCACCGAGCCTGATGACGTCGAGCGTCGTCTCGTGGCCGGCGCGAGGGTCGGCACCGTCGAACGAGCCGATCGTCAGGAAACCGAGCTTCTGCAGCGGCGTTCCGGGTGGCGGCATGCGAGGGCTCCTTCGTCGGGCGATTGCCTCGATCATTCCCGACCCCCGCCGCGGGGAGGCCGGGCAGCTATGCCGGGACGAGCGACATTTCCGCACAAGGGCGCCGCGCCTCACGTGGTGGACCGGCCCCATCCGTCCTCAAGGATGGGGAGATGAGGATCTCGGTGCCGTCGGGCCGGTAGGTGTGCCATCGGCCGTGAGGATCTCGGTCGATCCGGAAGCCGTGGTGGACCTTGGTGTGGTGCCGTTCGCACACGAGCGCCGAGTTCTCTTCCGAGGTCTCCCCGCCGAACTCCCATTCGAGAAGATGATGAGCGTCGCACCAGAATGTCGGGGCTCCGCATCCGGCGAAGACGCAGCCGCCGTCTCGGAGTTCGACCAGCTTGCGGATGTGCGGTGGGACCAGCCGGTGGGTGCGGCCCATGTTCATCGGGCGGCCCTCGGAGTCGAGCACGACGCGTCTGACCTCGCCGTCGCAGGTGCTCCACCTCGCCTTGGCCGCGGACAGCATCGTGCCGGACCCCGTCGTCGCGGCCCCGGCGCCGGCGGCAGGGTCGAGCAGGTCCTCGTCGCGGATCATCACCAGCAGCTGGGGCTTCACCGAGCGAAGGAACGGCAGGTTTCCCGACGCGAGCTGGTTGTCCATCAGCTGGACGAGCGCATCAGCCTGCTGTTGGGCACGGGTTCTCATGTCCCCCGCGGGGCGGTTGGCCTGCACCATCGACTCGAGCCCGGCGAGGAGCTTCTCCCCACCGACGGCGTCGAGTTCGAAGCGGCCACTCACGCGGCCGTCGTCGTGCTGGAAGACGCTCAACATCCGGCCGTCGGTCGGGTCCGGCTCCGGACCGTCGGGGTCGAGTCGAGCCAGGTAGTGGCCGACCACCCGACGGAGATCGGCATACGCCCGGGTGACCGCGACCTCGGCCAGCGCGGTGTCCACCCCTGCCGGGTCGACGCCCTGCGCGGCCGCCGCGGCCACGTGCTCAGGCTTCACGACCACCGCGATCACGGCGACCTGTTCGGCGGTGACCGCCCC
>JAODNN010000195.1 GCA_025465355.1 Blastococcus sp. | reverse complement strand
GTCGGTGATCGGTTTCGACGACATCGAGTTCGCCCGGATGCTGGACCCGGAACTCACCACGGTGGCCATCCCCGCGGCCGAGCTCGGGCGCAGCGCCGTGGAACTGCTCCTCCACCGGCTGCGGCCCGGGCAAGTGGAGCTGGAGCGTCCCGCGATGACCCAGCTCGCGCTGAAGCTCCGCGGATCCTCGGCCGCCGCCCCGTAGCCGACGCCCCTCCCCGACGCACGGCTGCGGCACATCTCCGACATGCCGATCAGACACCCGGGACCGCGCCCTGGTGCCGGGACGCTTGCCGCCCTCGCGGAACAGCTCGGCGTGCACGTCTCGACGGGGTCCCGCGCGCTCGGTGACGCCCCGGTGGGCGTCGGCTGCGAAAGCATCACCCGCGTCCGCGCGCTCGCCGACGAGCTGGGTACCGCAGCAACGTCGCCGCCGCTTTTACTTATTGAACGGCGATGAACTCGCAGAGCACTCCGCGGTTCACCGGCCCGTCTCCCGAGCGAAGGGGACTGCCCCACTTCGGTTGACTCGTCGGGTTGGGGTCAGGCCGCCCCACATGCCCGAGGGCTCGTCGTAGGTCTGGGCGTGGGCGAGGCAGGCCGGGTGCGCTGGACCGGCACAGACGGCTCTAGGCAGCCGCCTGTACCAGGTCGGGCTCCGCCACTGTCGGCAAGGCAGCAGCATCCTTACGACGGCGGCGGAGCAACGACGCGACACTGTTCAGGGCGATGGCGAGCAGCAGGATCGCGCCGTATGCCACCTGAAGGGCGTTGAGCCCCACGTGGGCCAGGCTGAGCAGATTCTGGACGAGGAACAGCGCCGCCCCACCGAGCCCGGCACCGAGGAGACCCCCGCGACCGCCGGTGAGCGCGATACCTCCAAGACCGACCGCGGCGATCGACTGGAGGGTGTAGACGGAGGAAACGCCCGGATCGCCGGAGCGGAGCAGCGCGGTAAGCGCCAGACCTCCCACGGCGGCGACCACACCGGTCGCGCAGTAGGCCACAAAGCGCGTCATGGCCACGTCGACGCCAGCCGTGTACGCCGCCCGCTCGTCATCGCCCACTGCGAACAGGTTCCGCCGGTAGGCGGTGGTCGTCAGCAGGACCCACGCCAGGAGCACCGCCAGGATGAGAAATAGCATCCCTGGCACCGGGCCGAAGTTGCCGGCCAATTGGGCCAGCCAGACGGGGACGGAGCCACCGGGGGTGGGCAGTAGCTCGAGCGTGAGCCCCAGGTAGGCCAGGTAGGTGCCCAGCGTGGCGACGATGGCGGGCACCCGCAGGTAGGCAACGAGGAAGCCATTGAGGGCACCGGACAGCAGGCCTACGCCGAGTGCCACCGCAATGATCACCAGCGGTGAGGTGATCCCCCGCCCGACGATCTCCACGACGACGACGGCGTTGACCAGGCCGGCGAGAGGACCGACCGACAGGTCGACCCCTGCCCGGCCGGACAGCACCGCCAGCGCCTGCGCCATCGCCCGGATGATCACAACGGCGGCACCGCCGACCGTCGGAGCCCAGTTGTCGGGGGCGAAGAACCTGCCGTCCACGATCCCGTTGAGGGCGAACAGCACGATCACGGCCACCAGCACCGGGAGGGCGTACGCGCTTCCGTAGAGGCGGTGACGTACGCGAGCTCCAAGGTTCATCGGATGTCTCCTGCTCCCAGCATGGCTGACACGAGCGCCTGTTCCGTGAGGTCTGAACGGTGGATGACCGTCGACAGATTCTGGTCCCGGAAGACCGCGACGCGGCTGCAGAAGTCCACAAGCTCCTCTACCTCGGTCGACAGGAGGACGAGCGATACCCCCTCGGCCACGAGATCGGAAAGCACGGCCATGATCTCGGCCTTCGACGTCACGTCGACGCCCCGCATGGGATCCTCGAGCAGGAGGACCCGCGGGCGAGTGGCGATCCAGCGCGCCAGCACCACCTTCTGCTGGTTGCCGCCGCTGAGGCTCTCCACTGGCACGTCAAGCCCGCGGGTCCTAACGCGAAGTTCCTCGACCGACTGCTGTGCAGCCTTGCGCTCACGGCGGAGGTTGAGGAGTCCGGCAGTCGTGTACCGACCCAGGCTGGGCATCGTCAGGTTGTCCAGAACAGACAGCGCTGCGAATATGCCCTCGGCCTTGCGATCGCCCGGGACATAGGCGATCCCGTTGCGCAGCGCCGCCCGCGCCGTCGGGATCACCCGCGGACGCTCGTTCCCATCGGTCGCCTCGACGTCGCCGGCGTGTGGGCGCTCCCAGCCTGCGAGGCAGCGCAGAAACGAAACCTGACCGTGCCCTTCCAGGCCGGCCAGGCCCAGCACCTCGCCACGGCCGAGGTCGAGGTCGAACGGGGACGCGGCCGACGTCAACCGGATGCCCCGGGCGGTGAGAACCGGCGCGGACGGCTCGCCGCCGCTCGCGGAAGTCTGCGCGCGGTCCACCCGGGCCCGCGCCTCCTGGCTCGGCGGCGACATGAGCCGCAGGATCGCCGCGCGCGAGATTTCCGGACCTTCCAGCAGCCCTACCGTCCGACCGGAGCGGAGGACAGTGACCTTCGCCGCGAGATCCTCGATCTCGTCCATGCGATGCGAGATGTAGAGCACCGACCGCCCTTCTCCGGTGTAGCGCCGCATCGTCGCGAACAGATGCTCCCGGTCTTCGATGTCTAGGGCTGAGGTGGCCTCGTCGAGGATGAGTAG
>JAODNN010000078.1 GCA_025465355.1 Blastococcus sp. | reverse complement strand
GATGGCCTTCAGGTGCGCGTGCTTGGCTGGGGGTGTCCGGCCCGGTCGGCGGGCCGGTGCCGAGTTGGAGGAGTTCTGTGATCGGGGACCTGCACGCCGAGACGGTGCACATCCAGGGTGCCGGGGGCGATGAGATCGAGGCCTACCTGGCCCAGCCGCTGGACGGCGGGCCGCGGGGCGGGGTGATCGTCATCCACCACATGCCCGGCTACGACGAGGGCACGCTGGAGATCACCCGGCGCTTCGCCGCGCACGGGTATCTGGCGATCTGCCCGAACCTCTACAGCCGCGAGGCGCCGGGGGCCGATCCGGACGACGCCGCGGCCGTGGCCCGCGCCAACGGCGGGGTGCCCGACGAGCGACTGCTCGGCGATGTGGCGGGGGCCGCGGCGCACCTGCGCTCGCTGCCCGCCTCGAACGGCAAGGTCGGCACCATCGGCTACTGCTCGGGCGGGCGGCAGTCCTTCCTCGCCGCCGTCAGCCTCGATCTGGACGCCGCCGTCGACTGCTACGGCGCCTTCGTCACCGGCACCCCGCCGGAGGGCTTCCCGCTGCAGGTCGCCCCACTGGAGGACCGGGTCGGCGACCTCCGCTGCCCCCTGCTCGGTCTCTTCGGCGCGGAGGACAAATACCCCTCGCCCGAACACGTCGCCGAACTCGAGCGGTTGCTGAAGGAGGCCGGCAAGACCTACGAGTTCCACACCTACGAAGACGCCGGCCACGGCTTCTTCGCCACTGACCGACCCAGCCACCGACCGCAGGCAGCCAAGGAAGGCTGGCAGGAGATCTGGTCCTTCTACGGCCGGTACCTGGCGGGCTGAGCCATGTGCACCTACCAGACCACGAACGTACCGATCAGCGGCTCGGGAAAAGGGGCCGCCGGCTGGTTCCCGCTCAACGGCGCCACCGTCTACCTCGACCACCCGGTCGACGCCCCGGCCACCCACACGCTCAACATCGACTTCCGCAACTCCAAGCGCGGCGCCGAACGGGTCGCCGTCGAACTCGACCCTGCCGCCGCCCGGGAGCTCGCCGGCGCGATCCTGGCCATGCTCGACTCCGCACCCCCCGGACTCCTGGACGAACCCACCTGAGCCTCGATCCACCGATGGACGGGGCCCTGGCTTGCTCTCGGGCGAGCGGGTGTGGGGGCATGAGGGCTCAAGGAACCGCCGGTCCTCACACCGGAAGGCGGCATGAAACCCCGGGACGGTTCACCCCGATGCGGTCGCCACCGCCCAGTGGGCTATCGCCGCGATGGACCGACCGGATCAGTGCTTGGCGCTCCTCCCGAGCGAGCCAAAGGCCGAACGCATCGCCACCTTGGTCGTCGGGTTCTTCGCCACGGTGCTGTGCTTCCTGTCCGACATCGTCGCCGTGGTCACGTTCGTGTGCTGACCATCGCCATCTACGTCTTCGTGGGCGTGACGGTCATCGTCAGCCGGATCCGGGACAGGGGCACGCACCGGCCGTTCCGCATGCCGCTCTTCCCGCTGCCTCCGCTGTTGGCGATCGTCGGTGCCGCGCTGGCGCTGAGCCAGCAGTCCACGCGTGACCTGATCATCGTCGCCGTCATCTACGCCGCCGGTCTGGCCTACTACTTCCTCTATCTGCGGTCGAAGACCACGGCCATGGAGGCCCTCCGAGCCTCCGGGGGCCACGAGTGACCTCCGACGGCATGACGGCCGGGCCGTCCACGGGCCCGGGGAACGGCCCGGCCGATCCCGGGGCGGACGTCGTCCTCCACCTGGTCGCCCGGCGTGGCCTCAACGTACCCAAAGAGGACCGCGCGGCACTGGCGGAGTACTGGACCCACATCCGGCAACTGCGCGCGGCCGTCGTCGGCATGCAGGTGATCGGCCCAGCGCTCGGGGAGCAGAAGGTGCTCGACGTGGCGAACACCCTCGAGCAGACCCGACCGCTCGGCGACGCGCGCCCCACGGCCCACTTGGTCCGAGCCGCCTATGAGGCCGAGGCCGAGGCCAAGTCCTGTCCTGGCCGGGGAGAGGCGTCGTACTGGGTTGCCGCGGCAGGGTGTTCCTGCCGCGGCAACCTTGTCGTGGTGCGTGGTGACGGAGACGGGGTCCGCGGCCTCGTGTCGCACTCGAGATCGCGGTCGCTCGCAAGTTCGGTGGAAGTGGAGGTCACCGGACTATCGGCAGCCTGACCGATGAGGGTCGCTCGCAGTCATGGAAGACGACCTGGGTGACCGCGCGGAGTTCGTGCGCCCGGGCATTCACGGCCGGCATCCGGGTTCCCGGGTTGCGGTCGAGGACCGGAAAGCTCGTTCCCGCGACCTCGAGGCGCACGGCGTGCCCCGTGTCGAACGTGATCGCGGTCGGCGACATCGCGATCTCGAACTCACGCACGCCGGTCTGGTTCCAGCAGACCCGTACGTTGCCGTCCGAGACGTTGATGGCCGTGCCGTCCGGGTGTACGTCGACGAGCCTCGTGACGATGTCGCAGCTCGGGCTGTCCGCGGCGGCGAAGATGTGCGCGACCGGCACGCCGATCACCGTGAGCGGCTCTGTCAACGGCTCGGAGGTGAAGACGAGGACGTCGTTGCGCCCTTCCTCTGACTGCTGGTCGTAGGCGCCCATCGGGGTCAGGTAGGCCGAGGAGGCGCTGCGCCCCCCAAGACTCAGGACCGGGATGTTCGGGTCTGACGGCCAGACATCCGGGCTCTCGTGCAGCGCCGGCGGGTCGGTGGAGAGTGCCCCGGTGCCGTTGAGCGAGCCCGCCCGTCCGTCGCTGCGCAGGTGCAGACGGAGCTCGGCAGACTCCGGCGGCCACGTCTCGAAGCTCCGCCAGTGGTTCTCGCCCATGACGAAGAGCCGTACTGCCGGTTCGGGGCCGGACTTCTCGCCCAACAGCGTGCGCCGGAAGAAGCGGACCTGTGCCTCATCGACGAGGTTGCGTGCCTCGGCGCCGAAGCCGATCTCGCCCACGGTGGACGTCCACGGCATGTGGTACCAGGGGCCGACGATGAGCGACTGGGGCGCCTCGCCGCGTGCCTTCAGGGCAGCGAAGTTCTCGAGTGTCCCCTCGGGGAAGACGTCGTACCACCCGGCCACGTGCAGAGCCGGTGCGCCCATGGCGTCGTAGCGCTCCTTGGGTGCGACCGCGCGCCAGTACTCGTCGTAGTCGGGGTGGTCCAGCCACTCGGTGAGAAAGGGCGCGTAGCGCAGCAACTCGGGAGGAAGGGCCTCGCGCACCGGAAGGCGGGCAAACACCTCCTGGGGCGAGCGGAGCAGAGCGTCGAAGGCGTCCACCGCTTCCGCGTCGCCGGCGCGTACCGCCTGGTCGCGGCCGAGACCCGTGGCCCAGCTGAGCACGAAGGCGAGCTGGAGTGCCCCGCCGTGGTAGGTCCAGCCCTCGTGGTAGCTCGACCCGGTCATGGCAGGCACCATCGCCTTGAGGCTGGGGGGCGCCTCACCGGCGGCGAGCATCTGGGTCGCACCCGGGTAGGAGAATCCGTAGGTGCCCACCTGTCCGTCGCACCACGGCTGCGCCGCGACCCATTCGATCGTGTCGTAGCCGTCCGCGGCCTCCTGGTGGAAGGGACGCAACTCGCCTCCCGAGTTGTAGGTGCCACGGACGTCCTGCACGACGACGACGAAGCCTTGCCGGGCGTACCAGGACGGATGGGCGTACCCCTCCACCTCTCCGATGCGCTTGTTGTACGGCGTACGCAGAAGCAGCGCGGGGACGGGCGCTCCTTCGGGGACGTAGACATCTGCCGACAGGTGCACACCGTCGCGCATGGGGACGGCGACGTCGTGGTAGACGTCCACCCCCAGCAACTCACGTCCCAGGACAGGCGCCGACGCCCATTCGTGCAACGTCATTGCGCCGTCTCCCCTGTTCCCACCACGATCGCGGTCAGGCACTGGACCAGTGAAAACCGTTCCCGATCGGGTTTTCTTCGGCGCCATGTCCCCAGCTCGTCCTTGTCCTCGTTCAGCGTGAGCGCGTGCTCGAGGCGAGCGGACCGTACCGTCCGGACGGTTTGGTTGCAATGGTCTCCATTCGTACACTTCGGCCATGCCCGGCCGCCGGCAACAACTGCTCGAGGCCACTGCTGCACTCGCCGAGCGCAGCGGGGTCCTGTCGATCACTTTGGAAGCCGTCGCCGCGCGCGCGGGGGTGAGCAAGGGCGGACTCCTCCACCACTTCCCGAACAAGGCCGCGTTGCTGACCGCCATGGTGGAGTGGATCGTCGACCGCTACTACGGTCTGGTCACCAAGCGGGCTGGAGTCGATCCAGAGGTGAACGGCCGCATCGCCGCGGCCTACGTCGCGACCTCAGCGGAGATGGGAAAACGGGCGCGTCTGTGGAGCGCCGTACTGACTGCCAGCCTGCTGCAACCTTCGCTGCTGGACCTGTTTCGGCAGCGCGCCCGGCCGTTGTGGAACCGAGCCATCCAGGGGCGGGATGACATTGATGCTGCCGTGGCCTGGCTCGCCGCCGACGGACTGTGGCTTGCGGAAATGCTGGAACTGTACGACCTGGATGACACCACCCGCGAAGCAGTGATCGCGCGGCTCAACGAGCTCACGGCTGCGTCATCCGCAGCGAATCGTCAGAGCAGGTGGCCGCAATAGCTGTCGCGTATTGCTGACATCCGTTGCGCCCTCATGGCGCTCGAAGCAACTCCGGCCGCTCGCTCCGACCTCACAAATCTGCGCGGCTTGGTCGGATTCGGGACAACGTGAGGCTGGTCGCCGACTGGCTGACGCGGTGTGCGAGGTCCGGCGCCAGAACCTGACCGCGGCTGGCATCGATCCCGTCGACGACCAGCCCGGACGCGGAGCAGATCGGGGTCCTGCGGCACCGGCACGGACTCAGCGGGCCACTACCGCCGCGCCTCCCAGGGTCGCTTCGCCCGGTTCGCCGACAGGCTCTGTCGCCGACGCAAACGCCGGAGCCGAGCTTCCACTCTTCGCGAAATTGCGGATCACTAACGGCCGGATATGGCGACGGACCGCATCGCCCGGGCGAGGGAAGGAGGGCTTCGGACCGGCGGTCGACTATTTGCGTCAGATGCTTGACAGCTCGTCGCCCGCTCTCTACTTTCCTGCTACCACCCACTGACTAACTAGTTAATCGGGAGGCTCGGTGGGTGTCGGCGTGCTGGCGGAAAGACACGACGATGTCGAGTCTTCCCCGCAGGAGCGGATCCTCGAGGCGACATTCAAGGTTGTGCGTGAGCGCACGCTGTCGGCCCTGAGGATGCCTCTCATTGCGAAAGTCGCCGGTGTCAGTTCGGCCACGATCCACTACCACTTCGTCTCGAAGGCAAATCTTCTGCAGGCCCTCTCGGATTGGCTGCTGGCTGCCCTTGCGGAACTGCGGATCGTGCCGACCGGCCGTCAGGCACCAAGTGGCGATACTCCCGCCGAGAAACTGGATGCATTGCTGTTGTTCCAGCGGATGCTGTGCGACAGCGACGGTCGCGGGATGCTTCGTGTGTTCTATGACTTCTGGGTCCAGGCTGCCGGTGGGTCTCGCGAGGACGCTGTGCGCATGCACGAGCACTTCGGCCTCTACCGGGACCAGATTCGCCAGGCCCTCGGCTATGACGAGCACTGGTTTCAGGATCCGGACCGTCGTATCAACGTCGCAATAGCGCTCAGCCTGTTGGAGGGCGGTCCCCTCCAGTCCGTCGTCGACCCCGCCATGGACGTCGACGCGTATCTCGACCGAGTCAAGGACTTGATGAAGTCCCTGACCACTGTCTCAGTTCCCAAGTAAAAGCTTCGAGGAAGGCGCCTGGCGCGCCCAGAGAGAGCAGGTCGTGATGGAGCAGCAAACAGATGCCTTGTCCGGCGACGCTGTGTACAGCGACGCGGTGGTCAAGGTCGAGCCTTACGGCATCGAACCGATCCCCGACAGCGAGCGTCACGGTCGTCCTCGTGACCAGTTCACCGTGTACTTCGCGATCAACCTCGCCCTGGCAACGATGGTCACGGGGTTCTTTCCCGTGGCCGCCGGACTGTCGATCGCGCAGGCGGTGAGCTCCATCGTCGTGGGCGCAGCGGCGGGGGCGATCATCCTCGGCATCATGTCCACGATGGGCAGCCGGCTGGGGGTGACCCAACCAGTCCTCGCGCGAGGCGCGATGGGTGTGCTCGGGCAAATTCCTTTGATGGCCTATGCCGGCGTCTTCGGCGGCATGGGCTGGGCCACCATCAACCTGGTGTTCGGAGCCGAGGCGCTTGAGGACACGGTGCACTTGCCGTTCTGGATCGGAGCTGTCGCACTTGCCGTCGGCCAGGGAGCGGTTGCCGTCTTCGGCTACAACATGGTGCACCTGCTGAACCGGATCTGCACTTTCGTGATCGGCGCAGTGTTCGTCGTGCTGACCGTGATGGCACTGGGCAAGGCCGACTTCTCCTTCGCCGCCAACCCGGATGCACCCGCCTACATCGGGGGCTGGGGCGGCTGGATCACGTCCGCTGGAGTCTTCCTCGCACTCCTGATCGGCTTCTCCCCCTTCTCGGCCGATTACTCCCGCTACCTACCGGTGCGCACCAGCCCCACCAAGGTCGCGTGCTTCACCGGACTGGGCAACTTCCTCGTCGTCGCGTGGCTGGCCTGCCTCGGTGCCCTGTTGGCCAGCTTCGCAGGTGCCGACACCGAGATCCAGGCCGTGCGTCACCTTGGCGGAGGGTTCGCCCTCACCGCATTGCTGCTGCTTGGCCTATCGACCGTGGCCCTCAACGGGTTCAACATGTACGGCAGCTCGATGTCCCTGCTCGGGTTGGGCGTTCCCATGCGGCGCGTCACCGCGGTGGTCACGCTGACCGTGCTGACCCTGGCGATCGGCCTGTGGCTGAAGAACGACCTATTCGGCATCTTCTACGACTTCCTCGTGCTCGCCGGCTACGTTCTCGCTCCCTACGTAGTGGTTACGCTGCTGGACTACTACGTCGGCGGACGCTCGAAGATCGACCGGGTCGGTGAACTGTTCGACGAGAGTCGGCGGTTGGAGTTCGGATTCACCGCCTGGGTCGTCGGGGTCGCTGCCTCCGTGCCCTTCTGGATGTGGAAGCACTACGTGGGTCCCGTGGCCAGCGCGCACCAGGCTTGGGGCGACCTGTCCTACTACGTCGGTGGCGCTGTCACCGCTGTTGTCTGGGTCGCCTTGTGGCGCGCACCAACACTGGCGCGACTCCTGACGGTGCGCTCGGCCACCACGGTGTCTCAGCCGATGCTGGCGGCGGAGCGGGAGCGTGGCACCGTTGCCTGACGCCACCGACGACCTCGCCTACCTCAGCGCGACGGAGCTCGCGAGGCGCATCGCCGCCAAGGAGCTCTCGCCGGTCGAGCTGCTCGAGACACGTTCACCCGCGTCGAGCACCGCAATCCCGAACTGAACGCCTTCGTTTACCTCGCCGCCGACGAAGCACGTGACACTTCACGGCGCGCTGAGCAGAGAGTTGTGGAGGGGCGGGCGCTGCCGCCCCTCCACGGGGTGCCCACCGCGCTGAAGGATCTGTTCGACTTCCGCCCAGATGGCCGACCATCTATGGGGGATCCGGGCACTCCGCGATTTCCGCGGCGCCCACCACTGCAGCTACTCCGAACGGATGGACACGGCCGGAGCCACCGTGATCGGAAAGACCAACTCACCCGTCATGGGATTTCGCGGCACCTGCGACAACCCGCTGTTCGGTGCGACCCGCAATCCGATCGACTTGGCGCTCAACTCCGGCGCCCCTTCGACCAGCGCGGGCTGTCCGACCTGTGGCGCCGGCTCATCGGCACCGTGGACGCGGTCGTGGGCATCAAGGCCGAGGCATCAACCTTGTAGCGATCGTTCAAGATCAACGACGGCTGAGTTCAGCGTTGTCACTGGGGTTGCCTAATGTCCCGACATACCGACGGGACTCGCCTGTGCCGATAGCCTCCAGTGAGCGATCCCTGCCGCGACCGCGTTGCGGGGTGAGCTGGTTCGCTGGGTGGGGAATAGGGCCATGCTTTTCGTTTCCCACATCGAGAGGGAGGAGAAGCAGTGAGCAACGCTCGATCGGTCATCACGGTCGACGACGATCGGATTCGCGTAACGGCGTGGACCTTCGGCCCGTCCGGAGACGACACCGGGCCGCACGTCCACGAGCACGACTACATCGTCGTTCCGGTCTCCGGCGGGACGTTCAGGGTCACGACCTCAGACGGCGCGACCCGGGACATGGTCCAACACGCCGGATCCGCTTACCTGGGCACCGCCGGGACCGCGCACAACGTCGCCAACCTCGAAGGCGCACCCGCGACGTTTGTCGAGATTGAACTCAAGGCATAGGGGGCTTTAACCCCCGGGATTGATGCAGGCTTCCAACCACCGAAGGTGGAAGTCATGGCTGCGCCGAGGAAGTACCCCGAGGAGGTTCGGGACCGGGCCATCCGTGTGGGGCGTGATCTCGTTGACACAGCTCTACACGGACGCCGGCTACTCCCCCGCCACCGTGCGGCGCAGCATCCACCGTGTCGCGGCGGCCTGATCTACGACGAGCCCAAGGCCCGACGCAGCCAGCGGACACTCGCCCTGCCCCATGCCGCTGGTCGCCGCACTTCACGAGCACAAGGCCGCGCAATCTGGCGAGCGGATGCTGCCAGCTCGGGGCGACACGACGAGGACCTGGTCTTCGCCCACGCCAACGGCCGCGCCATCGACAAGAAGACCGACTACGACGACTGGACGGCGCTCCTGCAGAAGGCCGGCGTCCGGCACGTCCGGCTGCACGACGGCCGACACACCGCCGCCACGATCCCGCTCTCGGAGAACGTGCATCCGCGCGTCGTCATGGAGCTGGACGGCCACAGCAGATGCGCACCACGAGGGGCATCTGCAGCCATGTCATGCCGGCCCTGGCCCGCGAGGCGGCCGACCGGACGGACACCCTGCTGCTGAAGAAAGCCCTGCTGAGAAGGGTGGAGCTGAGGGGACTCGAACCTCTGACCCCCACACTGCCAGTCGATCTTGATTGCATTCGCACAGGTCCGCCGCGGTTCAGTAAGCCGTCTGGTCTGCGCGGTGAACGACAGTGAATTTGAGCGGACAACTACAAAAACCGCCAATTGCAACCACCATTGCAACCATCCACGGGACGCCCTTAGCCCAGCTCACTAACCGGGCTAAGGAGCCTTGCCAACCGCTGAATGCCCGCGGCGCAGTCGCACCGACCGACGAGTCAACTGAACTCGGGGCAGTCCCCCACCGCCAGCATCGCCGGTACTGCGCCTCGGGTCCGCCCGCCAGAAGTGCTGCAGTAGGTGGGCGACGGCGTCCTCCACTCCCCGGGCCCCACGCCGGCGGCGTCGGTCCGGAAGACTGACGCTCCGCGCCACATCGAACAGTGCACCGCACGCCCCGCTCCGTGTTCACCTCACAGGGCTGTCAGTCCGGGCCGAGGTAACTGCCCCCCGGAAGCGCGGGCGCCCCCTTGAGCTCGACGAAGACCGCGTGGGTGGGCGTGTCGCCGATGTTCTCGCCGGCATGCTGCTGCGCCGGTAGCCAGTGGGCGGCTCCCTCGGTCAACTCCACGTCGCGCCGGCGGTCACCCGCCTGCAGCCGGCGGCGGTACGAGCTCAGCGTGACCATCACGCTGTCCGGGTGCGTGTGCGGCGTCGTGCGGTCGCCGGGGCGGTCGTTGTACTCGAGAACTCTCACGCGACCGTTCTCGAAGAGCACCCGGTAGTGCTGCGGATTCGTCCCCACGGGGTCGAGGCTCATGTCGGGGCACTCTCCTCGGATTCCTGTACTGGCCAGACCGCCGATTGTTGTTGGCCTACGAAACGATTCGTGGTCCGTCCTTCAAGCGCTGCGTCTGCCGTCACCGGCCAGCTCGGCCATCGCCACGCTCACGGCCTCGGGCAGCACGGGCGTCGTCGCGGTCGCAGCGTTCTTCTGGTAATTCTTCTTCACAGTCGCCCTGTCTCTTGGGTCGACCTGGCGGTCGCCCAACACCGACCGCAAGGCCGGTGTCAGGCGGGGACCGCCACCTCGACTTCCACGAGACCCGGGACAACGTCGTCCGGGATGCGCGGTTTCGCGCCGGTGAGTTGACGCGACCCGCCTGACCTCACCCTCGGCCGACGCGGCGCGCGCCCGACCAGCGAAATCCAGCGCCATTGCCTCAGGCCCTGCGCTGCATCCGGAACGCCAGGGCGGTCGTCACCCCGAGAACGATCGTGCCGATCGACTCCACGACGAGTGTGGTCGGCACCAGCTGGAAGGTCAGAGTTTCGCGGATACCGAAGAGTCCGACGGTCAACGCGAGCAGCAGCGCAAGCAACGTGCCCACCATGAACAACAGGCTCAGCACACTTGCCACCAGCAGAGGCCGCCGTCGGAGGACGACGAGGGCGATCGCCAGCACCAGGGCGCCGACCGCGTTCAGCGCGAACAGCACGCCGAGCACGCCGCCGACGCCGTTGAGGACGAGGTAGAGGTGGATTGCGCCCATCGCCAGTAGTAAGAGGGCGCTCAGCGCCTGCCAGACAATCGGTGAGCGCTGATCGCCATGGCCAGCGCCGCCAGCCGTGGCCGGATCACGAAAGCTGGCCCCTTCAGCAGTATTGCTCATCAGTAACTCCATTCGATTTGTGACCGACCGCAAAGCGGCGACCTGGTAGGTGGGTGTCTTCGGAATTTGCGCTCGACGTGATAGGTGGCGTTGCCGTTCAGCCACCCGACACACTCCCGCGCACATCGAGGCCGTACGGGCGCAGTTCGGCCTGTAGTCGGGGCGTGCGGTCAGTGGACGGATCGGGCGGCGGCGAGGATCTGGTTGGTGACCGCGACCGGTTGGGAGATGAGCGTCAGGTGCGAGCCACCGGGCACCTCCACGATGTGAGAGTGCGCCCTGCTGGCCATGGCGAGTTCCGACTGCGGCGTGATGATCTGATCCTTCATCCCGATCACGTACCAGGAGGCGATCGTCTTCCACGCCGCGGCGGCCGAGGGTGTGTCGAACGCGGCCGTGGCGGCGGGCCGCTGCCTTGCCCACAGCTCTTGGGCGGTGCGTGCGGGCAGGTCGGGGCCGTAGCTGTGCACGAAGATGTTCTCCTTCAGGTAGTACTGCACGGCCCGGGCGGGACCTCCGGCGTACGGCACGCTGTCGAACAGCGTGGCGGGGTTTCCACGCAGGACCGAGGTCTTGCCGCTGAGCTGCCCGGTCGTCTCACCCACGTCGGGTGCGGCGGCGTCGACGT
>JAODNN010000138.1 GCA_025465355.1 Blastococcus sp. | reverse complement strand
GAACAGGTACGCGTGGTTGATCCGCCCGTTGTCGACGGCGTTCATCAGGGGCGTGGTGACGTGCTCCTGACCGACCACCTCGGCAAAGGTCGCCGGGCGGTACTTGCGGTAGAGCGCCAGAGCCACGGGCCGAGGTTACGTGCAGAGGACGACGTCCTCGGAACGTAGCCGCCACGGGTGCGGACCCGGCGCGGGCCCCCGGAGGGCCCCCGCCGCGGACATGGGCGCGGCTCCGCGCAGCAGGGGGACGGCGCCTGGCCGCGGTCGGAGCGCGGTAGCGCGACCACAAGCAGGGACCCCTCGCGCACCCGCCAGAGCCCGCTTATCCTTGCTGCCTTCCGGCCCTGGGGAGGTTCACAGGATGACGCCACACGAGGGGTCTGCCGTCCAGTCTAGAGGAATCCGTCGACGGCTCGGACACCCTGGCCGCTAGGCTCCTGCCCATGACGCCCAGGCCCCGTCCCGAGGCTCGCCCCGAGCGTGCGAGAGGTGAGGAGGACGGGGTCCTTCACCTGCCCCCGCCCCGCTCCTGACCCGGAGCACCGCGGGCTGAAACCCGCACCACCGCAGGCCTGAACGGTCTGCCGCGTCGCCACGCCGCGCTCCGGATCCGAGTCCCCCGCCCGGTATCCGCACAGGAGCGTCAATGTCCACCCCGAACCCCACTGCTGAATCAGCGCCGGCGCATCACGGCGCCCTCTCCTCCCCGGCCTCGCGCCGTGGCTTCCTGCTCGTCGTCCTGGCCGCGCTCTGCTGGGGCACCGCCGGCGTGAGCGGCCGGATCGTGGCCGAACGCACCGGCCTCGGCCCGCTCGACATCGCCTGGCATCGCATGACGATCGGCGCCGTCGTGCTGCTGATCGGCTTCGTGTTCACCCGTCGCCGGCGCGGGGGGACGCCGACACCCCTCTCCCGCGGGACGGTCGTCCGGCTGGTCCTCATCGGCGCGGGCCTCGCCGCCTATCAGCTGGCCTATTTCGCCGCGGTCGCCAAGGCAGGGGTGAGCATCTCGACCCTCGTCGCCCTGGGCCTGGCGCCGCTGCTGATCGCGGTGGGCGCCGCGCTTCTCGGCCACGGCCGACCGGACCCCGCAACGTTCACCGCCCTCGTCGTCGCGCTGGCGGGGCTGGTCCTGCTCGTGGGCGTGTCGGCCGGCGCCGACGCGGGGACGACGGTGTTGCTGGGCGCGCTGCTCGCGGTCGGATCGGCGCTCGGCTACGCGCTGGTGACCCTGGCCGGGGCGGGGGTGCCGGCCGGTATCCCGGTCGCCCTCGCCGGGTTCGGTGGTGGCGCCCTGCTGCTGACCCCCGTCGTCCTCGTCGTCGGCCTGCGCTCCACCACGGAGCCGATCGCCCTGGCGGTGCTGCTCTACCTGGGTCTGGTGCCGAGTGCGCTGGCCTACGCGATGTTCTTCACGGGGCTGCGGACCGTGCCGGGGCCGGTCGCGTCGATCGTCACCCTGCTGGAGCCGCTGACCGGGACGGCGCTGGCGACGGCGTTCCTGGGGGAACGGCTGGCGCCCGGCGCGCTGGTGGGCGGCCTGCTGGTGCTCGCCGCCGTCGCGGGGCTGTATCTGCGGAGGATGGGAGATTCGAACTCCCGAGGGGTTGCCCCCAACCCGCTTTCCAAGCGAGCGCCATAGGCCACTAGGCGAATCCTCCAGTGCACGGCGATGGTACCGGGCGACCTGCGGGCGTCCGGCGCTGCGGTCGGAGTCCGCGCGTCCCCGGGGGGCCACGCACGCACGCGTGCGGCATCCTGCACCGCAGGTGGTTGGCTTTCCGATCACCGGGGAAGGGTCCGACCGACGGGCCGACGACGAGGGGAAGAGCAGATGAGCGAGCCGAGCGAGGTGCGGCCCGACGTGGTCGAGACCATCGTCGGCGTCCTCAAGGGCGGCGACCCCGACGACCTGCCGGCAGGCGCGACGCGGGAGGAGAAGGCCGCGGCGAAGGATCAGTACCTGTCGGAGGTCCTGGCCGAACGTGGCAAACGGGACCGCCAGGCGCACGCCTGGGAGCTGCTGCTGACGCGGAGCTATGCCGAGCCGCCCACCTGGCGGCGGATCTTCGACGACCTGACCCCCGAGGTGCATGCCGAGCTCGGGACGTTCTTCGACGCACTTCCGGCCGGGGCGCAGGAGGAGTACGCGCGCCGGTACGGGACGCCGTCCGCCGTCTGATCCGCCGTTTTCGCCCTCGTGAGCCGATGACCCGTCCCCTGACCGCGCCCGGGCGCCTCGTGGCGGGGCGCTACCGGTTGCAGTCACAGATCGCCGGCGGTGGCATGGGCGCGGTGTGGCTGGCGCGGGACGAGCGGCTGGGCCGCCTGGTCGCGGTCAAGCAGGTCCTCTCCCCCGCCGGCGCGAGCGCCGAGGAGACCGACCAGCAGCGGCAGCGGGCGCTGCGGGAGGGGCGGATCGCCGCCCGGCTCAGTCATCCGCACGCGATCTCGGTGTACGACGTGGCGCTGGAGTCCGGCCAGCCGTGGCTGGTGATGGAGTACCTGCCCTCGCGCAGCCTCGCGAAGGTGCTGACGGAGGACGGCGTGCTCCGCGGCGACCTGGTCGCCCAGATCGGCGCGCAGGTCGCCGACGCCCTGGCGGCCACCCATGCGGCGGGGATCGTGCACCGGGACGTGAAGCCAGCCAACGTCTTGATCGGCGAGGGCGGGGCGGTGGAGGGCCTGGTCAAGATCACCGACTTCGGCATCTCGCACGCCAGCGGGGACGTCACGCTCACCCAGACCGGCCAGATCACGGGGACGCCGGCCTATCTGGCCCCCGAGGTGGCACAGGGCCTGCAGATGTCGGAGGCGAGCGACGTCTTCTCGCTCGGGGCGACGCTCTACACATGCCTGGAAGGGCAGCCGCCGTTCGGCCTCGAGGAGAACGCGCTCGGGATGCTGCACCGGGTGGCCGGCGGACGGATCCGGCCCCCCAGCCGTGCGGGATCGCTCACCCAGCCGCTGGTCCAGATCCTGGCGGCCGACCCGGCCGACCGGCCGACGATGCCGGAGGTGCGGAACGAGCTGGCCGCGCTGGCCGCCGGCCGGGGCGGGGACACCACGACGGTGCTGCTGGCACGGACCGACCTGCGGTCGGGTGCTACCGGCCGCACCCCGACGCAGACCTTCGCCGCCGGGGCCGCGTCTCCCGCGCCCGCCCCCGCTGCCGAGCCTGCACCTGCGGCAGTCGAACGGCCGCCGGCACCACCCTCGGCTCCGGGCATCTGGGTGGCCGCGGCGGTGGTCGCCCTCCTGCTCGCCGGGCTGCTCGGCTTCCTGGCCACCCGCGACGACGGCGGAGGTGCGTCCGCGGGTGGGCCGACCCCGGCCTCCTCCGCGCCGGGCGGGGGGACCTCCGCCGGGACGGATCGGTCCTCATCGAGCAGTGCGGCCGCCTCGACCAGCGCCGCGGCGACCGCGACATCCGCGACATCTCCGGCCGCTGGAGGCGGGCTGACGGCGGGCAACATCCGGGACTTCCTGACCAGCTACCACCAGCTGGCGCTCAGCGATCCACACCAGGCGTACGCGGAGACCGGGCCGACCCTGCACGCCGCGATCAGCGAGTCGGCCTACGTCCGCTACTGGAACAAGTTCTCGGACGTGACGCTCAGCAACATCCAGGCGTCCGACGGCCAGAAGACCGCCACCGCGACCGTGACCTTCCGCTACAAGAACGGCCGGAACGAGAGCGAGCAGCACAGGTTCACGCTGATCGAGCAGGGCGACGAGCTCGTCCTCGACAGCGACTACAAGGGGTAGCCGCCAGGGCGCGGGGGCCCTGAGCCGCGACGCTGGTCACCCCACGGTCGACGGAACGCGCGAGCGGATCTGCGGCAGGTAGTCCCCACGCTCGTCGAGCGCGTACCGCTGGCCGCCCTCCGGGGACGCGGCGATCTCCCGCAGCGCCTGCCCGAGGAGCGGGATGTCGGTGAGGTAGGTCTGCCGGTTCGCGCTGACCCGGACCGCGCCCGGGAGCCGGTGGCGGAAGCCGGCGCGGACATCGGCGTGGAACTGGTCGACCTCGGCCTCCGACAGGCCGAGCAGCCGGCCCATGTAGGGATGCGCGCAGAAGCAGCCACTGCGGGTGCCGATCGCGTACTCGTTGGCGAGCCGGGCGGCCAGCAGCCCGTGTGGCACGCCCTCGAGGTTGAAGGCCGCGACCGGCAACCGGTCTCCACTCACCGGACCGACCCGGTGCAGCCCGGGTACCGAGGCCAACTCGGAGTCGAGGGCGCGCAGCAGGTGCTCCTCGTGCGCGAGCACCGACGACCAGCCGTCGCTGCGCAGCTCGTCCGCGGACGCGGTGAGTGCGACGACACCGACGACATTGGGTGAGCCGGCGTCGTCACGGTCGGGTCCGTCGGCCCAGATGACGTCGTCGAACGAGACGGCCCCCACCGCCCCGCCCCCGACGAGGAACGGCTCCCCGTGCGCCAGGAGCGCACGCGGCGCGATCAGGGCGCCGGCGCCGAACGGCGCGTACATCTTGTGCCCGGAGAAGGCGATGACGTCGACGCCCAGCGCGGTGATGTCGACGGGACGGTGCGGCACCAGCTGCGCGCCGTCGACGACGACCAGGACGCCGCGCTGGCGGGCCGCCGCGGCGATGGCGCGCAGGTCGGGCAGCCAGCCGGTGACGTTGGAACCGCCGGTGACGGCGAGGACACGGGGCCTGGGGTGCTGGTCCAGGGCGGCTTCGACCGCGGCGACGTCGAAGGTCCCGCGATCGTCGACCTCGACCACCCGCAGCTGGGCGTGCCGCCGCCAGGGCAGCAGGTTGGCGTGGTGCTCCACGGCCGTGGTGACGACGACGTCGTCCTTCGTGAGGCCCAGCCGGAAGGCCAGCAGGTTGAGTGCCTCGGTGGTGTTGCGCGGGAACAGCGCCAGATGCGTCGCGGGGTCACCCCCGACGAATCGGACCATGATCTCGCGCGCCTCCTCGTAGCGGGCGCTCGAGAGCTGCGACTTGATACCGGCACCGCGGTGCACGCTCGCGTACCAGGGCAGGAACTCCTGGACCGCCCGGGTGACGGCGACCGACGCCGAGCTGGTGGCGGCGGTGTCGAGATCGACGTACTGGCGGGGCCCGCCGTCGAGCACGGACACCCACAGGTCGTCACCCACGTGCTGGCCGGCCGTATAGGACAGCGACATCTCCATGCCAGCCTCATCGACCTCTCGACCCGAAACTTGAATGACCACATCAATGAATCGTTATGAATGGTGGAGTCACTCAAGTCACACTGGAGTCCTGCCGATCTGGCTCGCATGACGACGTACGCCGCGACCGCCGAGCCCCGGCCGCGCCACCGCCGGGGCTTCCGGCTGACTTCCCGGGTGTTCTGGGACATGGCCATCTACATGGTGGGCCTCGGCCTCGCCGTCGGGGTCATCTTCCCGCCGTTCGCGATCCTGCTCGGCGTGCCCGAGACCATCGCGCAGCGACCGATCTTCCGGTCGGCTTGTCTGCTGGCCGGCTTCCTCGTCGGCGCCATGAACTACGCCCTGTGTCGCGGCGTCGTCGGCGGCCGCATGGAGGTGCTCGGCGGACACCTGCGGGCCGCGACCAGCTCGATCACCTCTGCGACGCGGACCGGCGACTGGTCCGAGGCGGTGTTCGAGCGGATCCACGTCGACTCGAACGACCAGATCGGCGAGGCAGGACGAGCGTTCAACAGCCTGCTGGGCGCGGTCGAAGGCCGCAAGGACCTGGAGGAGCGGCTGCGCTTCCAGGCGTTCCACGACATGCTCACCGGCCTGCCCAACCGCGCCTTCTTCATCGAGAAGCTCGCCGAGGCCGATGTCCTTCATCAGGAGAGCGGTACGCCGTCAGCGGTGCTTTTCCTCGACGTGGACAACCTGAAGGCGGTCAACGACAACCTGGGCCACGAAGGCGGTGACACCCTCATCAAGCTCCTCAGCGAGCGCATGGTGACAAGCGTCCGTGACACCGACACGGTGGCCCGTCTGTCCGGGGACGAGTTCGCCATCCTGCTCATGGGCCCGGGGAGCGAGCACCAGGCCGAGCGCGTCGCCCACCGCATCATCGAGTCCCTCCGCACGCCCACACGGATCGGCGAACACCTGGTGCGCACCGGATTCAGCATCGGTCTCGCCACCTCGGGCACCTGCTCCGCCAGCGGCATCGGCATGCTCCGCGCCGCGGACATGGCCATGTACGCCGCCAAGTCGGGCGGCAAGGGGCGGCTCGAGGTCTTCCAGCCCAGTCACCACACCGCCCATCTGCAGCGTGACGCCGTCCGGGCCGAGCTCTCCGGGGCCCTCGACGCCGAGCAGCTGGAACTGCACTACCAACCGATCGTGGACGTCTCGTCGCAGCAGATCGTCGGCTTCGAGGCGCTGCTCCGGTGGCGGCACCCCGAACGCGGCCTGATCTCCCCGCTGGAGTTCATCCCGCTGGCCGAGGAGACCGGCCTGATCGTGCCCATCGGCCGCTGGGTCCTCCAGGAGGCCACCCGGCAGGCCGCCGCGTGGCAGAACCGCTCCCCGCTCGGCCGGCTGCGCATGAGCGTGAATGTCTCCGTGCGGCAGTTCCAGCATCCCGACCTCGTGGGGGACGTGGCGGACGCGCTGCGCGAGTCGGGTCTGGACCCGTCGCTGCTCACCGTCGAGATCACCGAGTCGCTGTTCGCCCAGGACACCGAGGCGACGCTCCACAAGATCAATCTGCTCAAGAACATGGGGATCCGTCTGGCCCTGGACGACTTCGGCACGGGGTACTCGTCGCTCAGCTACCTGCGGCGCTTCCCCATCGACATCCTGAAGATCGACAAGTCCTTCATCGACGGCGTGACGACCAGTCCCGAGGGTCATGCCGTGGTCGCGGCCATCACCCAGCTCGGCCAGACCCTGCGCCTGGAGGTGGTCGCCGAGGGATTGGAGACCGGCGAGCAGGTCGAGGCCATGCGCACCCTCAACTGCCCGTTCGGCCAGGGCTACCACTTCTCCCGGCCGCTGGCCGCGGGCGATGCGGTCAAGCTGCTGCTGACGGGGCAGAAGCCGGACTCCAGCATGCTCGTCCCTGCGTGATCGCCCCTGCGTGATCGCCCCGCCAGGCCGGCGGCAGCACGCGGCCCCGCTCTCCCGTGGAGGGCGGGGCCGCGTGCCGTCGTGTTCTCTGGCGGTGGCGGTGGGATTTGAACCCACGGAGGCTATGAACCTCACACGCTTTCGAGGCGTGCTCCTTCGGCCGCTCGGACACGCCACCGCCGCAGAGACTACAGGCCGCGCCGACCGCGGAAGAACGCGCGTAGCAGCGCGCCGGACTCGTCGGCCCGCACCCCCGCCACGACCTCGGGACGGTGGTTGAGCCTGCGGTCGCGGACGACATCCCACAGCGACCCGGCGGCCCCGGCCTTCGGGTCGTCGGCGCCATAGACCACCCGCGCCACCCGCGCGAGCACGCTCGCGCCGGCGCACATCGTGCAGGGCTCCAGCGTCACCACCAGGGTCGTGCCGGTCAGCCGCCAGCCGTCCCCGTGCACCTGCGCGGCCGCCCGGAGCGCCAGCACCTCCGCGTGCGCGGTGGGGTCGCCGCGCTTCTCCCGCTCGTTCGCGGCCTCGGCGAGGACCGTCCCGTCCGGGCCCAGGACGACGGCGCCGATCGGGGTGTCGCCCCACTCCTGCGCGGCCGCCGCGAGCTCCAGTGCCCGGCCCATGGCGGCGTCGACGTCCGGCGTCACCAATGAGGTTCCTGGAAGCTTGTGCTCTGCCCCGTATACGGGGCAGAGCGCAACTGTGCGCGGAAGAGGGTGGCGAGGCGGACGTTCACGCCGCGCCGTCCAGGGGGAAGCCGACGAGCGAGGACAGCTCGGCCAGGGCCGCGCCGGGGTCGACCACCTTGATCGTCGCGAAGCCCAGGGCCCGGGCCGGCTTGAGGTTGATGCCCAGGTCGTCGAGGTAGGCGCAGTCGGCCGCCTCGATCGTCCGGCCGACCGCTTCGGACAACCGGACGAGCGCCCGCTCGTAGATCTCTGGCTCGGGCTTCCGCACGCCCTCCACCGACGACTCCACCACCGCGTCGAACAGGCCGAGCAGCTCGCCCAGCGGGCCGGTCCGCTCCATCGGTGCCACGTTGTTCGACACCATTCCCAGCGGGAGCCCGGCCTCCCGCAGCCGCCGCACCGCCGCCACCATCTCCGGCCGCAGCTCGCCGCGCAGCGCGTCGAGCACCCGGGCGGCGTCCACCCGGTGCCCCGCGGCCGCGGCCTCGGCCTCGAACGCGGCCGAGAAGCCGGCGACGTCCAGCTCGTTGCGCTCGAACCGCGCCCACGCATTGGTGTGCGGATCGGTCGAGTTCAGCTGACGGATCAACCCGTCCGGCAGCCCGGCATCGGCCTCATAGGCGGCGAACGCGCGCATCGGGCTCTCGGTCAGCACGCCGCCCAGGTCGAATACCACGGCCGAGACGGTCGAGCTCACGTGGCCACCGCTGCGGACATCTCGTCGGCGAACCCCAGTCGCGCGGCGATCCGCGTCACCATCTCGTCGGCCCACAGGTCGTCCGCGGTCACGATGAGCCGCAACTCGTCGGCCGGCAGCCCGTCGTCGGCGAAGATGTCGAGGTCACCGCCCGGCCAGCCCGACTCGTCGTCGTCGAAGGCCCCCTCGGTGTCGACGCCGATGCCGTACCGCTCGACCACCTCCGCGGCCAGCACCCACTCCAGCATCGTGGCGTCGGAGATCAGCGCGCGCACCATCCCGCCGGGCCCGTGCCGCAGGACGACGAAGTACAGCCGCGAATCGACGACCAGCACGAACGGCGGCGGCCAGCCATCCGCCCCCGGCTCGCCGAGCGACCGCTCGAGTGCCGGCAGCTCGTCCGCGGCGTCGGCGGCAAGCAACTCCACCCGCCACCGCTCTCCCGGCCGGCTCACCCGGACGGCGAAGCTGCCGCGCCCCTCGCTCTCGCTCATCGCTTGCGCAGCATGGTCAGCCCGTCGGCCATCGGCAGTAGCACGGTCTCCCAGCGCGGGTCGACAGCCAGCGAGGCGTTCAGTTCGGCGATGGCACGGTCGTCGTCGGTCTGCGGATCGACCACCCGGCCCGCGCGGAGCGTGTTGTCCAGCAGCACGACACCGTTGGTGACCATCCGCGGGTACAGCTCCTCGACGTAGGCGGGATACCCGGTCTTGTCGGCGTCGACGAAGGCGAGGTCGAACGTCTCGACCTCCGGCAGCGCCCGCAGCGTCTCCATCGCCGGGGCGAGCTGCAGCTCGATCCGGTCGTCCACCCCGGCGCGGGCCCAGTACCGCCGCGCGACCGCCGTCCACTCCTCGCTGACGTCCAGGCAGAGCAGGGAGCCGTCGGCCGGCATCCCGCTGACGACGTACAGCGCCGAGAGGCCGGTGAAGGTGCCGATCTCGATCGCCCGGCGGGCGCCGAGCGCGGTGGCGAGCAGCCGCATGAAGGCGCCCTGCTCCGGAGCGATCTGCATCGTCGCGGGCGCCTCCCCCCTCTCGGCCATCGCAGCGGTCTCGGCGATCAGGTCCGCGGCGATCCGGTCGACCGGCTCGGAGCTCTCGCGCACGTAGTCGGCGAGCTGCGGGGTGAGGAGGAACGACCGGGGCGTCATGGCGCGTGGGGAGTACGGAGCGCGTGGGTCATAGCCTCTGATCATGGCCGATGCCGCAGCTCGGGGAGGACCCGCGGTGAGCAACAATTCCGACGAGGGCGCCGACGTCCCCGCGCAATTGTTCGCCCGCCTCGCCGCCGACCCGCTCGCCGAGCTTCTCGGCATCACCCTGGAGCAGCTGCGCCCCGGGTACGCCCGCGCCGCCATGACCGTCACCCCGCGGCTGCTCAACACCGTCGGCACCGCGCACGGCGGGGCCACGATGGCCCTGCTCGACGTCGTGCACGCGGCAGTCAGCAACAGCCACGGGACCGTCGCCGTCGCCCAGGACGTGCACACCGAGTTCCTGACCCCGGGGCGCCCCGGCGACCGACTGGTCGCCGAAGGGGTCGAGCTGCACCGCAGCACCCGCACCGCCGTCTACCGCATCGACGCCCGCGCCCAGGACGGCCGGCTGGTCGCCACCGCGCTGGCCCGTGTCTTCCGTACCGACCGTCCCTGGCAGAACACCGAGGAGCCCGCATGACCGCCGAGTTCCCCGTTCCGACGATGCCCGCGCCACCCGTCGCCGTCGTCGGGCTCGGGCAGCTGGGCGGCTCTCTCGCGGCCGCGCTGGTCGGTGCCGGGCGGCAGGTCTCGGGCTGGGACGTCGACCCGGCCGCGCGTGCGGCGGCAGAGTCGCGCGGGGTGCAGATCACCCGGGAGCTGTCCGGCGTCGTCGTCCTCGCCGTGCCGCTACCCGCGATGACGACGGCACTCGACGGCCTGACCGTCGACCCCGACGCCACCGTCACCGATCTCGGCTCGGTCAAGACATCGGTGCTGAGGACCGTCGGGGCGGCCTACGGCAGCCGCTTCGTCGGCGGCCACCCCATGTGCGGCACCGAACGCTCCGGGCACACCGCCGTCGACCCGGACCTGTTCACCGGCGCCCGCTGGGCGGTCTGCCTGGAGCCCGACACGGATCTCCGCCGCTGGCTGCGGGTCGCCGAGGTGGCGCTCGCGGTCGGCGCCGAGGTGGTGCCGGTGACGGCCGCCGAGCACGACGCCGCCGTCGCCGCCGTCAGCCAGGTCCCCCACCTGCTCGCCGCGGCACTCGCCGCCGCGGCGGGGGACGCCGGACCGCTGGCCCTCAGCCTCGCGGCGGGCAGCTTCCGCGACGGCACGCGGGTGGCCGGCAGCGACCCTGACTTCGTGACCGCCATGGTCGAGGGCAACTCCGGCCCGACCGCGGCCGCCCTCGCCCGCGTCCAGGAACGGCTGATCCGGCCGTGGCCGGAGCTGATCGCCGCCGGGCACACCGTCGCCGCCGCTCACACCACCGGCCGCACCGCCGGGCCGACGGGACGGCGCGCCCTCCGGGCACCGCTCGACCGGGCCGCCCTGCTCGCGCTGGGCCGCGCCGGCGGGGTGGTCACCCACCGGCGCGCGGCGTTCGTCGAAGGCTGGGTCCCGGAAGGCTGACCCGACCCGAGCGCTTGCCGCCCCTGGGGGCCGCGCGTAGCGTCCAGGCGCGGGCCGGACCCGATCGCAGGTGCCTGTCGACGGTTACCGCCACGCCAGCCGAAGCCACGGCCACCCCTTCTCCCTCCCAAGGACGGAGACCCTGCCGTGCAGGCCTTCGACCGCTTCCTCACCGGCGTCCGGCTGGGTGCCCGCGCGGATCGCCGCTCCGCCGAGACGACCGCGAAGGCGGTGCTGAGCACCCTGTTCGAGCGCCTGTCCGGCGGTCAAGCGGCCGACATGGCCGAGCAGCTGAAGCCGCCGGACGGGTTCGTGCCGGCGAGGGCGGTCCTGCGCAACCGGCCGGCCGAGGCGTTCGACCTCGACGAGTTCCTGCGCCGGGTGGCCGGCGGAGAACACGGCGACGCGGACTCCGCCCGGACGCATGCCGGCGTCGTGCTGCACGCGCTGGAGCTGGTGGTCCCGCACAAGGAGATCAGGGACGCCGTCGACCAGCTGCCCGCGGAGTTCGCCGTCCTGTTGGCCTCGCCGTGGCGACCGCAGCAGCCGCTGACCGCGGAGCGGGACCTGGTGGGGCTCGTCGCCGAGCGCAGCGGGCTGCCCGCCGAGGAGGCGGGACGGGTCACCGAGGGGGTGCTCGAGGCCCTCGCCGAGCGGTTGCCCGACAAGGAGGTCGACGCACTGGTGGAGCAGCTCGGCGACGGCCTGAAGGCGCCCCTCGAGCGCGGTCGCGCCCTCCGCACCGCCCCGCGCCGGCTCACCGTCGAGAAGTTCCTCGATGTGCTGGGCGAACGCCTGCAGACCGACCCGGCGCAGGCGCGGGAACGCGCCCGGCCGGTGCTGTCGGCCGTGGTGGAGTTCGTCGACGACCGGCTGCTGGCCGACCTGCTGACCGAGCTTCCGGACGACTACGCCGACCTGCTCTGCCCCTGAGCGCCGGGCCCTCACGATTTCGGTGAGACAGGGGCCGAAGGACGCTCAGCTCTCGCCGTGGACGAACCGGCCCCCGCGCAGCAGCGACGCGAGCGCGCCGACGACCGACATCGCGGCTGCGGCACTGAAGACGACGATCAGGCCGGTGTGGAACGGCCCGGATATCAGCTGCGGGAAGAACTGCCCGCCCGTCAGCGTGGCCGCCTGAGCACCACTGACGTGGTCGAGCGCACCCGTCGGCCCGAGCAGCCGCAGGATCGGGTTGTAGCCCAGGAAGGCGGCGAACAGGCTGGCCACCGGGGGCAGCTGCGCCACCTGGCCGGCGACGGCCGCGCTCACGCCCTGACCCTGCAGCCCTGACAACAACGTCTGCGGCAGCGAGCGGGCCAGGCCGACGATCATCAGCGAGAAGAAGATGCCGATCGACAGCGACGTCCCCGAGTTGAAGAAGGTGCCCCGCATCCCGGAGGCGATCCCGCGTTCGCTCGCGGGCACGCTGCTCATGATGGCGGCGGTGTTCGGTGCGGCGAACAGCCCCGACCCGACGCCGTTGAGCCCGATCATCAGTGCGAACAGCCAGTAGGGGAAGTCGACCGGGATGAGGAACAACCCCACATAGGTCACCGCGGTGAGGAGCAGACCGCCGGTCGCGAACCAGCGGGCGCCGAATCGGTCCGACAAGGCACCGGACAGCGGGCCCGCCAGCAGGAAGCCGACGGTCAGCGGCAGCAGGTACACCGCGGCCCACAGGGGCGTGGACTCGAACGAGTACCCGTGCAGGGGCAGCCAGATGCCCTGCAGCCAGATGATCAGCATGAACTGCAGCCCGCCCCGGCTGATCGAGGCCAGCAGGCCGGCCAGGTTGCCCGCCGAGAACGCCCGGATCCGGAAGAGGGAAAGGTCGAACATCGGGTCCCTCGTATGCGCCTCGAGCACGCAGAACAGCACCAGCAGCAGCACGCCGCCGATCAGCCCGCTGAGCACCCACGGGTTGAGCCAGCCGGTGGCGTGTCCGCCGTAGGGCTGGATGCCGTACGTGATCGCGATCAGCAGGATGGACAGGCCGACCGCGAAGGTGAGGTTTCCCGGCCAGTCCAGCCGACCGGCCTTCTGGGTACCGAGCTCGTGCAGCGACCGGTAGGACCAGACGGTGCCGAGCAGGCCGATAGGGACGCTGACCCAGAAGATCGCGCGCCAGTCGATCTCCGACAGCAGACCGCCGACGATGAGGCCGAGGAAGCTGCCTGCCAGCGCCGACACCTGGTTGATGCCCAGGGCCAGGCCGCGCTGCCGGGACGGGAAAGCGTCGGTGAGGATCGCCGTCGAATTGGCGAACAGCATGGCGCTGCCCACGCCTTGAACGATCCGCCAGACGATCAGCCACATCGCGCCGCCGCCGCCCGACAGCGGGTCGAGCCCGAGCGCGAGCGAGGCGACAGTGAAGACGACGAACCCCAGCGTGTAGACGCGGACGCGGCCGAACATGTCGCCGAGTCGGCCGAAGGTGACCACCAGCACCGCGCTGACCAGCAGGAACCCCATGATCATCCACAGCAGATAACCGACGTTGCCCTGCTGCAGCGGGTCGATGCCGATCCCGCGGAAGATCGCCGGAAGGCTGATGATCACGATCGAGGCGTTGATCGTCGCCATCAGCGTGCCGAGCGTGGTGTTCGACAGGGCGACCCACTTGTAGCTCGGATGGTCCCTGTCCCAGCGCGTCTTGCTGCCGAGGTCGACCGGCGCGGCCTTCTCCGGAGGTGTGGTGTCCAGCGTCAAGGAGGCCCCCCACCGACAGAAATAGTTGCCCCGCAACAACCTTACGTGCGGAGACCGTCGTCCCGCCGCTCGGCAGGACCGCGCTCCGGGAGCGAAGGCTGACCGTTCCCCCTGTTTCCGGGCCGCCTCCGAGGGCAGGGTGTCCGGCATGGACGAGAACGACATTCTGAGCCGCATCCACAGCCTGGTCGAGGAGGAGCACCAGCTCCGCGAGGGCACCGACCACACCGACGCCCAGCGCTCACGGATGACCGAGCTGGAGACGCACCTGGACCAGTGCTGGGACCTGCTGCGCCAGCGCCGCGCGAAGAGCCAGTACGGCGAGAACCCCGACGCGGCCGCGGCGCGTCCCGAGCCCCAGGTGGAGCACTACCTGCAGTGACGACGGCGCCGCCGGGCCGTGCGGCGGGATCGCGAGCCACTTCGGCGCCGAAGTATGCGCCGGGAACTGCCGGGTAGGAGCGCTCCGGGTGGCAGCGCCCGAACACAGGCTGGTTCCCGGTCGGTCCCGGCGGAGGAGCACGCGATGGCGGTACGGACAGGTCCGGCGCGTGGGGTCAGGACGATACGGCGAGCGGTCGTGACCGGGGGTGCGGGCTTCCTGGGTTCGCACCTGTGCGAACACCTGCTCGACCGTTCCGTCGAGGTCGTCTGCCTGGACAACTTCCTCACCGGCAGTCCGGAGAACGTCCGCCACCTGATGGAGCGCCCGGGGTTCCGGCTGCTCCGCTGCGACATCACCGATTACGTGCACGTGCCCGGCCCGGTCGACCTCGTACTGCACTTCGCCTCACCGGCCAGCCCGCTGGACTACCTCAGGATGCCCATCGAGACCCTCAAGGTGGGCAGCCTCGGCACCCTGCACACGCTGGGGATGGCCCACGAGAAGGGCGCCCGGTACGTGCTGGCATCGACGTCGGAGGTCTACGGGGACCCGCTCCAGCACCCCCAGCGCGAGGACTACTGGGGCAACGTCAACCCGGTCGGTCCCCGCGGCGTCTACGACGAGGCGAAGCGGTTCAGCGAGGCCCTGACCACCGCCTACCGGACGTCGAGGGGCACCGACACCGGCATCGTGCGGATCTTCAACACCTATGGGCCGCGCATGCGGGCCGACGACGGCCGCGCCATCCCGGCGTTCATCGGCCAGGCGCTCTCCGGCCGGCCGCTCACCGTGGCCGGCGACGGCTCGCAGACCCGGTCGATCTGCTTCGTCGACGACACCGTCCGGGGCATCCTCGCGATGGCCTTCTCCCCGCACGCCGGGCCCGTGAACATCGGCAACCCGGACGAGCTGTCGATGCTGCGGCTGGCCGAGTGGATCGTCGAGCTCACCGGCTCGCGGTCCGCCATCGAGTTCATCGATCTCCCGGTGGACGACCCGAAGGTGCGCCGTCCGGACAGCACCCGCGCCGAGCAGTTGCTCGGCTGGGCGCCGTCGGTGCCCTCCGAGGAGGGCCTGCGCCGGACGGTGGCATGGTTCGCCGCGCAGCTCCGGGCCGGCGCGGTCCGGGCGGGCTGACAGAAGCCCCGATCAGGGCCTGTTGCCGAGCCCCCTACGCTGTGGCCGCGGGTTCGGGGGAACCGCACGTCCCCCGAGTCCGAGCAGAGAGCGAGCATGGGCCGCCACGTCGATCCCACAGCCCGGCGCCGCCGTCCGACGCCACCCGTCCTGATCGCCGCCGGCATCGTCGTCGCGCTGCTCGCAGGGGGCGGGATCTGGTGGCTCGCGGGCTCCGGCGGAGCATGCGAGACCCGGCAGACGGTGACCGTCACGGTCGCCCCTGAGCTCGGCGACCTGACCACCCACCTGCTCGCGGCACCGATCCCCCTGGCCGACGGCGGCTGCGCCGTTGCCCGGGTCTCGGCCCGCGAACCCCTGCAGACCGTCGCCGATCTCGGCGCTCTGGACGCCGCGGCACTGCCCCGCATCTGGGTGCCCGATTCCTCGCTCTGGGCCGCGCGTACCCCGAAGACCGCCCTCGACAGCGCGGGCTCCATGGCAACCTCTCCCGTCGTCCTCGCGACCAGCCGGGCAGCCGTCGACAAGCTGGGCTGGGCGCACACGCCGCCCGCGTGGGCGGCGGCGCTGACCGCCGACCACCCGGTCGCGGTGCCCGACCTCGCGGGCAGCGCCGAGGGGCTCGCCGCCCTGGCCGCGGTGCGCGCATCCCTCGGGGGCGGGGCGGACGCCGACAACGCCGTCGTCCAGGCCGTGCTGGCGGCCACCCGGGCCGCCGGGCCCGCGCCGGAAGAGGCGCTCGCCGCGGGCGCGAAGGGCGACGAAAACGCACCGCTGGTCCCCGTCAGCGAGCAGGAGGTCTTCACGACCGACAAGGGCAACCCGCACCCGACGCTGACCCCCGTCTATCCGAGCGACGGATCCCCGATGCTGGACTACCCGGTGTTCAAGGTGGGATCGCCACCGAGCGGTGAACGGGCCGCCGTCGCAGCCGTCGTCCGGGTCCTGACCTCGCAGGCGGCCAAGACGGCGGTCCGCGCGGCAGGCTTCCGTACCGATGACGGTGCCGCTCCCGCGGGCGCCGGCCCGGACACCGGCATCCAGGCGACGGCGCCGAAGCCGGTGCCCCTGGACCCGAAGGACGTGGCCGGACTGTTCACCCGGCTGTCCAGCCTCGCCGCGCCGTCCCGGCTGCTCGCCGTCTTCGACGTGTCGACCTCGATGAGATCACCCGTGGGACGCGGCACCCGGGTGACGCTGGCCCGCGATGCCGCCAAGAGCGCATTGACCCTGTTCCCGGACACCTCGGCCATCGGGCTGTGGGTGTTCGCCCGCACGATGCAGGGGGCCGACGACTGGAAGGAACTTCTCCCCACGAGGGCCCTCGACGCGGCCGTGAACGGGAAGACCCAGCGCGACGCCCTGCGGCAGCAGCTCGACAGCCTCCCGGGCCGGCTCTCCCCAGGCGGGACCGGTCTCTACGACACGACGCTGGCGGCGGTGCGAGCAGCGCGGGCGGACTACGACCCGAGATCGGTGAGCAGCGTCGTCATCATCACCGACGGGAAGGACGAGGACGACGGCAGCATCGGCCTGGCCCCGCTGGCGGCGAAGCTCAAGGCCGAGGTGGACCCGACCCGCCCGGTGAAGGTGATCGGCATCGGGCTCGGCCCGGACGCCGACCTCTCCGCGCTGAAGAAGATCGCCGCGGCCACCGGCGGGGCCGCGTACTCAGCCGTCGACCCCAAGGACCTGCAGACGGTCCTGTTCGACGCCCTCCGCAAGCGCGGGTGACCGAGGAGACGTCTGGGTTCCGCCGACCGGGGACCGGAGGGCGGCAAGAGCAGTAATGACCTCGGAGACGGTGATCGTCGCGAGGGCAGGGTCGAGGGATGTCCCCCAGGGGTCGCCGGTGCCGTCTCCGTGCCAGAGGACGACGTGCTGTGGCCGCGGCGGCGGACCCCACAGCGGCGGGGACACCGGCCCGAACAGCACCACCGAGGGCCGCCGGTAGGCCGTCGCGAGATGGGCCACGCCGGTGTCGCCGCTGACCACCACCCGCGCCGCGGCCACCACGGCGGCCAGCTCGAGGGACGACGTCCTTCCGGCCAGCACCGCATCGGGCCCGAGCCCGGCGGCCGCCGCGACCGAGGAGGCCAGCTCGACCTCGTCCGGTCCGCCGGTGATCCGGACGTCGTGCCCACCCGCCGCGAGGTGCCGCGCGACGGCGGCGAACCGCTCGGGTGGCCACCGCCGGCCGGGGAACGCCGCGCCCGGATGCACCACGGTCGCCCCGCTCACCGGCGGGGTCACAGCCGGGACGGCGAGATCGAGGGCATCCGGATCGGCGGCGACGCCCAGGCCCTCGGTGACCAGCCGGCACCACCGCCGCACCTCGTGCTCGTCGGGGTACCAGCGCGGGCCCGGGTAGCCCGGGCTGTCGAACGTGAGCAACCGGCCCGGCCGCAGCGCCGCGACGACGACGTGCGAGGCCGGCCCCTTCCCGTGCAGGTCGACGGCGAGCTCGGGCGGCGGCCCGGGCCAGTCCAGCGGCTCCAGCTCGCGGGCCGGGAGGACCTCGTCGACGGCGTCGATCAGCCGGGCCAGGGGTTCCAGCGTCGGCGTCGTCGCCAGCACCAGCCGGTGGCCGGGCACGGCGGCGCGGACGGCGCGGATCGCCGGCACACCGGTCAGCAGGTCGCCGAGTCCCAGGGGCCGCAGCACCATCGCCACCGGCACCCCGCCGTCCGGGGTCACCGGCGGGAGCGCTGCACCAGCGCGCTCGTGGAGTGCCCGTCGAGATAGGGCAGCACGACCGCCTGCCCACCCCAGGTCCGCAGCACCGCAGCCTCGGGCAGGTCCGCGCCGGCGTAGTCACCACCCTTGGCCCAGACGTCGGGACGCAGCCGGTCGAGCACCTCTGCCGGGGTGTCCTCGTCGAAGACCTCCACGGCGTCCACGAACTCGAGCGCCTCGAGCACCCGCGCCCGGTCGGCCGCGGTCACCAACGGCCGGGACGGCCCCTTGAGCCGGCGCACCGACTCGTCGGAGTTGATGCAGACGATCAGGCACTCGCCCAGCCCGCGCGCCGCCCGGAGGGTGGCGACGTGGCCGGGGTGAAGCAGGTCGAAGCAGCCTCCCGTGGCCACGACGGTGCCCCCGCTCGCACGGACCCGCGCCAGCAGCGCGTCGGTGCCCTGCTCGCCGCTGTGCTCCCTGACGGCTCTGTGCTCCCTGTCGGCGTCGGGCTCCGGCACCGATGCGTCGACCCAGGCCGCCGCACCCCCCGCGGCCACGAATGCCGACGCGGCCGCGACCGCCGCCGCCACCGCCTCGCCGGTCACCGCGCCGTCGGCAAGGGCGAGGGCCGCCGCCGCCGCGAACGCGTCACCCGCCCCGCAGGGATCCGCGCCGCCGACCGGCACGGCCGGCACCACCATCGGTGCGCCCTCGCCGTAGGAGAGCAGCGCACCCCGCGACCCGAGGGTCACCGCCACCGCACCCACGCCCCAGTGCCGGATCAACGCCTCGGCCCGCGCGCCGACGGCGGCCAGGCCCTCCCCGGCGACCCCGACCCCGGCCGCGGCGGCGACCCGGGCGGCCTCCGCGCCGTTCGGCGTGACCAGCCGGGTGCTGGGCAGCGGGTCGGCGCCCCGCGGATGCGGGTCCCACACCACCGGACCACGCGCTGCCGCGACCGCGGCCCGGACGTCGGCCGCCGCCGTCGTCCCCCGCCCGTAGTCGGACACGAGCACGGCCGCGGCATTGCGGATCTCGGCCGCGGCCGCCGCGGGGAGACCACCGAGTCGGACCGATGCATCGCCACTGTCGATCCGCACGACCGAGTGGTCACCGATCCGCAGCCGGCGCTTGACCGCGGTGCCGCCGTCCGCGGGCACCGGCACCAGCCGCACCCGGCCCTCGAGCAGGGCACGCAGCCGGGCGGCGCCGTCGTCCCGGGCCATCGGGGCGATCAGCACCACCTCCCGGGACGTCGAGCCGGCGGCGAGCACCGCGGTCAGCGCGGCGCCGCCGGGGCGCTTCCGTGCCTCGACCCCCTCGACGACGGGCACCGGGGCATCGGGCGCCAGCCGGGACGCCGAGCCGACCAGGTCGATGTCGAGCAGCGCATCCCCGACGACGACCAGTGGCCGCCTCACGGGGCGGCCTCGAGGCCGGTCTCCGACGGCACCCGGGACGACAGCCGGGACGACGGGGCCAGCACCGCCGCGTCGAAGGCGGCGCACACCAGGTGCAGCGCGACCAGGTGGCACTCCTGCACGGTGGCCGTCCAGGGGGAATCGATGCAGACGGCGTCGTCGACGGCCGCGGCGAGCGGGTTGGGTGCCGGGCCGGTGAGCGCCAGCGTGGTGATGCCGCACTCCCGGCCCCGCCGAGCGGCCGCGACGATGTTCGGTGAGCGTCCGCTGGTGGAGAGCAGGACCAGCACGTCGCCGTCCCGGCCGTGCGCCTCGACCTGCCGGGCGAACAGCTCGTCGGCCGGGTAGTCGTTGGCGATCGCGGTCAGGCTCGAGGTCTCCGCGGTGAGACAGATGGCCGAGAACGGCGGCCGGTCGGCCCGGTAGCGGCCGACGAGCTCGGCGGTCAGGTGCTGGGCCTGCGCGGCGCTGCCCCCGTTCCCGGCGGCCAGCAGCCGGCCCCGGGGCGAGCCGCACAGCACGTCGGCGAGCAGCCGGCCCCACCGGTCGAGGGTCGCCACGTGCGAGCTGACGTCCCGCAGGGCGGCCGTCAGCGAGGTGACGTGGTCCTGCCCGGTGAGGTGGGTGCAGCCCGGCGAGACGTCCTCACCGGAGGACCGGGCGACGGCGCTCATCGGGCGGCCTCCACGGGACGGCGGCGGGCGAGGACCTGCCGGTAGACGGCCTCGGTGTCGGCGACCACGCGGCCCCACCGGTAGCGGGTGCGGACCCGCCGGACCCCGGCCGCGCCGTAGGCGGCCCGGCGCTCGCCGTCGGCGAGCAGGGCGGCCAGCACCTCGCCCAGCCGGTCCGGATCGCGCGGCGGCACCAGGTCGCCGGTGACGCCGTCGACGACGGTGTCGACCAGGCCGCCGACGGCGGTGGCCACCACCGGCCGGCCGCAGGCCATCGCCTCCAGCGGGGTGATGCCGAACGGCTCGTACCACGGCACGGCGAGGACGGCGTCGGCCGAGCGGACCCAGGCGGGCACGTCGGCACGGGCCACCGACCCGACGAAGAACAACCGGTCGGAGACCCCAATCTCCGCGGCGACGGCGCGCAACCGCCGCACCTCCGGATCCGCGTCGAGCGCGCCGGCAGACGGGCCGCCGACGACGACCAGTTCCGCCGACGGCACCGCGCGCAGCGCCCGCACCGCGTCGTCCTGGCCCTTCCGCTCGACCAGCCGGCCGAGGACCAGCAGCCGCTGCCGATCCGATCGCGGCGCCACCGGCCCGCGGGGCGTGAACACCGACGTGTCCACCCCGCACGGCACCACCGACACCCGGTCCTTCGGCAGGCCGAGGCGGCGCAGCTCGAACACCTCGTCGGAACAGGTGGCGACGACGTGCTGGACGCCGCGACACAGGCTCCGTTCGAGCTCGATCCGGTCGGCGGGCGACGTGTCCGCCGCCCCCTGGTGCCGGCGCTTGACCGAACCCAGCGCGTGGAAGGTCTGGATCACGGGCACGGGAGTCGGCGTCGCGGCCGCGGCCTCCCGGGCGGCCAGCCCGCTCATCCAGAAGTGCGCGTGCGCGAGGTCCGGCGGCCGGGCCGACCACTGCTCGTACAGGACCTGCGCGAAGGTCCGCATGTGTGGCAGCAACTCGTCCTTCGGCAGCGGCCGCGGGGGCCCGGCCGGCACGTGCGCGACCTCGTAGCCGTCGTCGGTCCGCACCCGGGCCGGCAGCGACCGGTCGTCGCGTCGGGTGTGCACCGTGACCTCGTGCCCGCGCCGGGCGAGGCCGGCAGCCAGCTCCGCCACGTGCACGTTCTGCCCGCCGGCGTCCACCCCACCGATGGCGGCGAGCGGGCTGGCGTGCTCGCTGACCAGGTCGATCCTCATCGGGTCACCTCCAGGAGAAGGTCGTCCCAGTCGGCCAGGAAACGGGCCAGGCCGTAGCGCTCCAGGGCCGCGGCGCGGGCGGCCTTGCCCGCCAGCCGGGCGGCGTCCTGGTCGTGCAGGAACGTCCGGACGGCGGTCCACAGCCGCTCCGGACGGGTGGAGAGCACCCCCGCCTCGGGTGGCACCGCCTCGACGACCTCGGTCGTGGCCAGCGCGACCACCGGCATCCCGAGGTGCATGGCCTCGAGCAGGGACAGCCCCAGCGAGGTCCAGCGCACGGGGTGCACGTAGACCCGCCGCCGGGCCAGCTCCGCGTGCATCGCCGCCTGGGGCGGGTCGTCGTGGAGGGCCACGCGCGAGGGGTCCAGTCCGTAGCGTTCGTGCAGACCGGACAGTCCCATGCCGAACACGTCGACGGGTGCGACGGCGGCGAGCCCGTGCAGCAGGTCACCACCGGTGGTGCGGCCCCGGCGGACCGGCTCGTTGACGACGACGGCGGCGCGGGCCAGCTCGCCGGTCCACCGCTCGCCCGGGTCGACGATGCCGTGCTCGATGACCGTCGTGGGCGCCCGGCCGTTGTCGTAGAAGAGCCGGTTGAAGTGCGTGACGTGCGCGATCGGGATGTCGCCGCGGTCGGCCAGCGGATGCCGGGTGTCCGGCACGGACCCGTCGGGTGCGTTGTGCTCGAGGAAGACCGCGGGCAGATCCCGACCGGGCTCGCGGCCGAGCCACTCGCGGACCAGGTCCAGGTCGCGCAGCCGCTGCAGGACGACGATGTCCACGTCCTCGTCGCGCAGCTCGGCGGGCGTCACCTCCCGAGCCGCGGAAGGCCAGTTCCACGTGCGGGCGCGGCCGAGGCCGTCGGCACCCCGATCGGGCGTGGCCGGGATCAGGTACTCGTGGTGGCCCTCCACGAACGCCGTCGTCCAGGAGCCGTGCACGTGCCAGACAAGGATCTTCACGCTCTCACCTGATCTTCGTCGCCACCTTTCCGGAAGCGTCGCCGGAACGGACCGCGGCCGGCTGTTCGACCGTGGTGAGCTTGTCGACCGCGGCGACCACGTCCTGCGCGGTCACCGAGGTGAGGCAGGGGTGGCCGGGCACGGGGCACTCGCGGGCCCGGGTGTCGCGGCAGGGCGCGCCCTGGTCGCCGAGCAGCAGGGTGGGGACGCCGTAGGGCGCCCACCGGGTGGCGGGGACCACCGGCGCGAAGAGCGAGACGACCGGCGTCCCGACGGCGGCGGCGAGGTGTGCCGGCCCGGTGTTGGCGACGACGGCGGCCACGGCGCCGTCGAGCACCGCCGCCAGTTCGACCAGGCTGGTCCGGCCGCCGAGGTCGATGCCGCGGGAGCCGGCCACGGCCGCGGTCAGCCTCGTCTCCCCCGGCCCGCCGGTGACCAGCACGCGGTGGCCGGCATCGGCGAGCGCCTCGACCGCCTCGGCGCAGAGCTCGGGCGGCCAGGCGCGGGCCGGGACGGAGGCGCCGGGGTGGAGGACGACGGCCCCGGGTTCGTGCGCGACGGCCGGGAGCGGACGGCGCACCGCGAGCAGGCCGTCGTCGCCGGGGGGCAGCTCGAAGCCGGCGGCGCGGGCCAGTGACAGTGCGCGCTCGGGCTCGGGCAGGTCGTCGTCCACCCGGTGGCGGACGTCGAGCAGCGAACCCGGGTAGTCGACGCTGATCGCCGAGACGCGGGACACGCCGGCGGTGCGCAGCAGCAGGGCGAGCGGCAGCGGCGACTGGTGGAAGGAGGTGGAGATCAGCGCCTCGTCCGGTGCGAGGGCGCGCACCTGATCGGTCAGCGCCGCCAGGGCGGCGAGGTCGACGGGAGGGGGGTCGGCCAGGATCCAGGGGCATCGCCAGGTCCAGACGTCGTCCACCCCGGGCAACAGCCGCGCCGCCTCGGCGCCTGCCGGACCGGCGAGGAACACCACCCGGTCGGCGCCGGCGGCCACCGCCCGGACCAGTGGGCCCTGCAGCAGGACGTCGCCGGCGTTGTCCAGCCGGGCGACGAGCACGGTGCGGGTCACCACGCACCCGCCAGGAGAGCGTCGACGGCGGCGGCCAGGGTGGCGGCCCGGTGGGGGGCAGCGGCGACCTCCGACCGGCGCGTGACGGGCGTGGGGACGAGGATGCCGACCGCGCCGGCCGCGACGGCGGCCTCGACGTCGGCGCCGATGTCCCCGACGACCACGCACCGGGCCGGGTCGACGTCGAGCTCGGCGCAGGCGGCCTTGACCATGCCGGGTGCGGGCTTGCGGCACGCGCAACCGTCGTCGGGCCCGTGGGGGCAGACCTGGACGGTGTCGAAGGGGCCGAGCAGTTCGGCGAGCCGGGCGTTGCAGGCGTCCACCTGCGCACGGGAGATCAGCCCGCGGGCGACGCCGGACTGGTTGCTGACCACGCCGAGCCGCACGCCCCGGGTCCGCAGCCGGTCGAGCGCCTCCCGGGCGCCGTCCACCGGCCGCACCCAGTCGGGGTCGCCGTTGTACGGGAAGTCGTGGACCAGCGTGCCGTCGCGGTCGAACAGGACGAGGTCCGGCGCGCCGCGCCACCGCGTCACCCGCCGGTGTTGGCGGACACCGCGCAGCCAGTGCCAGGTGGCCAGCGGCGGGATCAGCGCGCTCGTGGCCAGCATGGTCGCGACCTCGGGACGGTTCCGCGGGCCGGGACGGATGCGCGCCCAGGCGAACTCGGCGGTGCCGGCCAGCCAGGCAGCCGCCGCCAGACCCGCCGCACGGCGCCGGCCGGCGACCGCCAGACCCCCCGCGGCCAGGGCCGCGACGGTCACCCCCAGGTGCTGCGGACGGCGGCCGAGCGGAGCGTCGGCCCGCGCCCGCCAGCCTCGGCCGTGCAGCCGCCGCATGAGGACGTCGTCGGCGTTGCCGGCCTGGACGCGCAGGCTCACCCAGCGGTCGACCGGGCGCACGGGATGGGTGATCCGGCGCCTCCCGCGGACGAGCCGGGAGCCGGTGTCCATCACCCGCAGCGCCAGGTCGGAGTCCTCACGGAAGGCCCGCGGGAAGCGCTCGTCGAACCCGCCCATCGCGGCCAGGGCGGCGCGGCGGTAGGCGAGATCGGCGGTGATCCAGCTGCTCGTGGCCAGGCCCGCGGTGCTCCGCTCCCAGTCGGTGGGTCGGCGGTCCTCGGGCAGGGGCACCCGCACCCGGCCCTGGCTGCCGGCGACATCGGGACCGAGATCGGCGAGGTCGTCGGCGAGCTGCCCGTACCAGTCGGGATCAGGAACGACGTCGTCGTCGAGGAAGGCGACCCACTCCGTGCGGGCGGTGCGCCAGCCGAGGTTCCGGGCGCGTGCCGGGCCCCCGCCACCGGTGCGGACCACCCGGAGCGGCGGGAGCCCGGGCCGTTCCGGTCGCAGGGGTGCGCCGGACGGACGGTCGTCGACGAGGATCAACTCGGCCGGTCGGGGGCCCGGGGCGGCGGCCAGTGCGTCGAGGAGGGCGTCGAGGGAGGGCCGGCCGATGGTCGGCACGACCACGCTGCTCCGCTCGAGGCGCCCCGGCATGATCGCTCACCTGCCCGAAGAAACTGGTCGGATGGTCGCTCATCTGCCCGAACCTGTTCCTCCAGAAACACTACGGGCTTGAAGCTTCCGAGCGGCGGTTCTCTCCCCGCGCTCGGAAAAGGGCTGGTTCAGCGCCTGGAGCGAGCGGCGGCGGACACCCGCGCGAGGGCGTCGGTGACCACGCCGGCGTCGTCCCCGAGCAGCGTGAGCAGGTGCGCGATGAGGTCGTCGTGGGTCTGGGCCGCCTGCTGGACCCGCTGCCGGCCGGCGGGTGTCAGGCGGGCGTGCAGCAGCCGCCTGTCCTCGCCGACCCGCTCCCGGAGCACCAGGCCCTCGGCCTCCAGTCGGTTCACCGTGCTGGTGACGCCCGGGCGGGACAACCCGACGGCGTCGGCCACCTCGCCCATCGTGGCCCGCTCCCCCGGCGCCTCGGCGATCCGCCGGAGCGCCTCGAAACCGGTCAGCGAGAGGCGGTGCTGGCGGTGCAGCGCCGAGTCGACCCGCCGCGTGATGCGGTCGTGCGCCTGCACGATCCGCAGCCAGGTCTCCGCCGGCCGGGGAACCGCCCCGGGAACGGACGCCGGGTCCCGCGGGACTCCGCGCGCGAGCGCGTCCTCGGAGCGGTGCACGTCGCCCATGATCCCGCTATCCGGGCTCAGACGCTGCGGATCCGGGCACCGCCACGGCCGCTCGCCCGCTGCTGGCCGACCACGGAGACCAGGCCGGCAACGGTGCCGACGAGCGCGACGGCGGCCGCCACCAGGGCCCAGAGATCGCCCGGTCCACCGGACCTCGCCGGGATCTCGTGGGCCGCGAGCTGGAGCAGAACACCGGCGATCACCTGCGAGCGGTCTCCGACGAGGTCCACGGCGGCTCCGGTCGCGGGTGCGGCGGGCAGCTGGATGGTGGTGCGGACCGTCCCGCCGGGACCGGCCGTGGCCGAGCCGAGGACGGCGTCGCTGTCGCGCAGGTGGACGGTGACCCGCTCGCCCGGCTGGAATCCCGAGCCACGCAGGGTGAAGGCGCCGCCCCCGTCGGCCGACTGGACGGCGGCGTGGCCGAGGTCCCGGGCCGGGGGTGCCGAGGACGGCGGCCCCGCTGCGGCCTGGCAGTCCGCCCGGGTGGGCCGGGTGAAGCTGTAGTAGTCGAGCTCGTCGACGTAGCTCGTGCCGGAACCGTCGAGGGCCGTGTACTCGAGGCGGCTGTCGATCGTCTCGCCCCAGGCGACATCGCCGCTGCGCAACGTCACGGTGGCGCCGGGCCGGACGGTCGCCTGGTCCTCACCGCCGGGCCTGCGGGTGGTCGCCAGGCGCACGGCGTACGGCGTGGTCCGGGCGACGACCTCGATCACCATGCCGCCCGGGCGGCAGCTCGGGCCCTTGAGGACACGGGCCTGGGGGCGGGCGGGATCGTCGACGGCGGCGGCGGGCCCGGCGGTGCCCAGCCCGATGGCACAGAGGACGAGTAGGAAGAGGCCGGCAACGAGGCCGGACGAAATGACGTTCCTCCGGGGACCGCTGATCTGCCCTGGTCCTTTCGATCCGTGTGCGTCTCATGATGAGTGCTTCGCCGCTTCGTTGTCCCCCCCGCTACGGAAGTTCGCGGGCGTGTCGTGCGGCGTGTCGGCAGATTGCATTTCCGGTGGGCGGCGCCGTCGGCCGGAGCACGGAGCGTGGATGGCGATCACGTGTCATTACGGTGACCGGGTGGAGTTCGCAGCGGGCGCCGGGCGCCGTCGTCAGGACGAGGTCTACCGCGCGGGTGTGTACGGCCGCCGTCCGCTGGTCCCCACCGCCGCGCGGGCCCTGCAGGCGCGGGCGAAGCAGGCGCTGAACGCGCGTGCGTACTCCTACGTGGCGGGCGGAGCCGGCGACGAGGCGACACAGCGGGCCAACCGGGCGGCGTTCGACCGGTGGGCCGTCGTCCCGCGGGTGCTGCGCGACGTGAGCTCCCGCGACACCTCCGTCGAGCTGTTCGGCCGCCGGCTCCCCGGGCCCCTGCTGCTGGGCCCGGTCGGCGCACTGGAGCTGGTGCACCGGGAGGCCGACCTCGCCGTCGCGCGGGCGGCCGCGGCGGCCGGAGTGCCGATGGTCTTCTCGAACCAGGCATCGGTGGCCATGGAGGACTGCGCCGCGGTGATGGGCGAGGCCCCCCGCTGGTTCCAGCTGTACTGGTCGACGTCCGACGAGCTCGTGGAGAGCCTGGTCGGGCGCGCCGAGGCAGCCGGGTGCGACGCGCTGGTGGTCACGCTCGACACCACGATGCTCGGCTGGCGCCCGCGCGATCTCGACGAGGGCCACCTGCCGTTCGCGCTGGGCAAGGGCATCGCCCAGTACACGTCCGACCCGGTGTTCCGGCAGCTGGTCGAGAAGCGGGCGGTCGCCGCCGAGCCGCGGGGGCCCCAGCCGCGGCCGACGCTCGCCGCGGTGCAGGCACTGGTCGGGATGGCGCGGGCGTGGCCGGGGCCGCTGGTCGAGAATCTGCGCTCCCCGCTGCCCCGCGCGGCCGTCGAGACGTTCCTGGGCATATACTCGCGGCCCTCGATCACCTGGTCGGACCTCGCCTGGCTCCGCTCACGGACGCGGCTGCCCATCCTGCTCAAGGGCGTGCTGCACGCCGACGACGCCCGGCGCGCGCTGGACGAGGGGATGGACGGCGTCGTCGTCAGCACCCACGGCGGGCGCCAGGTGGACCGCTCGATCGCCGCCCTGGACGCACTGCCGGATGTCGTCGCCGCCGTCGACGACCGGGCGCCGGTGCTGCTGGACAGCGGGGTGCGCAGCGGCGCCGACGTCTTCACCGCGGTCGCGCTCGGCGCCCGGGCGGTGCTGCTGGGCCGGCCGTTCGCCTGGGGACTGGCGCTCGCGGGCGAGGACGGCGTCGCGCAGGTGATCGCCGACGTGCTCGGCGAGTTCGACCTCACCCTCGGCCTGACCGGTCACACCGCGGTCGACCAGCTCTCTCCCGACGTCCTCCGCCGCGTCGCCTGAGCGGCTGCGGTTTCGGTACCGGGAGTCCGTTCGTCGGTGCGCTGCGCGACACTCCGACTCGACTTGACGGCGCTATGTGAGCTGGGCCACAGTGAGTTGGGCGGGGGAGCCAGTACGAGTGGCCACCCATTGCGGGGTGGACCGACCAACGCGGCCAGACCGTCAGGACTGGTCCCCCGCCCCCACACGCGGATCGATGCGGCCGTGCGACGCCGTCAGGCCAGGGCCGGCTCGGCGTCGGCCAGTGCACCGCGGAGCTCCTGCCGGAATTCCGGGGTGTCCTCGTGACCGTGCTTGGCGACGGCGTGCATCACAGCGGCGTCGAGGACTTCGTCCTCCTCGCCCGCGATCGTGAGCGTGCAGTTGATCTCACTGGGCATCGTGCGGCAGTCGACCATCTTGCGGGCCATCTCTTCACCTCCTGTGCGGGCCGGCACGGCACTCCGTGGCCGGCCAGTGGTCCCGGTGCCGTCGTCGGCGTCGGGTTGATGCGGGTTGCCGGCCCGTCTAGCGGGCGTAGTTGCTGGCGCCGTACCAGTCGACGAGGACGACCGGCTCGTCGCCGACCACCCAGGCGTCGTGCCCCTGCGGCAGCGACGTGACGTCGCCGGGGCCGGCCTCGAACTCGGTGCCGTCGGCCATGACGACGTGCACCCGCCCACTGACGTGGTACTGCATGTGCGGCGCCTGGCAGAGGTCTGTCCCGGCGATCGGTTTCACGTCGCTCGACCAGCGCCAGCCCGGCTCCAGGATCAGGCGGCCGATGTCTGCGCCACCGACTTTGACGATCTCGACCCGGCCGTGCGGGAACTCCCGCGTCTCGTCGGGCTTCGCGAAACTCTGGTGTTCCGTCTTCTGTGCGGTCTGTGCTGCGGACATCACCGCCTCCTCGTGCCGTGGGTGTTGTGCGGGTTCCAGCCGCGAGAGTTATCCTTACTTGCACGCAAGTAGGGCGACTAGGGTCGGAGGTCCCGTGACGGACCGAACCAACGGGAACGGCTCGGCGACGACCGTCCGGATCCTGGACGTCGCCGAGCGCTTGGTGCAGACGCGCGGCTACAACGGGTTCAGCTACGGCGACATCGCCACCGAACTGGGCATCACGCGGGCCGCGCTGCACTACCACTTCGCCGGAAAGGCGGAGCTGGGGCAGGCCCTGGTCGATCGGTACGCGACCCGCTTCGCCGCCGCCCTTGCGCACGTCGACGCCACGGTCCCGGACGCCGCCGCCAGGTTGCAGCGCTACGTCGACCTCTACACCGACGTGGCCGACGACAACCGGATGTGCCTGTGCGGGATGCTCGCGGCCGAGCACCGGACACTCCCCGAGCCGCTCCAGCAGGCGGTCTGCGCCTTTTTCAAGAGCAACACAGCCTGGCTCCGGCGGGTCCTCGACGAGGGTCGGGCCGACGGCAGCCTGGCGTTCACCGGAACCGCGGAGGACAGCGCGGCCATGGTGCTCGGCGGGCTGGAGGGCGCCATGCTCATCGCCCGGCTGGACGGCGACGTCTCGCGCTTCCGCGCCGCGGCGGCCCGGCTGCTCGCCGGCCTCGCCCCCGTCCCCGCCTGATCCCCGCCCGATCCTCCCGCGAGGTGGACGGCGCTAGCCGGTGACCACTCCTGTCCGCGTGTTCAGGACCAGCCGACCGTGTCGGAAATCGGATGCCCGGCCGCCGGGAACCGCGTACTGGTCTTTGACCGGGTAGCCGAGCCGACTCCTCTCCCAGCCCAGTGCCGCCCACCTGACCCGGATCGCACCGCAGACGTAGTGCGCCCCGGTCGTCGGACTCCAGTAGATCGAGGAGTTACCCGAACCGGAGAAGTGGTTGTACCGCCCCACGCGATCCGGCGCGACTCTCTCATCGGTCGTCGGATAGCCCAGCGGACCCTTCTCCCAGCCCAGTGCCGCCCACTCGCGCCGGATCGCACCGAGAATGTAATGCGCCCCGGTCTTCGGACTCCAGTAGATCGAGGAGTTCCCCGAACCGGAGAAGTGGTTGTACCGCCCCACGCCGTCCGGCGTCACTCTCTCATCGGTCGTCGGGAAGCCGAGGACGCCTGCGGCGCCGCCGGCGGCCTTGTACCGGTCGTAGATCACACCGTGGACCTCATGCGCTCCGGTCGATGGTGACCAGCAGATCACCCCCCTGGCGTAGTCCTGACACTTCCCTGCGGCCACGGCGTATTCAGTGGTGAGCGCCGGCCCGAGGGTCGAATGCAACTGGCCGGCGCCGAGCTTCTGCGCATAGACAGCGATGGGATCGACGACACCGTTCCCCGTGAGCATCACCTTGAGCGCACCCTGACCGTCGTTCGCGGTGATCAGGTAGAAGGTGTCCGGCGTCCCGGCCTGCCCGGCAGCCCCGGGTGCGAAGGTCACGCTCTGGTAGGCGGAGTCACCCGGAGGAATCATCAGACCCTCGGCGAGGGGGGTGGTCGTCGCGAAGGCGCCCTGGGGCGCCTTCGCCTTGGTGACGGTCATCGGGACGTTGCCGGTGTTCTGGATCTGGAAGGCCCTGGTGACCGACATCCCCACGGGGACGTCGCCGAAATCCAGCGAGGCGGGCATCTGCAAATGGGCCACCCCCGAGACGGCCGTCGCCGTCACCGGCACGGTCACGGAGCCGAGGTCGCTGGCGATGACCAGCGAGTCGGTGACCGGATCCGCCGTGGTGGGACCGAAGGTCACCGTCACCGGAACCGACGCGAGGGGCTGGATCCGCTGGCCCACGACAGGCGCCGTGGCCGCGTCCACGGTGAGCGCAGCGTTCGCCGGCACGGTCACGCCGGTGATCGTGACGACGGACGTCCCCGTGTTGACGACGTTGACCGTCTGCCGGCTCATTGTCTGGGTCGGCACGTCGGTGAACAGCAGCGTGGCCGGGGTCGCGCCCAGCCCGTCCTTCGTGCCCATGCCGTGGATGCCGATGAGGTCGGTCTCGCCGTCAGCTGTCTTGACCGTCAGCGTGCCGTCCACCTGCCCGGCGGCCGTCGGCGAGAAGGCCACCGGAACCGCGAGGCTGCTCCCACGGGCCAGCGTCTGGGGCAGGGTGATCGGGGTCCCGACGCCGAACGGGGCACCGGTCGTGACCGAGCTGATCGTCACTGCCCGGGAGGCGGTGATCGTCGCCGTGGCATTCCCGGTGGCACCCACCTGGACGCTGCCGATGTCGGTGTTCATCGCCCCCACCGCCGCGGTCGTCGGGGCTCCGAACCCGAACACGTGCCCGTCACGGGTGCCGACGTACACACGACCGCCGTCGGTGGCCACCGTGGAGAACTTGGCGCCGGTGCCGAGTGGGGCGCTGAACACCTGCGCGAGGTGCCCGGTGCTGTCCGGAAGCGCGCGGTAGGCCCGCAGCTCCGCGACGGCGCCGGTCGGACCGCTGACATAGACGACCCAGACGAGGGCGGAGGACCCGTCCGTGCCGGAGGACGTCACGGCCGGCGCACCCGAGGTGTACCCGAACGTGCCGGGGGACGTCGCGACGGACGCGAGGGAGATCCCGCCTGTGCCACCCGGTACGAGCTTGAACGCCCGCAGGTAGCCGCTGTTCTCGACCAGGTAGAGGTACCCGCCGCTGCTCGTCCCGAGGAAGGCGGCCCGTCCCCAGAATCCGCGGTAGGGGCCGGCTTCGTCGAGTACCGCATCCGTTCCGCCTGGCCCCTGCGCCATCCCGCCCAGGTGGTCGCGGTCCAGCAGGTAGACGACCCCGTCCTTACCGGCCTGAACCATCAGGTGCGGATGCGCCGCGGTGCCGTAGCCGTCGGGGAGTGCGACCGGGGCCCCGGAGCCCAGGTCGGCGTCGTCCTGGTTCAGCTTGACGTTGGTCGCCGGGCTGAAGAAGTCGCTGGGCGTCAGGTTGCCGGTACTGCCGACCTGGAGCCGGACCACCGCCTCCGCCAGCGTGCCGGGCGGCGTCGTGCCCGGGCCGGCCTTGGGCGAGATGCCGTTCCCGGTGGCGAGCAGGATCTGCCCCGCACCGTCGGACACCAGTCCTCCGCCGGACTGCCAGACCCCACCCTCCGCATTGGCGGGGCCCGACTCGGTGGCCCACATCGTCGTCTGCCGGCCGCTGGTCGACACCCCGACGACGTAGCCGACGAAGGGGACGTAGTCGCAGTGGCCGCCGAAGCCCGCGTAGACCACCCCGTTCATGAGCAGCAGCCCCGGCCGCTGCATGGCGGTCATCGCGTTGAACGGGTGGGTCGGGTCGTTCGTCGGGGCGCCGCCGATCACGACGGGAAACCCGGCCTTCTCCGCACCCGTGCCGAGGTCGAGGGAGTGCATGTACCAGTGCGGGAGTTGCGGGCTCGCACCGTCGTTCGTCTTCGCCATGAGGAAGACGCTGTTCGTCGCCGGGTCGTAGACCGGAGTCGACGTGATCCCGACGGTGGGCGCGAGGTCAGCGCAACCCACGGTGGACGCCGGCCAGGCCGGACCCAGGGTGCGCGTCCACTTCGTCGCACCCGTCGCGCTGTCCAGCGCGTAGACGGCGTTGTTCTCCGTCGCGGCGACCACGGTGCCGCCGACCACGAGCGGCTGGGCGTAGACCTGCCCGCTCACGGTCGCGGAGAACAGTTTGCCGAAGTTCGAGGACGCGACCGACGACGGCGAGAGCGCGCTCTCGGTGCTGTCCCAGCCGGTCCGGAGCACGTCGTGGGCGATCGTCCCCACGTCCGCGCGCGCGGTGCCGCTGAACGACAGCGCGCCCAGCGCGAGCAGAGCCGACAGCAGCGCCGGGTACGCCCGCCGGGACGACCGGGGCGGCCCGGAGGCCTTGCGATGACGAGCGGGTGCTTCACCGAGCCGGCCCTCGTGGACGCCGCCACGTGACTGAGCCCGAGGCCGAACATTCCGGGACCGCTCCATCGCTGAACCCCCGTAGCCCGAGCACTGAGTGCGCGAAGCCTCGCTACGCTCAGTGACTATCTGCCCACGTCGTGCCCTCCGCTGAGAAGCTCTTGGTCACGCTCCGCAGTGAAGTGCTGCGACACGCAAGCAGGACGGGCTGGGCCACACAAGATGATCGAGCGCGCAGAGTGACCACGCCGAGTGAGGGATCAGCGCCGAGTCGGCGCGTTCGTCACTCTCGGTAATTGCACGAGAGCGAGTACGGCTGCGCCGGAGATGAACTCACGACCCCGCCCCACTGCAGGGGGCCGGCGCTCGAGCGCACACGAGGCCGAAAACGAATCTGCCGCGCCTCCCCCGTCGGGGAAGCGCGGCAGATCGGTGTCTCAACCAGACGTGCGCCCGAAGGGATTCGAACCCCTAACCTTCTGATCCGTAGATCGCTACGGGCGTCCTCAGCGGTCCCGCCGTGTACCCGAATGGTCCGGGTGAGCTGGGCTTTCACATGAAGCGTCCTCACCCGTCCCCACGCGTCCCGTCTGGTGTGTGGGGCTGGCTGTGGGGCTGGTTCGCCGAACGGCGGGCTCATCTGCCGCAGTATCGGCACACCCCGCCACCGCCAGGCCCGGTAGCGATCATCGGCGCCTGGGCGAAGCGCTTCTCGATCAGCGACTTCCCGGCTAGGCCCGTCTTGTAATGCTCAGCCAGCGTCGAGATGATCCGAGCGCGCTGATGCTCGGACAGAGACATTGCGGCGCGAATCAGAGCGTCCGCCCGCTCGGTATCCCCTGATGCTGCTCCGTACGAAGTCACCACACACCCCACAATCGGTAGCTTTCATGTCCTTTGGCACCGTTTCGCAACCAACGCACGTGACTCGGTACATCCGGAGGCCAGCGCGATGGGCTGCCCGGGTCTCCGGCTCACTGAAACCGAGCGCATAGTCGTTGTCCTGCTGACTGTCATCTCTCCCGGCCAAACGGTTGTACTCGTCTACCGCCCTCGGAGACTCAGCCGCAAGCTCATCGACCATCCGGTCGAAGGATCTAGCCAACTCGCGGTTCCTAATGGCCGACCGCGTTGACGCAGCCTGGGCATCGACCCATCCGGCCGTCATGGACCAGACGGCAACCACCAACTGCAGGACCGTCAGGCCAGCTCCGACGGCGATGACGAGGCCCAGCGCCTTCATGCCTGCGCCGTAGCCAAGCACCAGGCCGCCGACGATGACGGGGACGGCCAGCCCGACGAAGTTGAGCAGCTTCAGCTGCCTGCCGAGACGCGCCGCCCTGTCCTCCAGCACGTGAGCCGTACCTGCCGCGTCAACGCTCCGCTTGCGGCAGTCTTGGATCGCGGAGTCCAGTCCGACGTCCTCCATCGGATCAATGCCCGCCGGGCAGGGCCTTGATGATCTCGGTCCAGCCCTCCAGTGCCTGGCGCGCGTCCGGCCCGAACTTGAAGGCTGTCCATATGAGCCCGCCGACGGTCATCAGCCGCGTCCAGACGCTGGACTTCCGGACCTGGTCCGGGGCGAGGACGGTAGCGCCCACCAGGCGCTCCGTGGCCGCCTTCACCGCGCCTGGCCCACCGATCCGGAAGTGATCCAGGGCCTGAGCCAGACGGTAAGCATGGTCCAGCGCGAGGCGCTTGACCTCCTCCGGCAGCTCGGCGTCCTCCGTGATGCTGTTGATCAGGTCTTGCACCTGCCCGCGCAGGTCGCTGATTTCGGCGTCCGTGGGCACGCGGCCCTCGCTGGCGGTGGCCGAGAGAAACGAGGAGAGCCCGCCCAGGACCGCCAACTGCTCGACGGAGGCAGCCACCGCAAACGCGTTCCCGCCGTGGAGGTTGACCCCGGGCGCCAGCACGGCACTCGCCCATGACGCGGCGAAGCTGGCGAAGACTTCCTCTTGGTCTTCGTCGCCAGAGCGGATAACGGCCGCCTCGATCTGCGGTATCAGCCCGGCCGTCTCGGCGATGCTGAGCAGGGTCTCGGTGTCGTCCTTGGCGCCGAGGACGTCGGCCCACACCGCCAGGACGGAGCGGTTGTCGCCGTTGGACGTCTCCCGGTACCCCGTCAGAAGGCTGTGCAGCCGACCTGCAGGGTTGTCTAGCTTGGCCACCGGCCCGCTCCCCGTGTCCACGTTGGGCGCCACCTGCGCCCTTGTTGGTTGACACTAGCGATCCATACCGACAGGTCAGGGCCTCGCGCGGGACAACGGCCAGCCGCCCGACCTCGTACCGTCCCGCTCATGGTGGAGTCACAGCCGGGCACGGCCCTGGCCATCCCGACGGGCGTGCGGACCCGGCGATGGCCGAGGGCACAACAGTGCACGGCGACCAAGGATGACGGCCAGCAGTGCCGCCGTCGCGCGCTACGCGGTGGCCGGGTGTGTTACGTCCACGGCGGCCAGCTGCCAAGCGTGCGCGCGGCGGCCGAGGCCGAGGTAGCCGAACTGCGCGCCCGTGCACTGTCGATCGCGGACCGGGCGCTGGATGTGGTCGAGGAGGCCCTTGAGGACAAGGACCCGGGCATCCGGCTGCGGGCCAGCGCCCAGGTGTTGGATCGAGTGATGCCGAAGCCGCAGCCCGGCTCCTCGGTCAACGTCGTGGTTGGCGAGCCGGCCCAGGCCCTGATCAGCCCAGCCGAGATCATCCGTGCCCGGTTGACAGCGCTTCGGACCTCCGGGCAGCTGCGGCGGTGCGACGACCTACAGGCGCCTCCCCAGGAGCTTGAGC
>JAODNN010000128.1 GCA_025465355.1 Blastococcus sp. | reverse complement strand
GGAACTGCACCCGATCCTCGAGATCCTGCCGCTGCAGCGGCTCGCCCTCGCCCTCGCTCTGGAGCGCGGCGTGAACCCGGACGCGCCCCGCGGGCTGCGGAAGGTCACCGAGACCTGGTGAGCGAGGGGCCGCTGGACCTCCTGGGTCCGGCCGAGCTGGTGGACCGCCTGATCTCCGGGCAGGAGCACGTTGCGGCGGCGGTCCGCGCCACGTCAGCCGACCTGGTCCGGGCGGCAGAGCTGATGGCGACGCTGTTCCTCGCCGGTGGCCGGATCGTCCTGCTCGGCGCCGGCACCAGCGGCCGGCTCGCTGCGATGGAAGCCGCGGAACTGCCGGGAACCTTCGGCATCCCGCCCGACCGGGTGGCGGCCAAGGTCGCCGGTGCGACGCACGACCGGCCGGGCGGTTCCGATTCCGCCGAGGACGACGGGGAACTCGGCCGGGCGGACATCGTCGAGCTGGGGGTGGCCGGCACGGATGTCGTGGTCGTGGTCGCCGCCAGCGGCACGACGCCGTACACGCTGGCCGCTGCGGAGGCCGCACGGGCCGTCGGCGCCGGGCTGATCGCCGTCGTGAACGTTGCCCGGTCCCCCCTCGCAGCCCTGGCCGACGTGGCCGTGGAGGCGGTCACCGGACCGGAGGTCCTTCTCGGCTCGACCCGGTTGGCGGCGGGCTCGGCCCAGAAGGTGGCGCTGAACACGCTCACGACGGCGGCGATGGTCCGGGCCGGCCGGGTGCACGACCGGTTCATGGTCGACGTCGTGCCGGCGAACGCCAAGCTGGTCCGCCGGATCGGTGACCTCGTGGCCGAGGCCTGCGGGGTGGACGCCGGAACCGCGGCCGCGGCGCTGGAGCACTGCGCCAACAACCCCCGCGTGGCGATCGTGCACCTGCTCACCGGGCTGCCGCCGGAGGAGGCCGCACGGCGCGCGGCTGCCCACCTCACCGTCCGTGACGCCGTGGGCTCAGCCGGCTGAGTCACCCGGCACGGCGGTGCCCGTCACGCGACCGGGATCGCAGCGGCGGCGGTGTGCACGACCCGCCCGCCCACCACGGTCAGCCGGACGTCCACGTCGGGGCCGACCACCACCAGGTCGGCGTCCATCCGCGGGGCGATGAGCCCCGTGCGGTCGGCCACCCCTGCGGCGATCGCGCCGTTGCGGCTCGCCGTCCGCCACAGGTCCTCGACCGGCCGGCCGGTCGCCCGCATCAGGTTGCGCAGCGCGACGTCCATCGTGAGCAGGCTGCCGGCGATCGTGCCGTCGTCCAGCCGGACCACTCCGTGCTCGACCGTCGCCCGGCGGCCACCGATGTCGAACTCGCCGCTGTCCAGGCCCGTGGGGCGCAGCGCATCGGTGACCAGGGTGACGCCGTCGGGGCCCTTGGCCCGCAGAAAGGCGTCGAGCACGACCGGATGGACGTGGTGGTAGTCGGCGATCAGTTCGGCGAGCAGTTCCGGCAGCACCATCGCCGCACCGACCGGTCCCGGACTGCGGTGGTGCAACGGCGGCATGGCATTGAAGGTGTGCGTCACCTGCCGGGCCCCCCACGCGACCGCTTCGGCAACCTGCTCGAAGGACGCCTCGGTGTGGCCGATGCTCACCCGTGCTCCCTGAGCGAGGCAGAGCTCCACCAGGTCGCGAGCAGCGGCGAGTTCCGGGGCCACCGTGATCAGGCGGACGACGCCGGTGTCGAGGAACCGCCGTGCCTCGTCCAGATCGGGCGGCCGCACCGAACGCGGGTCCTGTGCCCCGCACCTGCCGCTGCTCAGGTAGGGGCCCTCCATGTGCGCGCCGAGGAGCCGGGCACCGGGCAGGGCGCTGCCGGTGACTCCGGCGACGGCCCGGAGCGCCACCATCGTCTCCTCCGCCGGGGCGGTCCAGGTGGTCGCCAGGAAGGACGTGACGCCGTGCGACGCGAAGAAGGCCGACATCGCGGTCAAGCCGGCCGGGTCGCCGTCCATCACCTCGTGGCCGACGGCGCCGTGCACGTGCACGTCGATGAAGCCGGGCAGCACGGTCGCGCCACCGACGTCGATGACCTGCCTGCCGTCGGCGAGGCCCGGCTCCGGGAAGCCGGGGCCGAACGCCTCGATGACCCGGTCCGACGTGGCCAGCCACCCTGACTCGATGAGCGACTCCGCCCCGACCACGCGGGCGTTGGTCACGAGCAGGCCGGTCATGCGTTCTCCTGACAGGTGTCGGCGAGTCATCGTTCCTGTCTGCGCGACCCGGTGCGGAGGCCGTGACGGATATGGAGACGAGTCGGGCCAGAAGGTAGCAGGGAAACACTAAAGTGGTCCAGACCACGTGTCTCGCCTCTGAGCCCGGGGGCAGTGCGGGGTCGGGAAAATAGGTCTGGACCTCTTTGACCGGTTGTGGCTAGTGTCAGGCGAGCCGGCGGATGCTCATGCCACCTGGCCTGCGGAGCAAGGCATCCCCGACCCGGGATGCGACCTGTCGAAGGAGATGTCATGGACCGCGTGCGCCTGGAGTTCGATCACGTCGGCATCCCGTGCACGGAGGCGCAACCGGATGAGACCTTCGTCGACGCCACCCGCGTGTGGGTGACCAATCCCCGGCAGCACGCGCAGAACCTGGAGTTTCTTCGCTACGAGGACGACAGCACCGTGACCGGACCCCTCCGGGAGCAGCCGCACGTGGCCTACCGGGTCCCGATGGGCACGCTGGAGACGCTGATGGCCGAGGGGGACGACGTGCTCCTCGAGCCGTGGGAGGCGCAGAAGGGCGTCGTCCGTGTCGGATTCGTCATGAAGGACGGCGCCTGCATCGAGTACATGGAGTACATGGGCGACCCGGCCGACTGGTTCCCGGCCGAACGCGGCGAGTCCTGACCCTCCCCCACCGCCCCACCATCCTCGCCCGGCACCGGGCATCCGAAGGGACACCTCGTGAACGAGCTGGGTTGCTCGACCCTGAACTTCGCCCGCATGCCGCGTCGAGAGGCGCTCGACAACGTCGCGGCGCTGGGCTTCGGCCTGGTCGACCTCGGGATGCTGCGCCCCTTCAACGTCGGGGAGAACGAGTTCCGGGCCCTGCACCTGGACGCCCTCGCCGCGGACGCCGACGAGATCGCCCTCGTCCGCGAGGAGCTCGCCGAGCGCAACCTCCAGCTCGTGGCCCTCAACGCCGGCGGGGGCTACCTCAACCTGGCCTGGGAGCGGGACGAGGCGATCGCCTACGTCGAGCGGTCCATCGACATCTGCCGAGATCTGGGCGGCCGGGTCGTCACCATCCAGTCGGGCAAGTTGCTCCGCGGCACCGACTGGCTGGCCAACGCCGAGTACGTCGTGCCGGCCGTCCGGGAGCTCGGCCACCGGGCCGAGCAGGCGGGGGTCGAGCTGCACATCGAGGGCCCGCACCTGGAGATGCTCACGTACAACCTGAAGACCACCACCGACTTCATGGCCATGGTCGACCACGCCAACGTGTTCGTCACGATGGACCCCAGCCACATCGTGGTCGCCGACGAGGACCCGGTCGAGGTCACCCGGGCGCTGGCTCCCCAGATCCGCCACGTGCACATCCGGGACGGCGCCGGCGCCAGCCCGGTGGTCGTCCCCGGCCTCGGGGAGATCGACTGGCCGGGATTCGTGAGGGTGCTGCGTGAGCACAGCTACGCCGGCCCGATGATGATCGAGCTCTGCCAGGACGAGTCCGAGGACTACGAGACCTCCAACGCCCGATTCCTGGCCGACACGAAGTTCTCGCTGGAGTTCATGCGCTCGGTGTTCGACCGGGTCGACGACGCGGCCCGGGTGGCCTGACCGATGACCGCGATCGCCCCCGTGGACGGCGGCCCCGTGCCGCTGGAGGATGCCCCGGACGCACGGTGGCCGCTGCTGCGGAGCCCGTTCCGGCTCGGCAGTGTCGAGTTGCGCAACCGGTTCGTCTTCCAGCCGCACTTCACCGCGCTCGGCGGCGAGGGCGATCCCAGCGACGACCACCGCGCCTACTACGAGGAACGGGCGGCCGGGGGAGTGGGCCTGGTCATCTTCGAGAGCCAGGCGGTGCACCCCAGCGGCCGGGTCTCGCGGCACACGGTCAACGCCTACGACCCGGCCAACGTCCCGGCCTACCGGCGCATCGTCGACGCGGTGCACCGGCACGGCGCGAAATTCTTCAGCCAGCTGGTGCACTCGGGGCCCGACAGCCTCGCGGCGCGGCCGTCGCTCATGTGGGGCCCCACCCAGATGCCCGAGCCGTCGGGCATCTTCCCCACCAAGGCCATGGAGCCGGCCGACATCGCCGAGCTCATCGAGTACTTCGCGGTGTCGGCGGAGAACATGCACGCCGCCGGCTTCGACGGCGTCGAGGTCAAGATCGGCCACGACGGCCTGCTGCACGCATTCGCCTCGCCGTTCCTCAACCGCCGCACCGATCGGTACGGCGGCGACTTCGAGGGCCGGATGCGCCTGTCGGTGGAGGTGCTGGAGGCCATCCGCGCCCGGACCCCTGCCGACTTCGTCATGGGCATCCGGCTGTGCCTCAACGAGTACACCGACTGGGGCTACGACACCGAGTACGGCCTGCAGATGGCCGAGCACCTCGAGGCGACGGGGCTGGTCGACTACTTCAACGCCGACGCCGGGACCTCCTCCAGTTACTGGATGCAGATCCCGCCGACGGTGTTCGACGAGGGCAGCTTCCGGCACCTGAACCGGCAGCTGAAGGAGCGGGTGACGAGCCCGGTCGTGGCCTTCGGCCGGATCAAGCACCCGGAGGTCGCCGAGCGGATCCTCGCCGGCGGCGAGGCCGACCTCATCGGCATGGCGCGGCAGCTCGTGGCCGACCCGGCCACGCCGCGCAAGGTCATCGAGGGCCGCGACGACGACATCCGTTACTGCATCGCCGGCAACGATTCCTGCATCTTCCAGGTGGCGCACGAGCAGCAGATCCGGTGCGACCACAACCCGGCCGCCGGGCGGGAGCGGCTCTTCAGCGAGCGGCTCATCCGACCCACCGAGCGCCCGCTCTCGGTGATCGTCGTCGGCGGTGGCCCGGCGGGCCTCAAGGCGGCCGAGACCCTTGCCCGCCGAGGGCACGGCGTGACGCTCTTCGAGAAGGAGACCCGCCTGGGCGGGCAGCTGCTCCTCGCCGAGAAGCAGCCGCACCACGTCGAGATCTTCGATGTCGTGGATCACCTGGAACGGGCGTTGCGCCGGCTGCGGGTCGACGTGAACCTCGGCGCGGAGGTTCACGCCGACGCGCTCGACGACATCGACGCCGACGCGATCGTGCTCGCCACCGGTTCCCGGCCGGCGCTGTCGCGGCTCGGGGCCAACCCGGCGCTCGCCGCGCAGGAGCCGGCTGCCGGCCTGGACCTGCTCAACTCACCGGCCATCGCCGGCATCGACGACGCCCGGTTCGCGTCGGTCGACGACGTGCTCAGCGGACGGCGGCGCAGCAGCGGCCGGGTGCTGATCATCGACGGCACCGGCCTGTGGGACGGGGCGGGCACCGCCGAGTTCCTGGCCAACGACGGGGCCGAGGTCATCGTGGTGACCGCCGCGTCGGCGGTGGGGGCGGCACTGGAGACCGCGAACCGGCACCTGTTCTCCCAGCGGGCCGCCACGGCGGGCATCCGGCTCCTGCCGCACACGCAGTACGCCGGGCACACCGACGGCGTCGCCCACCTGCGTCACGTCTACACCGGTGAGACCACCGAGCTGGCCGATGTGGACCTGATCGTGCCGTCGGTCGGCCGCCGCTCGGACGAGGCGCTGTACCTGGACTGGGCCGGGCGCACCGGAGCTCGGCTGCTGCACCGCGTCGGCGACTGCATCGCCCCGCGTCTGCTGCGAGACGTCATCCGGGAGTCCTATGAGTTCGGGCTGACCTTCTGATGACGACCGACGCGGGGACGAGGAGCCGTTCGGCGCGGGTCGGGCTGGTGGGAACCGGGTTCATGGGCACGGTGCACGCCGCCGCCTGGCGAGGGATCGGCGTCCCGGTGGCGGCGGTCCTGGTGCAGCCGGGGAACGAGGCGGCGGCCCGCGCGACGTGTCCCGAGGCCGAGGTGCACTCCGCCCTGCAGGGATTTCTGGACGCCGTCGACGTGGTGGACATCTGCACCCCCAGTGACACCCACGTCGAGCTGGCCCTGGCGGCGGCGAAGGCCGGCCGGCCGACGCTCTGCGAGAAGCCCCTCACCCTCGAGGTCGCCTCGGCCCGCGACGTCGTCCGGGCCTTCGCGGCGGCCGGTGTCCCGTTGCAGGTGGCCCACGTGGTGCGGTTCTTCCCGGAGTACGTGGCCGCCCGGGAGGCCGTGCTGCGGGGCGAGATCGGGGACCCCGCCGTCGTCCGCCTGGCCCGGCTCAGTTTCGCTCCCGACCGCGGCGCGGAGAGCTGGTTCGCCGACGAGCGTCGCTCCGGCGGCCTGTTCTTCGACCTGATGATCCATGATCTGGACTACGCCCGGTGGATCGCCGGGGAGGTGACGCAGGTGGCCGCCCGGGCCTCCGGCGGACCGCGCAGTCACGGGATCGCCGTCCTCACCCACGCATCGGGGGCCATCAGCCACATCGAGGCGTCCTGGGCCGAGCCGGCGCCGGTCTTCCGCACGCGCATGGAGATCGCCGGCTCGCGGGGCATCATCTCGTGCGACTCGGACGAGACCGCGCCCTTCATCCCCAGGTTGCACGACAGCGCGGCGGCTGCCGACACCGCCCTCGCCGACGTCAGCCTTGCCGCCAACCCGTTCGAGGCGGAGCTGCGCCACTTCCTCGACGTCGTGGACGGCCGGCGTGAGCCGGTGCTCACCCCGGCCGACGCAGTGGCAGCCGTCCAGCTGGCGGCCGCGGCACGACGCTCTGCCGGCGAGGGCAGCCCGGTCGCCATCGATCTGGTCGGGGCGGAGGGCTGAGATGGTGCGGATCGGGTTCCTGGGCGTCGCTCATCTGCACGCCGACGCCTATGTCGGCAACCTGCGCGCCGCCGGTGCCGAGGTGGTCGGGGTGCACGATCGCGACCCGGTGCGTGCCCGCTCGTGGGGAGCCCGGTTCGGGGTGCCCGTGCACGAGGACGTCGACAGCCTGCTCGCGGCCTCGCTGGACGCCGTCGTGGTCTGCTCGGAGACCGCCCACCACGCAGCGCTGGTGGAGCGGGCGGCCGCGAGCGGCTGCGCGGTGCTCTGCGAAAAGCCCCTGGGCGTGGGTGCCGCGGACAGCGCACGCATCGTGGCCGCCTGCCACCGGGCGGGTGTCCCGTTGATGACGGCGTTCCCGGTGCGCTTCTCACCCGCCGTCCGGAGCCTGAGGGCGCTGCTGGACAGCGGTGGGCTCGGTGCGCTCCGGGCCTTCTCCGGCACCAATCAGAGCGTGATGCCGACCCGGGAGCGGGCCTGGTTCGCCGACCCCGTCCTTGCGGGCGGTGGCGCGATGATGGACCACATCGTGCATCTCGCCGATGTCTTCTGCTGGCTCCTCGACGCCGTGCCCGAGCAGGTCTACGCCGTCGGCAACCGCATCGTCCACAGCGACGTGGTGCCGGTCGAGACGTCCGGGTTGGTGCTCCTGGACTTCCCCGGGGGCGTGTTCGCCTCGATCGACTGCAGCTGGAACCGGCCGCTGGACTACCCCACGTGGGGCGGCATCGGCCTGTCCGCCGTCGGTGACGGCGGCACCGTCGAGGTCGACGCGATGCGCCAGCGGTTGACCAGATTCGGCGGCGGCCAGTCCTTCGGCTGGACGCCCTGGGGCGTCGACATCAACCAGCTGATGATCGACGAGTTCCTGGACGCCGTCCGCGAGCAGCGCGAGCCGGCGGTGACCGGCCGGGACGGACTGGTCGCCACCACCGTGGCGCTCGCCGCGCTCGAGTCGGTGGCGTCCGGCGCGCCGGTCCCGTGGCCGGATGTGTAGCCGGTGACGGCCGGACCCTCGGCGGACGACGTCGTCGTCGGCATCGACATCGGTGGGACGTCCATCAAAGGCGTCCTGGCCGGGCGCGACGGAACGCCACGCGCCCGGTTCGACTGCCGCACTCCGGTGGCCGACGGCGTGGACGCCGTCATCGAGGCCGTCGTGCGGATGGCGGCCCGGCTGGTCGACGCCGCGGGGGATGCCCGGCCCGTGGCCGTCGGGCTGGTGATGCCCGGGGTCGTCGACCGGGCCGAGGGCGTGGCCAGGTATTCGGCCAACATCGGCTGGCGGGAGCTGCCGATCGGCCGGCTCGTCGCCGACCGGCTCGGCCTGCCGGTCGCCATCGAGCACGATGTGCGGGCGGCGGGCCTCGCCGAGGCCACCGAGGGCGCGGCCCGGGGTATGCGCGACGTGCTCTACGTGTCGATCGGCACCGGCCTGGCCGGCGCGCTGATCGCCGGAGGGAAGCTCGTCCACGGCGCCGCGGGTCTGGCGGGGGAGATCGGGCACGTGCCGGCCTTTCCGGACGGCGAACCGTGTGCCTGTGGCCAGCGCGGCTGCGCCGAGGCCTATGCCAGTGCGGCGTCGGTCTCCCGCCGGTACGCGCGGGCCGCCGGCGGCGCGGCTGTCCCCGCCGAGGGTGTGCTCGCCCGCGCCGCCGCCGGTGACGCCCAGGCCAGGGCCGTTGTCGACGACGCCGTGGTCGCCCTCACCCGCATGGTGCTCGGCGTGGTGCTGCTCGCCGATCCCGAGGTCATCCTCCTGGGCGGTGGCATGGCCGCCGCCGGCACCGCGCTCACCGATCCGCTCGGCGAGGGATTGCAGCGGGCGCTGCTGTGGCGCCCCGCGCCGCCGGTCCTCGCGTCGCGATTCGGGTCCGAGGCCGGTGCGCGGGGCGCGGCGCTCATCGGCTGGACCGCGGTCGGAGCGGCCTCGTTCCCCCATTCCGTGACGACCTGAGGAGATCCGGATGTTCCTGGACGTGCTGCGCCGGCGTAACCCCCGGCTCATCGACGCCGCCATCGACCTGCACCAGCGGGGCGAGCTGCCGGCGAACACCTATGTCCTCGATCTCGACGCCGTCACGGCCAACGCCGAATCCTTCGCGGCGGCCGCCGGAGCACTCGGCCTGACGGTGTTCGCCATGACCAAGCAGTTCGGCCGGAACCCCGACGTGTGCCGGGCGCTCATGGCAGGAGGGCTGGAGGCCTCGGTCGCGGTCGACATGGAGTGTGCCCGGGCCACGCAGAAGGCGGGGATGCGCGTCGGGCACCTCGGGCATCTCGTCCAGATCCCGCGGGCCGAGGCCGATGCCGCGATGGGCATGTCGCCGGACTACCTCACCGTGTTCACCATCGAGAAGGCGCTCGAGGCGGCGGCCGCCGCCGCCAGGGTCGGGCGGGAACAGCCCATGCTCGCCCGGCTCTACTCCTCGGACGACGAGTTCTACTCCGGCCACGAGGGTGGCTTCCGGGCGGAGGACGTCGTCCGGGTCGCCGATGAGATCGACGCCCTCGACGGTGCGCGCTTCGCGGGCATCACCACCTTCCCCGCGCTGGTCTTCGACCCCTCCGCCCAGGCGCTCCGCCGCACCCACAACCTGCAGACGCTCGAGGCCGCGGCCGCCGCGCTCCGGGGGGCCGGGCGTCCGGACCTCGAGATCAACGGCCCGGGTACCACGTCGAGCGCCGCACTGCCCGTTCTTGCCGAGGCCGGGGTGACCCAGGTGGAACCAGGGCATGCGCTGACCGGGACGACGCCGCTCCACGCGGTGGAGGATCTCGTGGAGCTGCCGGCCGCGTGCTATCTGAGCGAGGTCAGCCACCTCTACGAGGGGCGCGCGTTCTGCTTCGGCGGTGGGATGTACGTCGACCCGGTTTTCCCGCCGTACCAGGTACGCGCGGTGGTCGGTCGCGACGCCGACTCGGCCCGGGTCCTCGACGCAGCGCTTCCTCCGCCGGCCGCCATCGACTACTACGGCCAGCTGGACCTGACCGGGCGCTCCGGCGTCTCGGTGGGGGACAGCGTGGTCTTCGGCTTCCGCATCCAGGCCTTCGTGACCCGCGCGTACACCGCGGGGATCGCAGGTCTCGCCGCCGGGACGCCGCGGGTGGCCGGCATCTGGAGTGCGTCGGGTCAGCCGGCCTCGTGGCCGGCCTGAACAGCCGACTTGACCGCAAAGTGGTCTAGACCGCTCCTGCAAAGTGTGGTGTGATCACGTCGCGTCCGCGGCCTCGGTGCAGCGCCGTCGAGAAGGAGATCCTGTGGTTGCCCAGCTCTACATGTCCCACCCCGGGCCCTTGGCGGACCTGCCGCAGCCGACGCTGCCGCCGGGCTTCAGCTTCCGCCCGGCGGTCGACGAGGATGCCGAGGAACTGGCGGCGCTGGTCACGGCGGCATACGACCCCGTGCACGACACCCCATGGGACGGGCAGCGGATACGTGCGGAGTTGCTCGAGGCCGCGGACGTGCTGGAGACCTGGGTGATCGTCGATGGCGACGGCCGGATCCACGCCACGGCCTCGGAGCGGCTGCTGCCCTACATCTACCCCGAGGGGACCGGCTACGTGCACTTCGTGGGCACCCTCCAGGGCAGTCAGGGCCTGGGCCTGGGGCGGGCTGTGACCCTGCGGGTGCTGCACGGCTTCGTCGAACGCGGACTCCACCGGGCCGTCCTGAACACCGCGGACTTCCGGCTCCCCGCGGTGCGGCTGTACCTGCAACTGGGCTTCATCCCCGAGTACCGCGAGGACAGCGAGCGAGCGGCATGGTCGGCCTTGTTCCGGCACTCCCTGATGACCGGCTCCCACGCGCTCGCCGGCTGAACACCGGCCCGGGAGAGCTCCAAAGAGGTCTGGACCTCTGTTCTTCGTAGGCACTACAGTCCGCACTTCTCGATCAAGAAGAGGTCCGATGAGCCAGCCGCCGAACCTGACCCCCACCGAGACGTCTGCCGCAGCCGGCCAACCCGGTCGGCTCAAGGGGGGCGCGATCACGTCGCTCGGGGCAGCGGTCATGGCGATGGCCTTCATGGGCCCGGCCGCGGCCGTCACCTTCAACACCGCTCCCGGTGCCGCGAAGATCGGCCTGGCGCTCCCGTTCGGCATCGTTCTGGCGATGCTGGTCTGCCTGATCGTCGCGTACACGATCGGGTCGTTCTCCCGGAAGCTGCCCTCAGCCGGATTCGCGCACACCTTCAACACCGCCGCCTACGGCAAGGGCACGGGCTTCGTATCCGGCTGGATCCTGCTCATCTCCTACGGTTGCGTGGGCTCGATGCTGTTCGCCGCCTTCGGGGCCTTCGGCAGCGACTTCCTCGAGACGGAGTTCGGCTGGAACGTCCCGTGGTGGATCATGAGCGCGCTGATCATGATCGCGGTCGGGATGATCGGCGCTGCCGGGATCAGCAGCTCCGTGAAGACGTCGCTGATCTTCCTGGTACTCGAGCTCGGCATCATCCTGGCGCTGTTCCTGACCATCACCGGCAAGGGCGGGGCGGAGGGCAACTCCTTCGCGCCCTTCAGCCCGGGAAGCTCGCTGACCGGCCTCAGCGGGATCGGCTTCGGCATGCTCTGGGGCATCCTGATGTTCGTCGGCTTCGAGTCGGCCGGCACGCTGGGGGAGGAGACCAAGGACCCTCGCCGCGGCGTGCCCCGCGCGCTGTTCATCGCGGTGATCCTGGTCGGCATCATCTACGTCTTCTCCGGCTATGCGGCGGCTATCGGCTTCGGGGCCGGCCATGTGAACGACCTCGCCGCTGACGCGAGCCCCTGGACCACGCTGTCGAACAGCTACTGGGGCACCAACGTCGCCTGGCTTTTCGCGCTGACGGTGCTCAACAGCCAGTTCGCCAACGCCCTGGCGGGGTCGAGCGCCGGTGTCCGGACGATCTTCGCCCTGGGGCGGGAGCGCATCCTGCACCCGAGTCTCGGGACGACGAACCGCCGGGACAGCCCCGTGGCCGCGTGGGTCGCGTACATGGTGTTCTCCGCGGTGCTCACCTTCGTGCTGGGCGCGCTGATCACGCCGTTGGGGGTCTACAGCTTCCTGGGCAGCCTGCTGGCCCTGGGCATCGTGATCCTGTACATCCTGATGAACCTCGGACTGCCCCGGTACTACCGCCGGCAGTTCCCGGCGGAGTTCTCGATGCTGCGCCACGGCGTGCTCCCCGTGATCGGCAGTGTGCTGATGCTGCTGCCCATCTACGGGCTGCTGTGGCCGGTGCCGGACTGGCCGTTCAGTCTCGTGCCCTACATCCTGCTGGTCTGGGTGGTCGGCGGCACCGGCTACTTCTTCTATCTCCGCGCGAACCATCCGGAGCGGATCGAGGCCATGGGCCGGGTCTGGGAGCCGGACGCCGATCCGGCCCCGGGACCGCTGGGGGACCGGGTCTAGGTGTACCCGGCCATCAGGTTGGTGCCAGGCGGCTGATCGGAGGGCACCCGCCGAGGGCGCTGTGGCGGCGTCGAGTGTTGTAGTGCTCGATCCAGGGGGCAAGAGCGGCGGAGCGCTGGTCAT
>JAODNN010000109.1 GCA_025465355.1 Blastococcus sp. | reverse complement strand
TCAGATGTCGTAGTACATCGCGAACTCGTGCGGGTGCGGGCGGAGGCGGATCGGGTCGATCTCGTTCTCCCGCTTGTACTCGATCCACGTCTCGATCAGGTCGGGGGTGAACACCCCGCCGTCGAGCAGGTACTCGTGGTCGACCTCGAGCCGGTCGAGGACGGCGTCCAGCGATGCGGGCACCTTCTCGATGCCCTGGGCCTCCTCGGGCGGCAGCTCGTAGAGGTCCTTGTCGACCGGGGCCGGCGGCTCGATCTTGTTCTTGATGCCGTCGAGGCCGGCCATGAGCATCGCCGAGAAGGCGAGGTAGGGGTTGGCCGAGGGGTCGGGCACGCGGAACTCGATGCGCTTGGCCTTGGGGTTGTCGCCGGAGATCGGGATGCGGCAGCAGGCCGAACGGTTGCGGGCGGAGTAGACGAGGTTGATCGGGGCCTCGTAGCCCGGCACCAGGCGGTGGTAGCTGTTCACCGTGGGGTTGGTGAAGGCCAGCAGGGACGGCGCGTGCGAGAGCAGCCCGCCGATGTAGTGCCGGGCGGTGTCGGACAGCCCCGCGTAGCCGGTCTCGGCGTGGAAGAGCGGCTCGCCGTCCTTCCAGAGGCTCTGGTGGCAGTGCATGCCGGAGCCGTTGTCGCCGAACAGCGGCTTGGGCATGAAGGTCGCGGTCTTGCCGGCCGCCCAGGCGGTGTTCTTGATGACGTACTTGAACAGCATCAGGCTGTCGGCCGCGCGCAGCAAGGTGTCGAACTTGTAGTTGATCTCGGCCTGGCCGGCGGTGCCCACCTCGTGGTGCCCTCGCTCGAGCTCGAGCCCGACGCCGGCCAGGTTCGCCATCATCGTCGAGCGCAGGTCGCTGTAGTGGTCGTACGGCTCGACCGGGAAGTAGCCGCCCTTGGCGCGGGTCTTGTAACCCAGGTTCGGGCCACCGTTGTCGCCGGTGAGCGCGCCGGTGTTCCAGACGCCCTCGACCGAGTCGATGTGGTAGTAGCCCTCGTTGATCTGGGTGTCGTACCGAACCGAGTCGAAGATGTAGAACTCGGCCTCGGGACCGAAGTACGCGGTGTCGGCGATGCCGCTGGCGGCCAGGTAGGCCTCCGCCTTCTTCGCCACGTTGCGCGGGTCACGGGAGTAGGCCTCGCGCGTGATCGGGTCGTGGATGAAGAAGTTGACGTTGAGCGTCTTGTGCTGGCGGAACGGGTCGAGGTACGCGCTGCTGGCGTCGGGCAGCAGCAGCATGTCCGATTCGTTGATCGCCTGGAAGCCGCGGATCGAGGAGCCGTCGAAGCCCAGGCCCTCGGAGAACGTGTCCTCCCCGAAGATCGACGCGGGGATGGTGAAGTGCTGCATGATGCCGGGCAGGTCGCAGAAACGGACGTCGACGAATTCGACGTCGTTGTCGCGGATGTAGGCGGCGACCTCGTCGGGGCTGGTGAACATCGATCCTCCGGGAGTGGGACGGCTGATCCGAAAACTACGAGCGGGGAGTTGCCCTCCGGTGTCCCGGATGTTTCGGAGCGGTAACAACGCCTCGGCGTGTCGCCGAAGAGGCATCTCCTCGAGCGTCGGGCGCAGCGTCGGGCTGGTTCTACGCTGGCGGGCATGATCAGGGACGAACAGCAAGCCTCTCAAAGGCGCGTCCGCGGCGCTTCTCTGGGGTTGCCGGCCGAGGGCCCAGGGTCCCTGGCGCCCTTCGGCACCCGCGTGATCGCGTTCGTCGTCGACGCAGTAGCCGCGTTCTTCGTCGCGGCCGTCTTCACCGCACCGAGGCTCCCCGAGAACTGGGCCGCGCTGGCCTTCGCGCTGATCACCGTGGGCACGCTGGTGGCCTTCGGGCAGACGCCGGGGATGCGGCTGCGCGGGCTACGGCTGGCTCACCCGCGACAGGGGCAGCGGCTGGCGCTCTGGCGGGCCGTCGTCCGGACCGCGCTGCTGTTCCTGTTCGTCCCGGCGCTGATCGTCGACGCCGACGGGCGTGGGCTGCACGACCGGCTCACCGACACCGCCGTCATCCGCGATCGCTGAGCGGACTCTTCGTACCGAAAGTCCGGTCCGGGACGGCGGGGTCAGCGCCGCCGGACCTGGCGCTGGCTCACCGACATCTGCTTGCCGCCCGGCAGCGGTCCACCGGGAACCGGCATCCGGGCGCCGCCCAGGGCGCTCATCCGGCGGCCGAGCGAGTTGACCTCGGCGGCGGTGAGGTTGCGGGGGAGCTTCATCACGTGGGCGCTGAGCTTCTTCAGCGGCACCTGGCCCTCGGCGTCACCGACGGTGATGTCGTAGATCGGGGTGTCCCCGACGACGCGCGCGACCTTCTTCTTCTCCTGCGCCAGGAGGCCGCGCGTACGGCTGGGGGCGCCCTCGGCCACGAGGATGATCCCGGGCCGGCCGAGCACCCGGTGGACCGCGTCCAGCTGGGCGGTGCCGGCCACCCCGGAGGTGACCCGCCAGTCACCGCGCATGCCCTCGAGCACCCAGGCGGCCGCGCCCGGCTGCCCTTCCACCTGGCGGTAGGCCGAGCCCTGGGCCCGGCGCCCGAACAGGATGAGGGCGGCGAGCACGCCCATCAGGATCGCCAGCGGCAGGAAGACGTAGGGGGAGCTGAGCAGGATGCCGACGAGCTCGATCACCGCGGCCACCGCCACGAAGGCGATGAGCATGATCCACGGCAGCTTGGGGTCGTTCTTCCGCGTCAGCGAATAGGCCTGCTTGATCATGCCGACCTGGTTGGTGAACCGCTTGATCCGGCCGACCTTGGGCTGGCCCTTCTTGTCCAGCTTCGGGGCCTTGCCGGAGGCAGCAGCCGAGCCCGAGGAGCGGCCGCGGCCGGCGTCCTTCGGGCCTCGGCCGGCCTTGCCGCTGGGAGCGGTCGCGTCTGAGGGCTTGCTGCGTGCCATGCCCACAGCTTAAGGACCCGCTGCCACCCACCACCCGCAAGCTCGCGGCGGGCCCCTGCAGCGGGCCGGCGGGAACTCAGACCGAGTGAGTCAGCCCGCGGGCCTCGACGGCCTGTTGGTAGAGCCGGCCGGCCCGGTACGAGCTGCGCACCAGCGGTCCGGCGAGCACGCCCGGGAAGCCGATCCGCTCGGCCTCGGCCTGGAAGCCCACGAACTCGTCGGGCTTCACCCAGCGGATCACCGGGTGGTGCCGGGGGGAGGGGCGCAGGTACTGGGTGATCGTCAGCAGGTCACAGCCGGCGTCGTACAGCGCCTGCATCGTCTCGACGACCTCGTGCGGCTCTTCGCCCATGCCCAGGATCAGGTTGGACTTCGTGACCAGCCCGGCCTCGCGGGCGGCGGTGATCACCGACAGCGAGCGCTCGAACCGGAAGCCGGGCCGGATCCGCCGGAAGATCCGCGGGACGGTCTCGACGTTGTGCGCCAGCACCTCGGGCCGGGAGGAGAAGACCTCGGCGAGCTGATCGGGCTTGGCATCGAAGTCGGGGATCAGCAGCTCCACGCCGCAGCCGGGCAGGGCAGCGTGGATCTGGCGGACCGTCTCGGCGTAGAGCCACGCACCGCCATCGGGCAGGTCGTCGCGGGCCACCCCGGTCACCGTGGCGTACTTCAGGCCCATGGTGGCGACGCTCTCGGCGACCCGCCGGGGCTCGTCGGCGTCGAAATCGGCCGGCTTACCGGTGTCGATCTGGCAGAAGTCGCAGCGTCGGGTGCACTGGTCGCCACCGATCAGGAAGGTGGCCTCGCGGTCTTCCCAGCACTCGTAGATGTTGGGACAGCCGGCCTCCTCGCACACCGTGTGCAGACCCTCGCGACGCACGAGCGACTTCAGCTCGGTGTACTCCGGGCCGGTCTTGAGCCTGGTCTTGATCCACTCGGGCTTCCGCTCGATCGGCACCTGGCTGTTGCGCACCTCGAGGCGGAGGAGCTTGCGGCCGGCCGGCTCGATCCCAGTGTCCGAGGAGGGGGTCGGAACCGCCGTCTCACTCATGACCTGCACGGTACCCGCAGCGCACGACGCCCCCGCTGCAGCGCAGCGGGGGCGTCGTCCGGACGGGGGGAGGGTCAGGCCCTGTCGCCACCGGCACCCGGCGCCTGGCCGTCGTCGCCGGTGGTCCCGTCGCCCTCGGCCGACTGGGCGGTCTGGGTGCCCAGGTCGCTCTCGGGAGGTGTCTGGTCGCCAGGGGCGTCCCCGGCGGTGGAGACGGTCTTGCCGGCGGTGCTCGGGGAAGTGGGCACGGGGTCCTCTCGGTAGGTGGGAACGGGGCCGTCGCCTGCCGGCGCGGGGGTCCAGTCGCCCTGCTGCTTGCGACGCAGCAGCACGCTCACGCCGGCGGCGACGGCCAGGACGGCTACCAGCCACGGCCAGCGGCGGGGCTTCTTCTTCTTGCCGACCGAGCGCTTGACCTGGACGGCAGTGGCCGAGGCCTTCTTCTCGAATTCGCGGCGCTTCTTCCCGGCGGCCTTGCGGGCCTTCTTCGCGGACTTGCGCACCTTGCGCGTGGACGTGGCCGCGGACGCGGCCACTTCCGCGCGGCGCGCGTCGAGTTCGCTGAGCGCACTGTCCACCCCTGCCGCCAGGGTCTCGCGGGCGCTCTCGAGCGCCGGCGCCACGGCCTTCTGAGCGGCCGCGACGCGGGGGGCGGCGTAGGCGACGGCTGCCAGCTGCGCCGCCTCCAGCTTGGGGACGACGTCGTTCATGAGCGTCTTCTGGGCCGCCTCCACCCGGGGGCCGAGGTCGGCGGCCGCGCGGGCCGCGGCGTCCTGCGCGGCGCTCACGGCCGACGCCACACGGGGTGCCGCGGCCTCGCGGGCGGCCTCCACTCGCGGGCCGAGCGCGTCGCGCGCGGCCTCCACCCGGGGAACGATCGTCTCCCGGGCGGAGGCGACCGCCGGCGCCGCGGCCGCGACCGCGGCGGCGACCTTGGGTGCCACCGCCTTCTGTGCCCTCTTCTGGGCCTTGTCCAGCGTGGGCCCGGCCGCCTCACGGGCAGCCGCCACCCGGGGCCCGAGTTGCTCGGCCGCGAGGCGGCCTGCCTCGCCGGCCGCAACTCCGATGTGGGCGAAACCCTCCTGGAGCTCGGTGCCGATGACCTGACCGCGCGTCTTCTTCCGGAACACGAGCTGCACCTCCGAGTAGATCGTCTCGACGATCATCCTGCCCGGTCCCGGCGGTACGCACACCCCGAGCGGGCCCCCGGGGCAGGAGCCGGGCGGCGACACGGTGCGCGGTTGGTTAGCGTCGGAGGGTGCAGTTGCGGATTTTCACCGAACCCCAGATGGGCGCCACCTACGACGACCTGCTGGCTGTCGCCAGGCGCACCGAGGAGACCGGCTTCGACGCCTTCTTCCGGTCCGACCACTACCTGACGATGGGCGGGGACGGGCTGCCCGGGCCGACCGATGCGTGGACGACGCTCGCGGGCCTGGCGCGGGAGACGTCGCGGATCCGGCTCGGCACGCTGATGACGGCGGCCACCTTTCGGCTGCCGGGCCCACTGGCGATCTCCGTCGCCGGCGTCGACCAGATGAGCGGCGGCCGCGTGGAGCTCGGCATCGGCGCGGGCTGGTTCGAGGCCGAGCACACCGCGTACGGGATCCCGTTCCCGCCGCTGCGGGAACGCTTCGACCGCTACGAGGAGCAGCTCGCCGTCATCACCGGGCTCTGGAGCACCCCGCTCGGGGAGACGTTCGACTTCGACGGCGAGTACTACCGGCTCTCCGGGTCACCGGCGCTGCCCAAGCCGGTGCAGGCGGCCGGCATCCCGATCATCGTCGGCGGTTCCGGCCGCAAGCGCACGCCCCGGCTGGCTGCCCGCTACGCCGGCGAGTTCAACGTGCCGTTCGCCTCGGTCGAGGACAACGCCCGCCTGTTCGCCGGCGTCCGGGAGGCCTGCCAGGAGGCCGGTCGCGATCCGGCGTCCATGACCTACAGCTCGGCGCTGGTCCTCTGCGTGGGCCGGGACGAGGCGGAGATCGCCCGGCGGGCCGCGGCGATCGGGCGGGACGTCGACGAACTGCGTGAGAACGGCGTGGCCGGCACGCCGGCCGAGGCGGTCGACACCCTGGGCCGCTACGCCGAGGCGGGGGCCGAGCGGGTGTACCTGCAGGTCCTCGACCTGGCCGACCTGGACCACCTCGACCTCGTCGCCGGCGAGGTGGTCCCGCAGCTGGGCTGAGCCGGGTCAGTGACCTGCGCGCGAACGCCGGCCGGCCTGGTCCAGCAGCGGTAGGCCGATCGGGACGGGCCGACGGAACCGAGCAGCGGAAGGAGCACGCGCAGCGCGCTAGAATCGAGCCGTGACCGGCGGGCTCGAGCTTTTCCGGCCGTGCTGATCTGACGAACGCAGACAGCACGGCGACCCCTCCTGTGTGAGGGGTCTTTTCATGTCCGCCGCAGGTACGAGACGCGGGAGCACCGAACCATGAGCCAGACGCCCGGCGAGCCGAGCACCGATCCCACCGGCGACGGCGTCCCCCCGCACCGGTACACGCCGGCGCTGGCCCAGAAGATCGAGCTGGCCTGGCAGGACCGCTGGGAGGCCGAGGGCACGTTCCACACGCCGAACCCGACCGGGTCACTGAGCGAGGGCTTCGAGAAGGTCGCCGACCGCCCGAAGTTCTTCGTGATGGACATGTTCCCGTACCCCTCGGGGGCCGGGCTGCACGTCGGTCACCCGCTGGGTTACCTGGGCACCGACGTCACCAGCCGGTTCCGCCGGATGGACGGTGACAACGTCCTGCACCCCATGGGCTACGACGCCTTCGGGCTGCCCGCGGAGCAGTACGCCGTCCAGACCGGGCAGCACCCGCGGGTGACGACCGAGGCGAACATCGCCGCGATCAAGGCGCAGCTGCGCCGGCTGGGCGTCGACCACGACGAGCGCCGGACGTTCGCGACGATCGACCCCGACTACTACAGGTGGACCCAGTGGATCTTCCTGCAGCTGTTCGGGTCCTGGTTCGACGAGCGGGCGGGCAAGGCGCGGCGGATCGAGGAGCTGGTCGCCGAGCTGGACGCCGGCGCGCGTGAGCCGGCACCGGGCACCAACGCGACGGGCCGGCCCTGGGCCGAGCTGGACGCGGTCGAGCGCCGGAAGGTCGTCGATGCGCACCGGCTGGCCTACCTGCACCAGGCGCCGGTGAACTGGTGCCCCGGGCTGGGCACGGTGCTCTCCAATGAGGAGGTCACCCCGGACGGCCGCTCCGAGCGCGGCAATTTCCCGGTGTTCCGCCGGCCGCTGACCCAGTGGATGATGCGGATCACCGCCTACGCCGACCGCCTGATCGACGACCTCGACAGGCTGGACTGGTCGGATTCGCTGAAGCAGATGCAGCGCAACTGGATCGGCCGCTCGACGGGCGCGCGGATCGGGTTCTCGGTCGGTGACGAGACCGTCGAGGTCTTCACCACCCGGCCGGACACGCTGTTCGGCGCGACCTACATGGTCCTGGCCCCCGAGCATCCGCTGGTCGACGCGCTGACCGCGGACGCCTGGCCCGACGGCACGGACCCGCGCTGGACCGGCGGTGCGGCCACGCCGCGCGAGGCGGTCGCGGCCTACCAGCGGCAGGCCTCCCGCCGTTCGGAGCTGGACCGGCAGACGGAGGGCCGCGACAAGACCGGCGTCTGGCTGGGCACCACAGCGGTCAACCCGGTCAACGGCCGGGAGCTGCCGGTCTTCATCGCCGACTACGTGCTGACCGGCTACGGCACCGGCGCCATCATGGCCGTGCCGGGGGAGGACACCCGCGACCACGAGTTCGCCGAGGCCTTCGGGCTGCCCGTCGTCCGGACGGTGCAGCCGCCGGCGGACTTCGAGGGCGGCGCGTACACCGGCGCCGGAACGATGATCAACTCGGCGAACGAGGAGATCTCGCTGAACGGCCTCGACAAGACGACGGCGATCGCGACGATGATCGACTGGCTGGTCGAGCACGGGCACGGCGAGGCGACGACGACCTACAAGCTCCGGGACTGGCTGTTCAGCCGGCAGCGTTACTGGGGCGAGCCGTTCCCGATCGTCTACGACGAGAACGACCTGCCGGTGGCCGTGCCGGATTCGATGCTGCCGGTACTGCTGCCCGAGGTGGATGACTACTCGCCCACGACGTTCGCCGACGACGACGCCGACTCGGCCCCGGAGCCGCCGCTGTCGCGGGCCACCGAGTGGACGACGGTCGAGCTGGATCTGGGTGACGGGCTCAAGACCTACCGCCGCGAGACCAACACCATGCCCAACTGGGCCGGATCGTGCTGGTACTACCTGCGCTACCTGGATCCCACCGACGACGGGCAGATGGTCGACCCGGAGCTGGAGCAGTACTGGCTCGGGCCGCGGTCGCCCGGCGACGTCGGCGGTGTCGACCTGTACGTCGGCGGTGTCGAACACGCCGTGCTGCACCTGCTCTACGCCCGGTTCTGGCACAAGGTGCTGCACGACCTGGGGTACGTCTCCAGCGAGGAGCCGTTCCGCCGGCTGGTCAACCAGGGCTATATCTCGGCGTTCGCCTACACCGACGATCGTGGGTTCTACGTGCCCGCGGCCGACGTGGTGGAGAGCGACGGGCAGTTCTTCTACGAGGGCGCCCCGGTCAAGCGTGAGTACGGGAAGATCGGCAAGAGCCTGAAGAACATGGTCACGCCGGACGAGATGATCGGCGCGTACGGGGCCGATACCTTCCGCGTGTACGAGATGTCGACCGGACCGCTGGAGCAGTCGCGGCCGTGGGAGACCAAGGCCGTCGTCGGCTCGCAGCGGTTGCTGCAGCGGATCTGGCGCGTGGTGGTCGACGAGGAGACCGGTGCTGTCCGGGCCACCAACGACGTCGAACCCGACGAGGAGACGCTGCGCGCCCTGCACCGGGCGATCGCCGGGGTGCGGGAAGGGCTGGACACGCTCCGGTTCAACATCGCGATCGCGCGGATCACCGAGTTGACCAACCACCTGACCGCGACCTACGGCGCCGATTCGCCGGTGCCACGGTCGGTGGTGGAGCCGTTGGTGCTACTGCTCGCGCCGCTGGCCCCGCACGTGGCCGAGGAGATGTGGGCGCGGCTCGGACACGAGCAGTCGCTGGCCTGGCATCCCTACCCGGTCGCTGACGAGCGCTGGCTGGTGGAGGACACCGTTGCGGTGGCAGTGCAGGTGAACGGGAAGGTGCGGTCGCAGGTGACGGTGCCCGCCGACGCCGACGCGGCCGCCCTCGAGGCAGCCGCGCGGGCCGACGAGAGGATCGCCGGATACCTGGACGGGGCGACGGTGCGGCGCGTCGTCGCCGTCCCGGGCCGGCTGGTCAACTTCGTCCTCGGCTGAGGAAGGAGCCCGTCCTCCTCACCCCTCGCAGGCTGGGGGCGAGCCTCGGGACGGGGCCGTCAGGCGGCGGGGGAGTCGGCGACCTCGAGGACGGCGCGCATCGCGGCCGTCACGGGCTCGATCGCGTCGGCGACGGTGATGTCGCGGCCGAGTTCGGCCGACAGGGACGTGACCCCGGCGTCGGGGATCCCGCACGGGACGATCGACCCGAAGGCGCTCAGGTCGGGGTCGCAGTTGAGCGCGAACCCGTGCATGGTCACGCCCCGGGCCACCCGGATGCCGATGGCGGCGACCTTGCGCTCGGGCCGGAATCGGCTGCCCGGACCGGGCTCGTCGGCGGGCACCCACACGCCGCTGCGTCCCTCGACGCGGCCGGCGGTCAGCCCGAAGCCGGCGCACACCTCGATCAGCGCCGCCTCCAGCCGCCGGACGTAGGCGACGACGTCGACCGGGTCGGGCAGCGCGACGATCGGGTAGCCGACCAGCTGACCCGGCCCGTGCCAGGTGATCTTGCCGCCGCGGTCGACGTCGATCACCGGGGTGCCGTCGAAGGGACGCTCGTGGGGCTCGGTGCGCCGGCCGGCGGTATAGACCGACGGATGCTCGAGCAACAGCATCGTGTCCGGCGCAGCGCCGTCCACTCGCTGGGCGTGCAGCACACGCTGCATCTCCCAGGCCTCCTCGTACGGGACGAGGCCCGCCTGCACGATCTCCAGCATGGTCACGGCCCCAGACTAGGCGTGCCTCAGGACAGCCGGCGTGGCTCCACACGGATCTCGACCGCAGTGCCGTCGGGGCCGCGGTCCACCCGGTAGGCCGCCTTGCCCGGCCGGTCGGCGACTGCCTCGACCAGATCGGTGCCGCGGTACACGAGGCCGACGCCGTCGTCGGTGGCATGCCCGGGCGGGAGGACGCCTTCGGCGACCAGCTGGTGGTAGAGCGGCCGGCGCTGCTCCTCGGAGTCGTAGTGGACCCCGTTGGACGTGGGGATCAGGCCCAGCCCGTTGGTGACCGGCCGGAGGTCGGGACCGAAGGAGTCGGTCGTGCCACCGACGTGCCAGCACAGCGACCCGGCCGACACCCCGCCGAGGACGACGCCCGCCCGCCAGCACTCCGCGAGCACCTCGTCCAGACCGTGCACCCGCCAGACGGCGAGCAGATTGGCCACGCTCCCGCCACCGACCCAGATGACGTCCTGCGCCAGCAGGTGGGCACGGACGTCGGGCACGGTCGGCATCGGGAAGAGGCTGAGGTGGCTGACCTGGACCGTGCTCCCCGCGAACGCGCCGTAGACACCGGCCACGCGCACGGGGTCGTCACCGGTGGCGGTGCCGAGATAGCAGAGGCGGGGCCGCTCGGGTGCTCCCGCGAGCTCGAAGGCGAGGTCGAACACCGGGCCCGGAGCCCAGTCGTACGGGCCACGATTGCGCGGGGCGAAGCCCATGCTGGTGGCCAGGATCGTGGGGGCGGACGCGGGCATGCCACGAACCTAGGTGGCGTGACCTCTGTGGTGCCGTCGGGGGGAATCGAACCTCCCGCATCGCCCATGCTCGACTGCCACGCCGCGAGGCGTCGTCTGTGTAGCGCTGTGAACGCCGGCGCATCCAGGGACGGCACCGAGTACAACGGCCCCCACCCGGTCACTCTTCCGCGATCCATGAATGCTGTTGTAGCTCTGCGTCACATCCGGGAGGGGTGCCCGGTTCCCGCGCAGTTGCGGTCGGAACAGGCCCGATCAGTGGACTGGGCAGCTGCCTGTGGACAACACCAGCGGGCCATGCGCCCGTCGCCCTACGGTCGCCGTCATGTCAGCTCCCGATCAGCCCGGAACGGCCCGTGCCGCGGAGCCGCCGGTCGTCCCCGGCTACACCGTCGAGGCGTTGCTGGGGCGGGGAGGCTCCGGTGAGGTGTGGCGGGCCGTTCCGCGCCGTGGCGGGCCGGCAGTGGCGGTCAAGGTGCTGGTCGACGGTGACCCGGAGCGACAGGCGCGCGAGGCGGCCCTGCTCGGCGAGCTGGACCATCCGCACCTCGTGCGCGTGCTCGAGGTGGTGCACCAACCGCGCCGAGGAGGGCCGCCGCGTGTCGCGCTGGTCCTGGAGCTCCTGGCGGGGGGAAGCCTCGCCGCCCTGCTCGCCCGCCGCGGCCGGTTGCGTCCGGGCGAGGTGGTCACCGCGATCGCGCCGGTTGCCGCCGCCCTGGCGCACGCCCACGAGCACGGCGTCGTCCACGGTGACCTGTCGCCGGGCAACATCGTGTTCACCGCGGAGGGCCGCCCGGTTCTCACCGATCTCGGCGTCGCCCGGGTGCTCGGCGAGACCTCGGCCGGCGAGGTCACCCCGGCCTACGTCGATCCCACAGTGGCTCACGGGGGTGCGCCGGGGCCGGCGTCGGACGTGTTCGGGGTCGCGGCCGCTGCCTTCCACGCCCTTACCGGGGTCGCGCCCTGGAACGCGGCGACGCCGGACGACACCCTCCAGGTCGCGGCGTCGGGCCACCTGCCGGATCTGGCGGAACTCGCCCCGGATGCACCTGCGGAGCTCATCGCCGTCGTGGCCCGCGGGCTGGCCGCCGATCCGCACGACCGCGGCTCGGCGGCGGCCTTCGCGCTCGATCTGCGACACGCCTGCCGGCCGGAGCCGGTGCGGCTGCCGGTGGCGGGGATCCCGGACGCGGAGCTGGGGCGGACCGGCCGTGGGCCCCGCACGGAGCTGACCCACCAGGTCCCGGGACGACATCGGCACCCGGCCCCGGTCGTCGTGGCCCCGCCGCGGCGGTCCGGTTGGGGGCCTGCTCTCGGGCCGCGCCTGGTCCGCCGCCTCCGCCCGGGCGCGCGCGCTGCCGTCCCGCTCGGCCTGATCCTCGCGTGCGTGATCGCGGTGGGCTGGATCGGCGCCCGGTGGACCGGCGACCCGGACACCCATGAGGCACTGGCCGCGCCGGGTGCCGGCGCGACCGTCGCGGCCGCGACGTCCGCCGCGCCCCGTGCGCCGTCAGCCGCCGCTCCGCGTACGGCGCAGCCACCCGTTGCGCAGGCTGGTGGTCGTCCGGCGGGTGCGTCGGACGGAGAGACGGGTCCCGCCGACCAGCGGCAGCCGCCGACCGCGGCTGACGGTTGGCGGGCCGTGGTGGCGCAGTTGTACGCGCGCCGGGCCCGAGCGTTCGGAACCGCCTCCGGCACCTCGGCGGTCACAGCACTGGACCGCGTGTACACCGCCGACAGTCCCCAGCGGGCGGCCGACGAGGAGCAGATCCGGGCCCTGGCTGCCGCCACGGAGCGGCTACGCGGTTTCACGCCCTCGGTCGTCCGCGTGAGCGATGTGCGCACCTCGGGCCAGCGGGTGGAGCTCCGGCTGGTCGACCGTTGGCCCGGCTACGACGTCGTCCCGGCGGGCCGTCCGGACGGGCCGGCGCTACGTGCCGGCGCCGGACGCCCCGAGGCAGCTGTGCGAATGGTGCTGGCGTTGACCCCGGCGGGCTGGCGGATCGACCAGGTGGAGCGGCTGCCCTGAGGCGGCCTCCTGAGCCTCAGCTGGGGGAGATCGCTGCCCGGAGTGCCGAAGGCAGATCGGGGTGCGTGAACTCGTAGCCGGATTCCTGCAGCCGCACCGGCAGGGCGCGCTGCCCACCGATGACGCCGGAGCGGCCGAACTCCCCGAGCGCGAGCTTCACGGCGAACGACGGCACCGGCAGCTTGGTAGGCCGGTGCACCTGGCGGCCGAGTTCAGCTGTGAAATCGGCGTTCGTGACAGGTTCGGGCCCGGTGAGGTTGACCGGTCCCGAGAGGTCGGCGGTCAGTAAGTGGCGGATCGCACCGATCTCGTCGGCCAGGCTGATCCACGGCCAGTACTGCCGGCCGTTGCCCATCCGCCCGCCGAGGCCGAGCCGGAAGATGGTGCCCATGACCTGCATCAGGATGGCAGAGTGGCCGAGCACGAGCCCGGACCGCAGGTGCGCGACGCGGACGCCCGCTGCCTCGGCGGGGGCGGTGGCTGCCTCCCACTGCGCGCACAGCTGGGCCACGAAGTCGGTGCCCGGCGGATCCTGCTCCGTCACGGTGCGGGCCCCGGTGTCGCCGTAGTAACCGACCGCGGACGCCGACAGCAGTACCCGTTTCCGCCTGGGGTCGGCAGCTGCGGCGGCGGCCATCGCCTCGCAGATCGTGGCCGTCGCGTCCAGGCGGCTGGCGACCAGCTGTGCCTTGTAGCCGCTGGTGAACGGGCGCGGACGAATCGGCGTGCCCGCGAGGTTGATCACCGCGTCGACGTCGGAGAGCAGCGTGTCGTCGATCCGCCGGTGCTGCGGGTCCCACCGGTGCTCCTCGGCCCGCCGCGGTGTGCGCCGCACCAGTTGGAGCACCTCATGGCCGTCGGCGCGCAGGGCGGGGAGCAGGGCGTCCCCGATCAGTCCCGACGCGCCGGACACGGCGATCTTCACGCGGGGCCTCCCGGCAGTGCAGGATCCGGCGACGGAACGCGGCCGGGCCCCGGCATCAGCCGGGGTCCGGCCGGAATCCTCACGCCAGTCCGAGTTCGCCCTGGAACTGGCCGGCCTCGAGGCGCTCCCGCACGGTGGTGAGGAACCGTGCGGCATCGGCACCGTCGACGATCCGGTGGTCGTAGGTGAGTGCCAGGTACACCATCGACCGGACGGCGATGACCTCACCGAGTTCCGGGTCCTGGACGACGACCGGGCGCTTCACCACAGAGCCGGTACCGAGGATGGCCACCTGCGGCTGGTTGATGATCGGCGTGTCGAACAAGGCTCCCCGGCTGCCGGTGTTGGTCAGCGTGAACGTGCCGCCACCCAGCTCGTCCGGAGTGATCTTGTTCGTGCGGGTCCGCTCGGCCAGGTCGGCGATCTTGCGCGCGATGCCGCCGAGGCTGAGGTCGCCGGCGTCGTGGATGACCGGCACAAGCAGGCCGCGGTCGGTGTCCACCGCGATTCCGAGGTTCTCGGTGTCGTGGTAGGTCACCGTGCCGGCCTCGACGTCGATCGACGAGTTGACCGAGGGATGGGCCTTCAACGCCTCGACGGCCGCCTTGGCGAAGAACGGCAGGAAGGAGAGCTTGACGCCCTCGCGCGCCTCGAAGTCCGTCTTGGCCTGCTGCCGCAGGTGGGCGATCCGCGTGACGTCGGCCTCGACCACCGTCGTCAACTGGGCGCTGACCTGCAGCGACTCGACCATGCGCCGTGCGATGACCGCCCGCAGGCGGGAGAGCTTCTCGGTGCGACCGCGGACGGAGGTGTCCGGCGTCGCGGCTGTGGAGGGCGCGCCGGCCGCCGGGGCGGCGGACGCCGCGGCGGGAGCGGGAGCCGCGGCCTTCTCGGCCGCCGCCAGCACATCCTGCTTGCGGATGCGTCCGCCCACACCGGAGCCGGCGACGCTACCGAGGTCGACTCCCCGCTCGGTGGCCAGCCGGCGGACCAGGGGCGTGACGTACGAGCCGCTGCCGTCGGACCCGGCCGACGGCGCCGGGGTGGCGGAAGCGGCCGGTGCCTGCGCGGCGGGGGCACGCGGCGCAGGAGCCGACGTCTGCGCCGGCTGGGGCTCGGGGGCGGGCTCCGCCGCGGCGGCGGGAGCCGCCTCGGCGGGGGCCTCGCGGTCGGGCGCGGGCGTCGGCTCGGGCCGCCGCTCCTCCTGCTTCGGCTCAGCAGCGGGTGCCGAAGCGGTGCCTCCGCCGGATCCACCGGACCCGATGACGGCCAGCTCCGCGCCGACGTCGACGGTCTCGTCCTCGTTGACCGAGATCGACAGCAGGGTGCCGCTGACCGGGGCCGGGATCTCGGTGTCGACCTTGTCGGTCGAGACCTCCAGCAGCGGCTCGTCCGCGGTCACCTCGTCGCCCACGGCCTTGAGCCAGCGGGTGACCGTGCCCTCGGTGACGCTCTCGCCCAGCGCCGGCATCGTCACCGACGTGCCGCCGCCCGCTCCGCCGCCACCGGAGCCGCCGTCGGAGGTCGACGCGGCCGGAGCGGGCTCGGGCTCCGCCGGCTGCTCGGCGGGTGCCTGCTGCTCGGGCTCCGGAGCAGCCTCCTGCTCGGCCGGGGCGGCCTCCTCCGCCGGCGCACTGCCCCCATCCTCGCCGCCGATGACGGCCAGCTCGGCGCCGACCTCGACGGTCTCATCCTCGGCGACCAGGATCTTGGTGAGCACGCCGGCCGCGGGCGAGGGGATCTCGGTGTCGACCTTGTCGGTCGAGACCTCGAGGAGGGGTTCGTCGACGGCGACCTGTTCCCCCTCCTGCTTGAGCCATCGGGTGACCGTGCCCTCGGTGACGCTCTCGCCCAGGGCGGGCATGGTGACGGACGTCGGCATCGGGGCAGTGCTCCTTCGTGGCGCGGTACGGGGGGAGGGACGGAACGTGGATCAGCTGTGCGCGTGCAGGGGCTTGCCGGCGAGGGCCAGGTGGGCTTCGCCCAGCGCCTCGCTCTGCGTCGGGTGTGGGTGGATGAGGCCGGCGACGTCGTCCGCCTCGGCCTCCCAGTTGTAGATCAGCTGGGCCTCCGCGATGAGCTCGCCGACCCGGCTGCCCACCATGTGGACGCCGACCACCGGGCCGTCCACGGCCTGGATCAGCTTCACCGCCCCGGTGGTCTTGAGGATCTGGCTGCGGCCGTTGCCGGCCAGGTCGTAGGTCAGCGTCTTGATCTCGCCGAACTTCTCCTTGGCCTGCGCCTCGGTGAAGCCGACGGACGCGACCTCGGGGTCGGAGTACGTGATCCGCGGGACGCCGGCGTAGTCGATCGGTGCGGGGTCGAGCCCGGCCAGCCGCTCGGCGACGAGGATGCCCTCGCCGAAACCGACGTGGGCCAGCTGCAGGGTCGGGATCAGGTCACCGACGGCGGAGATGGTCGGCACGTTCGTCCGGCAGTACTCGTCGACGAGGACGTAGCCGCGGTCCATGTTCAGGCCGGCCTCCTCGTACCCGAGGCCCTGGCTCACCGGCCCGCGACCGACGGCCACCAGGACCAGCTCGGCCTCGAAGGTCTTGCCGTTCTCCAGGTCGACGCGCACGCCGTCGTCCGTGGTCTGGACGCCGGAGACCCGGCCGCCGAGCTCGAAGCCGATCTTGCGACGGCGGAACGCCCGCTCCAGCAGCTTGGAGGAGGACTCGTCCTCGAGCGGGACGAGGTGGGGGAGGGCCTCGACGATGGTCACGTCGACACCGAAGGACTTCCACGCGCTGGCGAACTCACAGCCGATGACGCCGCCGCCGAGGACGATCGCCGAGGCCGGCACGCGGTCGAGCCGCAGGGCGTGGTCACTGGTGATGACCTTGCTGCCGTCGATCTCGATGCCGGGCAGGCTGCGCGCGTAGGAGCCGGTGGCCAGCAGGATGTGCCGGCCTTCGTAGGTCTGGCCGTTGACCTCGACCGAGGTGGCCGACGCGAGCCGGCCCTCACCCTCGACGTAGGTGATCTTGCGGTTCTTGATCAGCCCCTGGAGGCCCTTGTAGAGCTTGGAGATCACGCCGTCCTTGTAGGCGTGGACGCCGTCCATGTCGATGCCGGCCAGCGACGTCTTGACCCCGAACTGCTCGCCCTCGCGGGCCAGGTCGGCGACCTCACCGCTGTGCAGCAGCGCCTTGGTGGGAATGCAGCCGCGGTGCAGGCAGGTGCCGCCCACCTTGTCCTTCTCCACCAGCACGACCGACATGCCGAGTTCGGCGGCCCGCAGCGCTGCGGCGTACCCACCCGAGCCACCACCGAGGATGACCAGGTCGGCGGGGGAGGTGGATTCGCTCACGGATGCTCCTCTGATGCGGTGGCGTGCGTCCTCCGAACGGGGCGGGGACTGGGGTCATCCTGCCACTCCGGGAACCCGCTGGCCCGGAGCACCGTTGCCCATGCCGAGCGTCGTGATGATCACACGGCGTCCGGACGACGGGAGCGAGACGTGGGTTTGTTCGACCGGCTGCGCGGACGTCCCCGGCGCGGCACGCTGGATCGCGGGTCTCAGCGTGCCGACCTGAGCCACCTCGAGGCGTTCGTGGCCAGCCGGCGCGGCGTCGAGGGCTACGTCGAACCCCGGACGGCGGTTACCGAGACCACGATCGTGCTGGTGGCTGCCGACGGCGAGTGGACCCGGCGGCGCATCGACGGGCCCGACACCGCGCGGCGGCTGTCCCGCGACCTGGCCATCCCGGTGTACGACGCGCAGGTCACCGGCTACCCGCAGCGGATGCGCGACTGGTCGAAGGACCACCGGCCCCCCACCACTCGCTGACGCTCGGGGAGACCAGCCGCGGCATTCAGTCGAGGAGGCCCTCGATGGTGGCGAGCAGGGTGCGCACCGGGACGCCGGTTCCGCCCTTGGGCGTGTACCCCCACGGCGAGCCGGTGTTGTAGCTCGGCCCGGCGATGTCGATGTGCGCCCAGGGCAGTCCCTCGGGCACGAACTCGGCCAGGAAGTGGCCGGCGACGAGCATCCCGCCCATGCGGTCGGCACTGGAGTTGACCATGTCGGCGATCGGCGAGTCGAGCCCGCGGCGCAGTTCCGCCGGCAGGGGCATCGGCCACATGCCCTCGCCGCTGCGCGTGCCGGCCGCCACGACGGCGTCGCGGAGGCTGTCGCTGCCCATGACGCCGGCGGTCCGGCCACCCAGGGCGACCAGCTGGGCGCCGGTGAGCGTGGAGGTCTCCAGGAGGACGTCCGGCTTGTCCTCGGCCGCACGGGCGATGGCGTCGCCCAGGACCACGCGACCCTCGGCGTCGGTGTTGGTGATCTCGACCTTCTTGCCGTTGCGGAAGGTGACGACGTCGGCCGGGCGGTAGGCGCTGCCGCTGGGCAGGTTCTCGGCGATGGGCACGGTGGCCGTGACCTCGACGGGCAGGCGCAGCTGGGCGACGAGGCACACGGTGGCGATCACGGCGGCGGCGCCGGCCATGTCGCTCTTCATGTCCTCCATCTTCGCCGCGGGCTTGATCGAGATGCCGCCGCTGTCGAAGGTGATCCCCTTGCCGACCAGGGCGATCTTCTTCCGCGCGCCGGGACCGGAGTAGCTCAGGCGGAGCAGTCGCGGCTTGCGGGCCGACCCGCCGCCGACGGCGAGAATTCCGCCGTAGCCCCCGGCGGCGAGCGCCGCCTCGTCAAGGACCTCCGTGGCGAGCCCGAGCTTCTCGCCGGCGGCAGCGCCGCGGGCCGCCAGTTCGGCGGGGTACAGGTCGTTCGGTGGGGTGTTGACGAGGTCGCGCACCAGGGCGACGGCGTCCACGACGGCGCGCACGCGGCGGAGCGCGTTCTCGGCCGCGGTCGCGTCGGGCGCCACGATCGTGAACTCCCGCGGCGGGGTGGGCCGGTCGGCGCGGAGGTCGGACTTGTACGCGGTGAACTCGTACGCGCCGAGCAGTGAGCCCTCACCGACCGCGTGCAGCCGGTCGGCGTCCGGGGCCCCGCCGACGGCGGCAAGGAGGCTGACCACCGAGCGGCGTCCGGCGAGTGCGCGACTGGCGGCACCGGCGGCGCGGCGCAGCGCTTCGGGGCGGTAGGCGCCGTTGGCGTCGGGGGCGCCGAGGCCGGCGACCGCCACCACAGGGAACGGCCCCTGCCCGAAGGAGGGCAGCCGGGTGACCTCGTCCTCGGCACCGCGGGCGCCGAGATCGGCCAGCGCAGGCAGCAGCCGACCGCCGAGGAGCCGATCGACGGCCTCGGCGCCGGGCGTGGGCAGCACCCCCTCGGGGCCCTTGCCGACGGCGACGACGACGGCGTCGGCAGTCAGCTTCTCCAGCGGGTGGTCGGTGGCGGTGATCGTCGGCGGCACCGTTCGATCCTAGGTGTCCCGCTAGCGTGCCACCCGTGACTCCCCGGACATCTCCTCTCCACGACCGGCACGTCGCGGCCGGCGCCAAGCTTGCCGACTTCGGCGGCTGGTCCATGCCCATCGAGTACGCAGGGGGAGGGGTGCTCGCCGAGCATGTCGCCGTGCGCGAGCAGGTGGGGCTCTTCGACGTCTCACACCTCGGCACCGCCACGGTGCGGGGGCGGGGCGCGGCGGCGTTCGTCGATTCCTGCCTGACCAACGACCTGTCCCGCATCGGGCCTGGCCAGGCGCAGTACACGCTGTGCTGCCTGCCCGACGGCGATCCGCGGGCCGGCGGCGTCATCGACGACCTGATCGTCTACCTGCACGGGCCCGACGAGGTCCTGCTGGTGCCCAATGCCGCGAACGCCGCCGATGTGCTCGCCCGGCTGGCCGACGCCGCCCCGGCCGGCATCGAGGTGATCGACCGGCACGAAGAGGTCGCCGTCCTCGCTGTCCAGGGGCCGCGGTCGCTGCAGGTCCTGGAGCTTCTCGGCCTGCCCGGCGAGCTGTCGTACATGTCGTTCGTGACCGGTACCGGCGGCGCCGGGACCGAGGTCACCGTCTGCCGCACCGGGTACACCGGCGAGCACGGCTACGAGCTGCTCGTGGCCGCCGAGTCCGCGGGGGAGCTGTGGGACGCGCTGCTCGACGCCGGGCAGGACGAGGGCATCCGGATGTGTGGCCTGGGCGCGCGGGACACCCTCCGCACCGAGATGGGCTACCCACTGCACGGGCACGAGCTCTCCCGCGACATCACGCCCAACCAGGCCCGGGCGGGCTGGGCGGTCGGCTGGAAGAAGCCCGCGTTCTGGGGGCGGGAGGCGCTGCTCGCCGAGAAGCAGGCCGGTCCCGCCCGGGTGCTCTGGGGGCTGCGCGCCTCCGGCCGTGGCATCCCGCGCCCGGGCATGGCCGTGCTGGACGCCGCCGGGGAACGGATCGGCGAGGTCACCAGCGGGACGTTCTCCCCGACCCTGCGCACCGGTATCGCCCTGGCCCTGCTCGACGCGGGAGCCGGTTCCGAGGACGGCGCCGAGGTCGCCGTCGACGTCCGGGGGCGTCCGCAGGCCGTCGAGGTCGTCCGTCCGCCGTTCGTGCCGTCGCACGTGCGCTGACCTCTGGGCTGCTCAGGCGCTGCGGCTGGACTCCTTGGTCGGCTCCGGCGGTTCGGGTAGTGAATCGGCCACCGTGGCGTCGCGGGTGCCCATCGGCTCGGGCTCGCCCTCGGTGGTGTCGCGGGCGGTCTGGTGCTCCGCCTCGGCGTTGATCTCGGCGCCGAGAAGCACCAGGTAGCAGGTCAGGTAGAGCCACAACATGAGCACGATGACGCCGGAGATCGCGCCGTAGGTCTTGTTGTAGGACCCGAAGTTGTTGACGTAGAAGGCGAACGCCAGGCTCACCAGCGCCCAGAGGACGGTGACGACGACGGAGCCGAGGCTGACCCAGCGGAACCGTGGGGCGTCCCGGTCGGGGGCGACGCGGTAGAGGATCGACAGCGCCCCGGCGAAGACGGCGAGCAGCAGCAGCCAGTTGACGACCTGAGCCAGGACCGCCCCGACGATCCCCAGGGGGAGCGCACTGATCACGGCCGGCACCACCGCCACCAGGCTGAACGTGATGAGCACGAAGATGATGCCGCCGAAGGTCAGCGCCAGCGACAGCGCCTTCAGCTTGATGAACGACCGGGTCTCCGCCTCGTCATAGGCGATGTTGACCGCGGTGATCAGGTTCGACATGCCGCTCGAGGCGCTCCACAGCGCCGTGAGGATGGACACCACCAACCCGACGCTCAGCGAGCCGCTGCTGTTGCTGGTGATGTTCTTCAACTGGGTGGCGATGAGGTCGGCGGCACTGTGCGGCAGGTTCTTCGCGAGGGTGCCGACCTCGCTGCTGACCGTGTCGGGGGAGGCGACCAGGCCGTAGATCGAGATCATCGCGATCAGCGTGGGGAAGATCGAGAGGAACCCGAAGAAGGCCACTCCGCCGGCGATGATCGGCATGTTGTCGGCCTTGTTCTCGGCCCACGCCCGCTTGACGATCTGCTTCCAGCCGCGCCACGGGATCCCGGTCGGCTTGTCGGCCGAGACGCCCGGCAGGCGGTCGGGCCCGGGCGCCCCCGGCGGTGGCTTGTCGGGATCGCCGTGCGCGGAACCATCGCCCTGCGCGGAACCCGAGGCGGCCGTCTTCGCTGCCGCCGCGCGCCGGGCTGCCTTCTCCTCGACCCGTTCGCGGATCCGGTCGACCGCGCTCTCGCGGTGCCTGGTGTCGGCCATGGACGTTCCCCCTGGGTGCGCTGGGCCGCGCTGCGGCGGATAGGTGCGAGTTGGCCGTGCTGTCTCCGCCGGATCGGGGCGGTCAGTGGGTCAGTCGCCCGGCCAGCTGCCGGTCAGCTTGGTGAACCCGCGGGCCCCCGCACGGTCGATCGCAGCCTTGGTGGCGGCGAAGATGGCGCCTTGGATGGCCGCCGCGAGCACGACCTCCCTCATCGAGTACTCGCTCTCCAGCGCGCCGGGGGCGTCGTCCTCGTTCGCCACCCGCTTCCACACCTGCTTGAAGATCGCCCCGGACACGATCCCCGCCAGGATTCCGCCCACCAGGCCGATCGGCCGGTAGGCGAGCTTTGCTCCCTTGCTCAACGCTTCCTCCTCGGTGTCGCCCGCTTCTTGCGCCACACCACCAGACCGACCACCACTCCCACCAGGGCCAATGCTCCGCCGAGGACCAACGGCGGGCTCTCCCGGTACGTCTCGACGGCGGTGTCCTTGGCGCGGGCGGCGCTTTCCTTGGCGCGTGCGGGCACGTCCAGGCGTGCGCTGAGCTCGTCGACGGTCCGGCCCAGCTGGTTGCGGGTGGCGTCGATCTCGGCCTTGAGTGCGTCGACGTCGGACGGCCCGCTCACATCGGCGTCGCTCATCGGGAGATCCCCTCCTTCACCGTGGCGATGTCGGCCTGGACGCTGGCGATCGTCTCGGTGGGCAGCGGCGGAGTCGCCTGCTCGACGTCCTTCCGGCCGAGCAGCGCGAGCACCCCGGCGATCAGGAAGAGGACGACGGCGACGATGATCGCCGCGAGCCAGCCGGGCAGAACGTTGGCCAACCCGAGGATCGCGGCGGTGACCAGCGCGCCTACCCCCAGCAGCGCGACGATCCCGGCACCCCCGAACAGACCGGCGCCGATGCCGAGGCGCTTGGCCTTCTGCGTGGCCTCTGCCTGCGCGAGCCTGACCTCGTCCCGGACCAGCCGGGAGAGCTGGTCCGTCAGCTGGCTGATCAGTTCCGCGGTCGACGCCTGGGCCGGATCGGGTGGCGCCGTATCGGCACGTGTGGCGCCGCCGGTCGGGCGCGCGGGCTGGGCTGATGTCATCGGGTCCTCCGCTGGGGTGCTCGATGCCACTCCATGCCCGCGCATCCACGCCGGTAACCCGCTGTTGCTCACACTCCGGTGACCGGTGTGCGGCCACTGGGCCTTCGACCATCCCCTGCGGTGTCGCTGCGTCCGGACGGTGTCACTAGCCTCGCCTGCCATGAGCTGGCACTGGCGATTCGAGGACCCGGCGGGAGCGGCGATCGACCCCGCCACCCTCGGGGTGGAACCGGCCGAGTCGGAGAACCAGAGCGACGCGGAGTCCTGGCTGGGGGAGAACTGGCGGGACCTGCTCGCCCGCGGCGTCGCCACGGTCACCCTCTTCGAGGGGGACGCCGAGGTCTACGGTCCGATGGGGCTCGCCCCTACCTGAGTACTGCCCGAATGCCGCCGTCCGGACCGGGACCCCGGCCCGGACGGCGGCGTGGCTCAGCCGCGCGCGGTCTTGGCGGGATCCCGCTCGACGACGTCGCCGAGGATGCCGTCGATCTGCTTCAGCACATCGGCCTCGAGCCGGACGCCGGCGGCCTTGACGTTGTCGGCCACCTGCTCGGGCCGGCTGGCCCCGATGATCGCGGCGGCGACGTTCGGGTTCTGCAGCACCCAGGCGATCGCCAGCTGCGCCATCGACAGGCCCAGGCCGTCCGCGACCGGGCGCAGCTCCTGGACGCGGGTGAGGATGTCGTCGGTCAGGAAAGCCTGCATCGAGCCACCGACCTCGGCGTGCCCGGCGCGGCTGTCCGCGGGCGGCTGCGCGCCCGGGAGGTATTTGCCGGTGAGCACGCCCTGGGCCAGCGGGGACCAGACGATCTGCGAGAGCCCTTCCTTCTCCGAGGTGGGCACGACCTCGTCCTCGATGACCCGCCACAGCATCGAGTACTGCGGCTGGTTGCTGATCAGCTGGATCCCGAGCTCGCGGGCAAGGGCGGCGCCCGACGCGATCTGCTCGGCGTTCCACTCCGAGACACCGATGTAGAGGACCTTGCCGGCGCGCACGAGGTCGGCGAAGGCGGTCATCGTCTCCTCGAGCGGCACCGAGGTGTCGTAGCGATGTGCCTGGTAGAGGTCGACGTACTCGGTCTTCAGGCGGCGCAGGGAGGCGTGGCAGCTCTCGGTGATGTGCTTGCGTGACAGTCCGCGGTCGTTCCGGCCCGGGCCGGTCGGCCAGTAGACCTTGGTGAAGATCTCCAGTCCTTCGCGGCGCTGGCCTTGGAGGGCCCGGCCGAGCACCGACTCGGCCCTGGTCGCCGCGTAGACGTCGGCCGTGTCGAAGGTGGTGATGCCGGCGTCGAGGGCGGCGCGCACACAGGCGTGGGCGGCGTCCTCCTCGACCTGGCTGCCATGGGTCAGCCAGTTGCCGTACGCGATCTCGGAGATGGTCAGGCCGGAGCGGCCGAGTCGTCTGAATTCCACGTTCGGGGACACTAAGCGCGCCCTCGAGGCGCTGTCCGGTGGCCCCCTCCAGGGGCCCGCCCCGAGCTGGCGAGGGGTGGGGAGGAGGGGGTCCTCTTTCAGACGTCGGCCCCGAGCGCGACGTCGGGCTTGGGGAAACGCCAGCGGCGGATCATCGTCGAGCGGCTGATGCCGTACCAGACCATGCCCCCGGTTTTCTGCTGCCCGTCGGGGAAGCGCTCGCCGACCTTGCGGTTGATCTTCCGGCTGAGGACGAACGAGTCGACCACGAGCAGGATGAAGAAGCCGAAGAGCAGGAACGTGGCGTAGGTGCGCACCGCGATGTTCGGCACCACGGTGCCGATGAGGGCGACCGCGGCGATCGCGAGGAAGAAGCTGCCGACGTTGCGGCGCGAGTCGACGACGTCGCGCACCAGCTTGCGCACCGGCCCGCGGTCACGGACGGGGAGGTAGGTGTCGTCGCCCCGCGCGGCGCCCTTGCGGGCGTCGGCCCGGCCGGCGGCCTGGTTCTGCCGCATGCGCTTGTAGGCCTCCTTCCGGGTGGTGGGAGGAGGCGGTGGCGGGCCCGTGCGCCGGCCCTGGGCCTCGTTGCGCCTGGGGGTGGGCCGGCCCTTGCCGGCGGCCTGGGCCTGCTGGGCGGTCAGGTCGGTGGACGCGTCCGCGTTGGCGGCGTCGGTCGGCGCGGCGTGGTCACGGCGGCCGGGCAGGCGGAGCTTCACAGGCCGGGAGTTTACGTGTGTGTGGAAGCCGGGTCAGAAAATGTGCCCCGGCGCCGTACAGTGGAACAGGCGCAGCCCCGGCTGCGTTGGTCCGCCGCAGGACGTGCGCAGTGGACGCCTCGGATCCAGGAGGATTTGAACATGACCGTGCAGGACACCACGACCCAGGAGAGCACCGCCACCGGCGTCGTGCTCAGCGACCCAGCGGCTGCCAAGGTCAAGGCGCTGCTGGACCAGGAGGGTCGCGACGACCTGCGGCTGCGGATCGCCGTGCAGCCGGGTGGCTGCTCCGGCCTTCGCTACCAGCTCTTCTTCGACGAGCGGTTCCTCGACGGGGACCAGACCTACGACTTCAGCGGTGTCGAGGTGATCGTCGACCGGATGAGCGGCCCCTACCTCGGCGGCGCCGTGATCGACTTCGTCGACACGATCGAGAAGCAGGGCTTCACGATCGACAACCCCAACGCGCAGGGCTCCTGCGCGTGCGGTGACTCCTTCAGCTGAGTAGCGCCGGCGTCAGCAACGCCCGGTTCCCCATGTGGGGAACCGGGCGTTGTCGTATGACCCTCCGGTCCTACCGGACCGTCGTCCTCGTGGAGACCCTCCGGGCCTGCACTCCTCACGATCCGCCGGTTACAGCCTGACCGGGTAGACGGTCTCCGGGATGACGGGCGTGATCCGGTCTTCGACGAAGATCCCGTGCCAGATCATGAAGACCAGCACCTCCCAGACCTGGCGGGCGATCCGCTTGCTCGGCTGATCCGCCGTCCGCAGTCCGGTGAGCAGCTCACCCACCCGATCACGGTCCAGCCATTCGTCGGTCTGGCTCTCGGCCACGATGTCGCGCGCCCACTCGTGCAGCGGCCCGGCGAGGAACTCGCCCGTGGGCACCGGGAAGCCCAGTTTGCGCCGGTGCAGGATCGGTTCGGGGACGATCTGCTCCATCGCCCGCCGCAGCGCGTACTTGGTCGCCTGGCTGCCGCGCGGAACCCGCTGGTCCAGGGGGATCGTGCTCGCCAGCGCGAAGACTTCGGGATCCAGGAAGGGGACGCGCAGCTCCAGCGAGTTGGCCATCGTCATCTTGTCGGCCTTGACGAGGATGTCCCCCCGCAGCCAGGTGAACAGGTCGACGTACTGCATGGCGGTGACGTCGTCGTAGCCCGCCGCGCGGGTCTGCCGGTACAGATCCTCGGTCACCGTCACGTGGGACAGGTCGGGATCGTGACCGCGTAGCAGCCGGGCGAGCTCGGGAGCGGAGAAGTTCCGGGCGTTGCCGTAGTAGCGCTCCTCCAACGGGATCGAGGCCCGGCGGAGCAGGTCCTTGCCGCGCAGCCCGTCCGGCAGCAGCCGCGACAGCGCACCCATGGCCGACCGGCCGGCCTTCGGCATCCGCTGGGCCCACGCGAGGCTGAGCGGCTCGCGATAGATCGTGTACCCGCCGAAGAGCTCGTCCGCGCCCTCGCCGGAGAGCACGACCTTCACGTGCTTGCGGGCCTCCCGGGCCACGAAGTACAGCGGCACCAAGGCCGGGTCGGCCACCGGGTCGTCGAGGTACCAGACGACCTCGGGAATCGCGGCCGCGAACTGCTCGGCGGTGATCACCACCGGGAAGTGCTTCACCCCGAGCGTGGCGGCCGACTCCGCGGCGATGTCGACCTCGGAGGTCGCCTCCCGCTCGAAACCGACCGTGAACGTCAGCAGATCAGGGTTGTAGCGCTTCGCCAGGGCCGCGATCGCGGTCGAGTCGATGCCGCTCGACAGGAACGACCCGACGGTCACGTCGGCGCGCATGTGCTTGCCCACCGACTCGTCCAGGGCCGCGGCGATCCGGTCGTACAGCTCTTGCTCACGCCCGGCCGCGACCGGCTTGGCGGTGAACGTCGGGTGGAAGTACCGCCTCGTGTGCAGTTCGCCGTCGGCCACGGTGAAGCTCGTGCCGCTCTCGATCCGCCGGATGCCGCGGTGCAGGGTCGCGGGCTCGGGCACGTACTGCAGCGTGAGGTAGTGCTGAAGGGATGCGGGGTCGACCCCGCCGGCGCCCTTGCTCCCGCCGAGCAGTTCCAGCAGGGCCTTCTTCTCGGAGCTGAAGACGATGCCACCGTCGGCCAGCCGGGCCGTGAACAGCGGCTTGATGCCGAACGGGTCACGCGCGCCGAACGCCGTCCCGGTCGCGGTGTCCCAGATGACGAAAGCGAACATGCCGCGCAGCTTCGGGACGACGTCCTCGCCCCAGAGGTGGTACCCGGCGACGATCGTCTCGGTGTCGCCGTGGGTGCTGAGGACGGCGCCGGCCGCGGCCAGCTCCTCGCGGAGTTCGACGTAGTTGTAGATCTCGCCGTTGAACAGGATCCGGTAGCGGTCGTCGGCGTAGGGGAGGGGCTGGGGGCTGCCGTCGACGTCGATGATCGAGAGCCGGTTGAACGCAAGCACCGCCCGCTGGTCGGACCAGACGGCGGTGTCGTCGGGGCCGCGGTGGTGCAGGCAGTGCAGAGCGTGCCGCACGTCGTCGACCCTCGCGTCTGCGACCCGGTCGGCGTCGGTGGAGAGATAGGCGAGCAGGCCACACATCAGGCGGAGATCCTCGAGATCGGTGAGTCTCCCGTCGGGCGGGAACGGAGGTCGGGGGCCGTGATCACACGGGTTGACCGTCGCGGGTCTTGCGCGTGACGGTCCGCTCGGCGACGAAGGACAGGAACGGGATGGTCCCCGCAAGCAGGACGAACACGGTGCCCTTCGCGGACCACTTGGCCCGGAGCGCCAGATCGAAGGCGGCGAGGAGGTACACGATGAAGAGGAACCCGTGCGCCGGCCCGACGACGGCCACCGGTCCGGGGGTGTCGGCGAAGTACCGCAGCGGCATCGCGACGAGCACGAGCACGAGCAGCATCACGCCCACGACGTAGGCCATCACGCGGTACCGGAGCAGCGCCGGGGCGATCTCGCGGACACCGCCACGGCTCGGCGGGGCGGTTCGTTCAGCGGCCATGAGTACTCCGTTGCCCCAGCGCCTTCTCGTTGAGCTCGGCGAGGTAGGCGTTGTAGGCGGCGAGTTCGGGGTCGCCGGTGGTGTCGATGCGCGGGCGTTGGTACAGCACCAGGTCGGCTCCCGGCTCGTCCTCGTCGGGATCCCGGTGCAGTTCGATGCGGACCATGCGGAGGTAGAACCAGAGGCCCATGAATCCGTAGAGGGGCCACTGGAGCGCGTAGCTCCAGTTCACGGCCCCGCCACCGGCCTCGGCCTTGGACAGCTGCCAGTGGCCGAGGAAGAACGTGGCCACGAAGAGGACGGCCACGAGCAGGTGCAGCAGCACCCACTTGGGGGTCAGCAGCCGGGAGAACACGCTTCGACTCTAACCGCCGGCCGGTCGCGGGCGGGCGCCCTCGGGGCTCAGGCACGGCGACCCGCCGACGGGGTCTCTCCGGTGCTCAGTCGCCGAGCGGCGTCGGATAGTCTCGGCCCACACTGTGATCGGCAGGGATGCCGTCTGCCGGGCACCGGCGGACGGCCCGCCGGGAGGACCGCCGGGACGCCCCGGCGGAGGACGAGGAGGCAGCGAGCAGTGGCTCGAGGCAGCAGGCTCGCGCGGCTGGCCGCGCTCGGTCTCCTGGGGGTGGTGACCCTCACGGGATGCGACCTCAACAACACTTTCTGGCGCTTCGGCTGGCCTGAGGGCATCACGGACCAGTCCCAGGACATGCGTCGGCTGTGGACGGGCTCGGTCATCGCCGCCCTGATCGTCGGCTTCCTGGTCTGGGGGCTGATCCTGTATTCGGTCGTCCGGCACCGGAAGCGCGGCGACGAGTTGCCGAAGCAGACGGCGTACAACCTCCCGCTGGAGATCGTCTACACGATCGCGCCCTTCATCATCATCGCGGTGCTGTTCTTCTTCACCGTCGTGGTGCAGGACAAGGTGCTGAAGCGCAGCCCCAACCCGGACGAGACGATCGCCGTCAACGCGTTCAAGTGGAACTGGCAGTTCGTCTACCCCAAGACGTCCGGTCCCGGCGGTCAGCCGGTGGACACGGTGGGCACCAGCGAGGAGATCCCGATCCTCGTGCTGCCGACCAACCGCACCATCCGCTTCGAGCTGGCCTCGGCCGACGTCATCCACTCGTTCTGGGTCCCTGAGTTCCTCTTCAAGCTCGATGTCATCCCGGGCAACGAGAACGGGCGGAACAACGTCTTCGACGTCACTGTCCGCAAGACGGGTGCCTACGTGGGCCGGTGCGCCGAACTGTGTGGCACGTATCACGCCTACATGAACTTCGAGGTCCGCTCGGTGTCCCCGGCCGACTACGACGCCTACCTCGCGGCCCGGGAGTCAGGGCTGTCGACGTACGACGCGCTGGTCAAGATCGGGCAGCCCGGTCACGCGACGACCACTCACCCGTTGGTCCCGGGCACAGTCGCGGCCTCCCGGCAGGGCAACGGTGGCTGAGCCGGCCCTGGTTGCTGATCCCATCATCACGAGGCACGAGGAGGCACGGCCATGAAGGTCGAGTCGCTCATTTTCGCCGTGATCGCGGTCTTCTGCGTCGTCGCGGCCGCCGTCTACGGAATCTGGTCGCACGAGCCGATCGGGACGACCGCCCTGGTCCTCTCCGGCGGCCTCACGGGGCTCATCGGCGGGTTCTTCTGGTTCGTCTCCCGTCGCATCGACGCCCGTCCCGAGGACCGGAAGGACGCCGACATCGCCGAAGGTGCCGGCGAGCTGGGGTTCTTCAGCCCCGGTAGCTACTGGCCGTTCGCGATCGCTCTCTCGGCCGGTCTCATGGGGCTCGCGCTGGCCTTCTGGTTCGTGTGGCTGGTCGTCATCGCCGTTGTCGCCCTGCTGATCACCGTCGGTGGCCTGCTGTTCGAGTACTACGTGGGGCAGAACGCCATCCAGAGCTGACCCCCTCCCGTCCTGAACCGAAGGGCCCCTCTCCGCACGCGCCTGTTCAGCTTTTTCGGCTGGTGCCTGGGGCACGTTCAGTGCCTGGCCCTCGTGGAGGTAACTCGGCCCCCGCTTCGCCATTCGGCGAGGTGGGGGCCGCTGCGTTGGCGCGGGTCCCCGGCCTGTGCTGGCGGGCAGGGCCGCCGGGACGCCGTAGGGTCGCGGCGGCGCCACGGCAGGAGTCGGGATGAGCACACTGGTCGAGCTCGCGGCACGAGCCGGGAGCCAGCCGTCCCCGCCGGGATCCGGCCCGTACAGCTACATCCACACCAGGGGCTGGTATCTCGCGACGGAGCAGACCACCGACGGACGGGTCCTGGACTCGCGCGTCGAGGAGGCGGAGCGGGAGTTCTGGGTGGCCGCGGACGGCAGCGGCCGGATCGAGGAGACCCACGGCGGGCGGCGCTCGCGGATGAGCGGGGTGTACGGCCCTGGGGGTCTGAGCCCGGGTCCGTTCTGGGAGCCGGCAGGCGCCGCGCCGGCGCCGTTCCCGCGGCAGGGCGGCTCGCCGCTGATCAAGCAGATCCAGAGCGTCTGGCGTGTCCAGACGGTGCGCCCCGCGCTGCAGGCGGCCCTGCTGCGTTCCCTGGCGAACCTGCCGGTGCTGCGGATGGAGGAGACCACCGACCGCGCCGGCCGACCGGGGCTCGCGGTCAGCGCCGACGACCGCGCCGGCTCGGGATGGAGTGGCCGACACGTCCTCGTCCTTGCCCCCGCGACCGGGATGGTGTTGGCGGCCGAGGAGATCACACTGCGGGGCGGTGGTGTCACCCATCCGCCCGGCGCGAGCGCCTAATACCTACTGGGTGCGAACGGGATTCGCCCCCGACACGGACACCCGCCCCTGAGCTCAACCCGTCAGCCTGCGCGACCCGCTCGTGGGTGATGGCCCAGGACCTAGCCTTGCGGGTGGCGGCGAGCGCATGCCTGTTCCAGGTGAGCCAGGTGGCCGGACCGGGTCGGTCGGCCGCGAGGAGCGGATGTGGACCGGGCCGCGGCCTGCGGGTTATCGGGTCTTCTGCATGCTGTGGGGGTCCTGCACGACCCCGACAGCGTGCAAAAGACCCCCGGAGCGCGGGGTCCGGGGCGCATGGTGCGGTCCGCGAGCCCCGGGAGCCCCGCGAGCCCCGCGAAACCCCGGCGGTAGCCGACATGCAGCAGGGCCCCGGTGGAGTCCACCGGGGCCCTGCTGAGTGTGTCGGTTCGCGGAAGGTCAGTCCCGCGGTTCCTGCGGGCGCCCGCCGTCGGAGGGACGGCCACCCTCGGAGGGCCGGCCCGAGGACGTGAGCTCCCGATCGCCCTCGGCGGCGGCCAGACCCCGGTCCTCGGCCCGCTGCTCGAGCTCGACCTGGGCAGGGTTCTCGGTGGGGGAGAAGAACCCTCGGATGGCCCTGCGGGCCCCACCGATCTGGTTCATCTTCTTGGGCACCGGGGCGCCGCCGTAGGCCAACTCGCCGTGGCCGTGCTCGTCCACGGGGCCCAGCGGCTGGTGGACCTCGATGAACTCGCCGTTCGGCAGCCGTCGGATGACGCCGGTCTCGATACCGTGCTCCAGCACCTCGCGGTCGTGCTGCTGGAGGCCCAGGCAGATGCGATAGGCGATGACGTATGCGATCGGCGGCAAGACGATCATCCCGATCCGGCCGACCCACGTCATGGCATTCAGGCTGATGTCGAACTTGAGCGCGATGACGTCGTTGCCGCCGGAGATCCACAGCACCGTGTAGAAGGTCAGCGCCATGGCACCGAGCGCGGTCCGCACCGGGACGTCCCGCGGACGCTGGAGCAGGTGGTGCGAGGCGGTGTCTCCGGTCAACTTCCGCTCGATGACCGGGTACAGGGCCAGCACGGTGAACATCGCGCCGGCGATCACGACCGTCGGCCAGAACAGCGCCGGGATCGTGTAGTTACCGGGCAGGTTCATGTCCCACGCCGGGAACAGACGGGTCGAGCCGTCGAGGAACCCGATGTACCAGTCCGGCTGCGACGCGGACGAGACCTGCGCAGGGTTGTACGGACCCCACAGCCAGATCGGGTTGATCTGCACCAGCCCGCCGAGCGCGGCGCTGACCCCGAAGACCAGGAACACCAGGCCGGTGGCCTTGGCCGCGAACGTCGGGAAGAGCCGGTTGCCGACCACGTTGTGCTCGGTGCGGCCGGGACCGGGGAACTGGGTGTGCTTCTGCTTCACCAGGATGATCAGGTGCAGTGCGATCAGGGCCAGCAGGATGGCCGGGATCAGCAGTACGTGGGCGATGTAGAAACGCCCGATGATCGATTCACCGACGTAGGGACCGTTGAAGATCGCGAAGTGCACCCACGTCCCGACGACGGGGATCGAGAGCAGGATCGCGCTGATGATGCGCAGGCCGGTGCCGGACAGCAGGTCGTCGGGCAGCGAGTAGCCGGTGACGCCCATCAGCAGGGCGAGCACGAGCATGACCACACCGATGGTCCAGTTGGTCTCGCGCGGGCGGCGGAACGCGCCGGTGAAGAAGATGCGCAGCAGGTGGACGACGATCGAGGAGACGAACAGCAGCGCCGCCCAGTGGTGCAACTGGCGCATGAACAGGCCGCCGCGCACGTCGAACGACAGCCGCAGGGCGGAGTCGTACGCGGCCGACATCTCCACTCCGCGCAGCGGCGCGTAGGAGCCGGCGTACGCGACCTCGCGCATCGAGGCGTCGAAGAACAACGTGAGGTAGGTGCCGGACAGCAGCAGGACGATGAACGAGTAGAGCGCGATCTCACCCAGAAGGAAGGACCAGTGGTCGGGGTAGACCTTGTTCATGGTCCGCCGTAGCCAGCCCGAGATGACCAGCCGGTCGTCCAGTTCGGCGGCGGTGGTCCCGAGCTTGGTGGTCGGGGCACCCGGCGCAGTGGCGGTACGGGCCATCAGATGCGCCTCCGGTTCCAGTAGGTCGGGCCTACGGCCTCGAGGTAATCGCTTCGGGCGACGAAGTAGCCCGAAGCGTCAACGGTGATGGGGAGCTGTGGCAGGGGGCGGCTGGCCGGACCGAACACCGGCTTGGCGCCCTGCGTGACGTCGAACTGCGACTGGTGGCAAGGGCAGAGGATCCGGCTGGTCTCCTGCTCGTACAGAGACACCGGGCAGCCGGCGTGCGTGCAGATCTTGGAGTACGCGACGTAGTCGCCGTAGCCGAGGTTCCCCTGGCCCGGACGGGGCCGGTTCGCGGCGACCTGCTCTGGGCGGAGCCGGATGAGCATCGTCGCCGCGTTGGCCGCGCGGTTGCCGCCGGGAACGGCAGGGAACACCGTCTCCAGGGAGCCTGGCTCCTGGTCGCCCGGGCGGATCGGGCTGCCGTCGAGACGGGTGAGGCGCACGCCCTGCTTCCAGGGCGTGGTGCCCAGCGGATCCCCCGTGTTGGGGTTCTTGATCAGGCCGCCGAGCGGCATGATCAGCATCAGCCCGAGGCCGCCGCCCATGAAGGCCAGCGAGCGGGTGATCAGCTTCCGGCGGGCAAGCCCGCTGTTGTGGGCCGTGCGGACGAGAGTCGCGCCGGCGGTGGCGCGGTCGAAGGCCGACGCGTCGTGCTTGTCCTGCACCGCGGTCTCGTGGGGGAGCAGCTTCTTGGTGTAGAGCACGAGGCCGACTCCGACCAGGATCATGGCCGCACCGAAGAGCGCGCCCACGAGTGGCGTGAAGATCGCACTCCAGCCGCTCTCGCTGACGCTCCACTGCCAGGTGGGCAGGAACCATCCGGAGCCGGCGTAGATCACCACGGAGGCGAAGGCGCAGAGACCGGCGAGTGTGAAGACCGTGCCGATCTGCCGCACCGCGCGCTTCTCGAGGGGCGAACCGGGCTCCGGGCCGGGCTCGACGTGCATGATCTCGACGCCGTCGTAGCGCGCCCCGAGCCGGTCGAGTTCGTCGAGGCTCATCGCCGCGAGCTGCTCGGGCGTGTAGTCCTCGTCCGGGCCGCCGTGCAACGGGCCCGGGGTGTCCGCGCCGCCGGTCGAGCCGGGGCGGGTGTCGTGCGTGTTCACGCCTTGCTCCCCATCCAGAAGATCCCGAACAGCATGACGCCGATGCCGACGACCCAGATGACCAGACCCTCGCTGACCGGGCCGATGCGCCCGATCCCGGCGCCGCCGGGGTCGGCCTGCGCCTTGATCGTCTGGACGTAGTTGATGACCGCGCGCTTCTCGTTCGGGGTCAGCTGGTTGTCACCGAAGACCGGCATGTTCTCCGGGCCCGTGAGCATGGCGGTGTAGATGTCGAGGTCGGTCGCGTTCTTGAGGTTGGGTGCGTATTTCCCTGAGGAGAGCGCTCCGCCCTCTCCGACGAAGTTGTGGCAGGACGCGCAGTTGAGCCGGAAGAGCTCCCCGCCCTGGGCCAGGTCGCCGTCGCGCAGGTCACCGGAGGGAAGGGTCGGGCCCCCGCCGTGGGCCTGGACGTAGGCCATCAGCTGGTCGATCTGCGTGTCGGTGAAGACCGGCGGCTTCCGCTGCGCCTCCGCCTCCTGGCGCGCCAGTGGCATGCGGCCGGTGTGCACTTGGAAGTAGACCGAGGCCTCGCCCACGCCGATCAGTGACGGGCCGCGGCGCGGGACGCCGTCGAGGTTGGCGCCGTGACAGGAGATGCAGGTCTTCTCGTAGAGGGCGCGCCCGGCCGCCTCGGCAGAGGACTCCGTGTTACTGCTCCCGGCTGCCTGCGCCGGCGCGAACATGGAGTACGCGGCGCCGGTGAGGACCAGGGCGACGAGCAGGCCGGCCACGTTCGCCCACCGGCGGCGGAGCTTGGAGCGGCGGCGTGCCAGGGCGCGGGCGACAGGGGTGCCGAGGGCGGAGCCGCTGTCGGGCAGCGGGGGGTCGGACTGCGGGTTCGTGGTGGACACCGGTTCCCTAGCGGATCAGGTAGATCGTGGCGAAGAGCCCGACCCACACGACGTCGACGAAGTGCCAGTAGTAGGAGACCACGATGGCCGAGGTCGCCTGTGCCGGCGTGAAACGGCCCATGGTGGAGCGGATGAGCAGGAAGATGAAGGCGACCAGCCCACCGATGACGTGGAGGGCGTGGAACCCGGTGGTGAGGTAGAAGACCGAGCCGTAGGTCGACGACGAGATCGTCGTGTGGTGCTCCGTGACCAGGGTCCGGTATTCGTTGGCCTGGCCGAGCACGAAGGTCAGGCCCATCGCGAAGGTGATGGTGAACCAGCGCCGCAGCCCGTACACGTTGCCCTGCTCGGCCGCGAACACCCCGAACTGGCAGGTGAACGACGACGCCACCAGGATCAGCGTGAAGACCACGGCGTACGGGATGTTCAGCTCGGTCGGCGCGGGCGGCCACCCGTGGGTGGCCCGGGCTCGCGCGGTGAAGTACATGGCGAACAGCCCGGCGAAGAACATCAGCTCGCTGGAGAGCCAGATGATCGTGCCGACGCTCACCATGTTCGGTCGGGTCAGGGAATGCACCCGCGAGGTGTCGAAGGTGCTAGTCGCGACGGGGGCCGTTGTCACGTCGGTCATCATCGCATCGGCGGGGGGCAGTCACGACTGCGGGTGCAATGGCGTGGCGAGCAAAGTGATCAGGTCGATACCGTCGCCCGGCGTGCCGGGTATCCGACGGCCGTGCCACTAGGCTTTCGCGTCGTGAGCGCCGCCGCCGACACTGCCGCACCGGCCAGCGTGCTGGTCTACAGCCACCGTCCCGAGATCCGCGCCGCGGTGCGGACGGCGGTGGGCCGCCGTCCCGCATCTGACGTGGGTCCTCTGACCTACCTCGAGTGCGCCACCGGCGACGAGGTCGTCGCCGCGGTGGACCGCGGGGGGATCGACCTGTGCATCCTCGACGGTGAGGCGCAGCCCACCGGTGGGCTCGCGCTGAGCCGCCAGCTGGACGAAGAGGTGGCCGACCGGCCCGCCGTCTGCGTGCTCATCGCCCGCCAGGCCGACCGGTGGCTGGCGCACTGGTCCATGGCGGAGGGGACGCTCCCGCTCCCGATCGATCCGCTCACCGCACCCGGTGTCGTGGCGGAGCTGCTGCGCGCTCGTGCGCGGCGGCCCGTCACCCCCCGGTGATCCGGCGGTGACTGCGGCGTCAGCGCCCGTGGCGCCCACCTGGCCGGGATTGTTGGGCCGGCTGCTCGCCGGCACCGACCTCTCGGCGACCGACACGGGCTGGGCGATGCGCGAGGTCATGACCGGGTCGGCGACGCCCGCCCAGATCGCCGCGTTGACGGTCGCTCTCCGGGCCAAGGGCGAGTCCCCGGAGGAGGTCGCCGGGCTGGCCGCGGAGATGCTCGCGCAGGCGACTCCGGTGGAGCTGCCGGTGGATTGTGTCGACATCGTGGGCACCGGCGGCGACGGGGCACACACGGTCAACATCTCGACGATGGCCGCGGTCGTCGCCGCGGCAGCGGGGGTTCCGGTCGCCAAGCACGGGGGGCGGGCCGCGTCGTCGTCCTCGGGTGCGGCCGATGTGCTCGAGGCGCTCGGCGTCGTGATCGACCTGCCCGCCCCGGCCGTCGCGCGGTGCGTGCAGGAGGCCGGAATCGGATTCTTCTTCGCGCCGGTGTTCCACCCCGGCATGCGTCACGCCGGCGCCCCGCGGCGGGAGATGGGCATCGCGACGGTCTTCAACTTCCTCGGCCCCCTCACCAACCCGGCTCGTCCCGTGGCCTCCGCGATCGGCTGTGCCGACCCCCGGATGGCGCCGGTGATGGCTCAGGTGCTGGCCCGGCGCGGCATGCGGGCCCTGGTGTTCCGGGGGGACGACGGCCTCGACGAACTGACCACCGCGACGGCGTCGGCGGTCTGGGTGGTCCGCGACGGCGAGGTCGAGCCCGACCGGGTGGACCCGTCGGTGCTGGGCATCCCGCCCTCGCCGGCCGATGCGCTCCGGGGCGGCTCGCCTGAGGTCAATGCCGACGTCTTCCGGCGGGTGATGGACGGCGAGCCGGGGCCGGTGCGCGACGCGGTGCTGCTCAACGCCGCCGCCGCGCTGGCCGCGTTCGAACCGCGGGCCGAGCGGCTGCACGATGCGCTGGCCGCGGGTCTCGCCCGGACGGCCGCCGCCGTGGACGACGGACGTGCGGCCGCCCAGCTGGACCGCTGGATCTCCGTCAGCCACACCCTTCGGCCTTAAGGCCCCGTCCAGAGGCTCGCCCTGAGCGTGCGAAGGGTGAGAGGGACCGTCAGTCGGTGGTCTCGAAGCCGATCGAGAAGGCCGCCTCGAGGTCGTGTCTCGAGTAGGCGCGGAAGGCGATGTGGGTCTCGGTGTCCAGGACGCCGGGCACCTTGTTGATCCGGCCGGCGATGACCTCGGCGACCTGGTCGAACTCGCGGACCCGCACGATCGCGATGAGGTCGACCTCGCCGGCGGTCGAGTAGACCTCGCTGACGCCGTCGAGGTCGGCGACGGCGGCCGCCACCTCGCCGATCGAGTCGGTGGCGGCATCGATCATCACGATGGCGGTGATCACGCCGGCGATGCTAGCGGGGACCGCCCCGGCGCGCCCGCACCCGCCGTCACGCGTTCGGGCCGTGCGCGGGTTCCCAGTGAGCGGGCGTCGGCGAACGGGTCGCGTCCGGCCCAGCCCTTCTCGACACGAGCGAGGAACGAGCTGTAGGCCCCGGTGCCGGGTGCCGGGCAGGCGAGGGTGCCGCTGAGCTCGACCAGCCGGGTGCCGGGCTTCTCCATCCAGCGCAGCACCAGTTCGGTCTCGTCCACGGTGGCGGCCAGTTCGCCGTCGGGGCCGGTGGGCGTCTCCGCGGTGGACAGCAGGCCCGCCAACGTGCCGCGCACCGACGTCCCCCGCGGGGCACAGCCGGCGGCGACGAGGCGCCCCCGGCGGACGACGGACAGGTTCCAGCCACCGTTCCCGTCGGCCCGCGCCAGCACGAGCTCGGGCACGGCCGCGAGGGACTCCAGACGCTGCCGTCGCCGGACCGCCCGCACGAGGACGGCCACGCGGTCGCGCAGCACCGCGGCGTCCTCGTACCGCTCTTCCCCGGCCAGCCGGTCGACGCGCGCGAGCAAGGGAGTGACCAGGGGGCGCGGATCGCCCGCGACCGCGGCCCCGAAGACGGCGGCGATCGCGCCGTACTCGTCAGCGGACTGTGCGCCGGTGCACGGGGCGCCGCAGCGGTCCATCCCGGCCAGAGCGCAGGCGGTGCCCAGCACACGGACGGACAGCCGGGTCGTGCACTGCCGGAGGGGGAGCGCCTCGTGGACGGCCGCCACGGCGGCGTCCGCGGCCCGGCGGTCGGGGAAGGGGCCCAGGAAGACCCCCGCGCCCGGACGCACCCGCCGGACGACGGACAGCCGCGGGAACGGCTCCTCGGTGAGGCGCACCCAGAGCGCGCGCTCGGGAAACCGGGAACGCCGGTTGTAGCGGGGCTTGTGCTCGGCGATCAGCCGTAGCTCACGGACGGCGGCCTCGAGGTCGTGGGCGCAGGGGATCGCCTCGATCCGCTGGGTGAGCGCCACCATCTCGGTGATCCGGCTGCGCTGCTCCCCGGCGGTGAAGTAGCTGCGGACCCGGGTGCGCAGGTCTGCCGACGTGCCGACGTAGAGCGGTTCCTCGCGCGGGCCGCGGAAGAGGTAGACGCCGGGACCGTGGGGGACGTCGTCGGCCAGGTGCCGCTTGCGCAGCCGGTCCGGATCCACCCGGCGGGTCAGCCCGGTCAGCTCCTCCAGCGAGGTGATGCCGAGGGGGCCCAGCCGCTCGAACAGCCCGTGCAGGACGTCGACGGTGGCGCGGGCGTCGTCCAGGGCCCGGTGCGTGGGGGAGGTGGTCGCCGAGAAGTACGGCGCCAGGGTGGCCAGCTTGCAGTTGGGCACCTCGTCGCGGGTGAGCAGCCGCCGGGCCAGGACAGCGGTGTCGACCGACGCGGCTGCCGGCCACGCCAGGCCGTTGTCCGCGCACGCCGCCTTGAGGAAGCCGAGGTCGAACGGTGCGTTGTGGGCGACGAGGACCGCGCCCCGGGCGAACTCCAGGAAGCCCGGGAGCACCGCTCCGATGCGCGGGGCTGCGGCCACCATGGTCGACGTGATCCCGGTGAGGACGCTGATGTAGGGCGGGATCTCCATGCCCGGGTCGACGAGGGTCTGGAACTCGCCGAGCACGGTGCCCCCGCGGACCTTCACCGCGCCGATCTCGGTGATCGCGCTGTCCTTCGGCGAGCCACCGGTCGTCTCCAGGTCGACCACCACGAAGGTGACGTCGGCCAGCGGGGTGCCCAGCGCGTCGATCGACACCTGCTCGTAGCGACCGAGGGCTGGGGAGTGGGGCACGGCCGGACGGTAGGTCGGGGCAGTGACAGTCCTGGGGACGCGCGCCGGGCCCCCTGCCGCGTCACCACGGCGTCGCACCAGCGTCGCACCAGGGGCCGGGGTCCCCCGCGAGGGGGGAACACCGCCACTCACCTGGCGAGATGCCAGGACGCAGGACACGATCGTCCCCGGTGGACGGCTCCCCGTGGGAATTCCGGCCCGCGACGCAGAGGTGGTCCGATGTTCCCGCGCTCCCGGTGGCGCACCGCGCGACCGACGACGGCCCGGGTGGTTCTCGCCCCGCTCGTCGCGGCGCTGCTCGCCGTGCCGCTGGCCGGAACAGCCGGGGCGTCACCCAGCAACCAGCCCGGCGGCACCTCGGGGGTTCTCGACAGCAGCGCGCTGGACCGGTTGCAGAAACGGGCAGCCGAGGTGCAGACGGGGCTCGAGGCGCAGCAGTCCGACGTGACCGCCGCCCGGAAGGCGCAAGCCGCGGCCCGGGCAGCCGTAGCCGACGCCGCGGCCGTGCTCGCCGGTGCCACCGGCACACTCGCCGGCTACCAGAAGGTGGTCGCCCGGTATGCGTCCGCGGTCTATCGCGACGGGGGCCAGATCACCCCGCTCACCCTCCTCCTCAGCGGCGGCGACCCGGGGGACGTGCTCTCCGCGATGAGCTTTCTGGACGTCGTCGACGCCCATGCCGCGAAGGTGATCGGTGCGGCCGAGAAACAACGGCAGGCCGCGCTCGCCGAGCAACGCCGGGCGAGCGCCGCGCTGGCGAAGGCCGAGGCGGCGGCGGACGAGGTCAACGCCCGCGTGCACCGGCTGGAGGCCGCGGCGGCCGCGGTGACCGGCGAGCTGGACGAGGCGCTCGGCGTCGTCGACCAGCAGCTGGCCCAGCTGCAGCAACAGCAGCTCGAGGTCAACCGGAAGACGGCCGCCAACTGGAAGGCCTACGCCGCCCAGCTCGCCGCGCTACCGGCACCGCCGGCGTCCGCCTTGCTGAACTCCCCGGCCGGCCTGCCCCCGGGGCTGGTGCCGGTGGGGGCACACGCCGGGGGCGCCCAGCGGGGTGCGGCCCAGCTACCGCGGCAGCCCAGCTCGTTGCTGGTGCTCCCCGCCGAGACCCTCGCTGCGGTCTCCGCGGCCATGGACACGCTCGGGCGCCCGTACGCTCCCGGCACCGCCGGCCCGGACTCCTGGGACTGCGGATCGCTGGTCCAGTCGGTCTACGCCAAGGCCGGCATCTCCCTGCCGAAGGACCAGGGGGCCCTGTTCTCCGTCACCACACCGGTGGACGCCGCCGACGTCCTACCGGGCGACCTGGTCTTTCTCGGCGACGACCAGTCGGGGCTCGGCCACGTGGGTATCGCCCTGGACCCCAGGACGATGCTCGCCGCCGATGCCCGTGCCGGCGCCGTCGTCGTCCGCACGCTGCCGGCGGACGAGGTCATCGGGATCGGCCGGCCCAGCCTCGGCCGGCGAGCGCCGGCGGCCGCGCCCGGCCCGAAGGGTGACGCGCTGCCCGAGCAGTGCGGGAACACCGTCTACCCGCCCAGTTTCGACGGGGCCCGCTCGTGGGGCGGCTATCCGAACGGCCTCATTCCGCCCAGCGCGCTGTGCCCGCTCGGCGTCGGGGGGCACCTGCTGCGCTGTGACGCGGCCGCCGCATACCGGGCGATGTCGGCCGCGTATGCCGGGGCGTTCGGCAGCCCGTTGTGCATCACCGACTCGTACCGCTCGTACGGCGTCCAGGTCCGGCTGTTCGGCGAGAAACCGAGGTTGGCGGCCGTCCCCGGGACCAGCAACCACGGCTGGGGTCTGGCGGTGGACCTCTGCGGCGGGATAGATCGGTATGGCACCGCGCAGTACGAGTGGATGAAGGCCAACGCCGGACGGTTCGGGTACCTGCACCCGGACTGGGCCGAGCCGGGCCACGGCCGCGAGGAACCGTGGCACTGGGAGTACGCCGGGTCGTAGTCCGGACGGGTCCGCCGATGTACGTCTTCGCAGGTCAGTGGGGGAGTGGGGGCGTCGGCGGATTCCCGCGGACGCCGAAGGACGCTCGCACGTGGCCACCGCGCTGGCACCAAACCGAGCATCCCTTGGTGCGACACGCCGATGAGGACTTCCGCTCCGGGCATCGCTTAGGGCATCGTCTCGGGCATGGACCAGGGGGAGAAGGTCCGCATCAACCGGCTACGCCGGATTGCGGATCGACGGGGGATGAAGCTGACCCGCTCTCGCCGCCG
>JAODNN010000144.1 GCA_025465355.1 Blastococcus sp. | reverse complement strand
CGGCCACCCTTCCGGCCGCGGGCCCGTGCGGCGGCGAGACCTTCGAGGGTCCGCTCGAGGATGAGGTCGCGCTCGAACTCGGCGATCGCTGCGAGCACGTGAAAGATCAGCTTCCCGGCCGGAGTCGTCGTGTCGATCCCTTGCGAGATCACCACCAGGTCGACGTTGCGCGTCCCGAGGTCGAGGACCTGGTCGACGAGGTTCTTCACCGACCGGCCGAGCCTGTCGAGCTTGGTGATCACGAGAGTGTCACCGGGCCGCAGGTAGTCGAGGCAGGCGTCGAGCTCGGGACGCCGGGCCAGCTTCCCGGACACGCCGTGATCGAAGAACACACGCTCGCAGCCGGCGGCGTCGAGGGCGTCGTGTTGCGCGTCTGCGTTCTGGTCGGGGGTGCTCACTCGGCCGTACCCGATGCGTGTCATGCCAAGAGCGTACCAAAAACGGTAGTTGCCCAGCTATCGGAACGTTGAATTAAGACACGGGTTTCTGAACACCGTTCCCCGGGAGTGGCGATACGTGGCGGGACGTGTCGCTAAACGCCCGTATTCGGGACGGCGGGACGTGGCGGACGTGCCTCTACGGACGGTCACACTGGGATAAGGACGATCGCCACCCCAGGGAGTGCCAGTGGAGACCACGCAGGCCAATCGCCACCATGGCGGCGATCTGCTCACCAAGCGGGAGACCGCCGCGTATCTGAAGGTGTCCGTCCGGACGGTGGAACGGTGGACGGCGGCCGGCATCTTGTCTCCGTCTCGTATGTCGGCTCACACGGTGCGATACCGGCGCGGGGACCTTGCCGCCTTCGTGTCCGCCCGCCAGCAGCCTGCCGCGTAGCTGTATGGCCCGGCGAAGGGTCGCACACGAACGCCCCGCTCCCCGGGGTCCGGAGAGTGGGGCGTTGCGTCGTGTGCACGCAGACCAGTGGACCGGGCTACGCATCAAGCCTCCCTACCTGTCGTTGTAGGGGTCTCGGCTGCCGGACTTGGCCAGTCCTCGGCTGATCAGATATCCGATGGTCAGCAGAACGACGTAGAACCACGCCTTGTCGGCGCGGAAGTAGTCGTTGTGACCAGCTTCAGTGCCAATCACCTGTGAGGCGATGAGCACGGCGGCCACGGCTGCCAGGTAGACGGCCATCTCGGTCGTCTTGTAGGCCGCCTTGGTCTCGGTGGTCAGCCGGCGCACCGGCGCGTGTCCGTCGGTGGATTTGCTGCTGGTGGTCCGACTGGTCATACCAGGGTTTGCGCTGGTCATTGCCCCTCCTTGTAACCTCTCGTCACCCCGCGGTTTCGAGGCGCGCAGGGCCACATAACCGTGACAAACATCGACAAACAGCCAGGCGCAGATCGAGTCCCGGTGGTGACCGAGCAGCGGGAAAGGCTTTACCGAAGGGCTCGGTAGCGAGATCAACCTTTAGGCGCTGGATGCTGTACCAGTGGCCGGGCTGGGACGCCCATCAGCCGTACTGCCCCGCCCGGGACCAGGCGGCGGGCACCGCAGGTCCCGGGCGGGGAGATCGTGTGGGGGAACGTGCCGCCGGACACCTCGCAGTTCGGATGTCCGGCAGGCTCGCCCCGTTACTCCCTGCCTGGCCAGCCTCGGGCGTCGTTGGGACGAACGCGTGCGATGCCAGGCCGAGAGGTCTAAGTGTCGCCCTGCTCGGCGCGTTCCCTCTGGATGCGGTCCGCCAGGCGGTCCATGAGATCGCCCGCCTGGTCGATCTCGTCGAGGGTGAGCGGCCCGTGCTCTCTGGGCTGCTGCTCGGTTGGCACCGAGGCGAGTATCAGGTGGTAGCCCGCGAGCATCAGGTAGAGGTCCGGATCCCGTTCACTGGCCACGGCGGACCGCCTCGGCCCGCCCCTCAGCCGCGGCATGGGACAGCGCCGCGGCGGTCTCGGCCAGCCGGTAGAGGAAGTTCTCCGCCTGCTCAGCCATCGCCTGCAGGGTCGGGTCATCGGAGTCGCGTTGTTCGGCGGCCGGCCCGCTGATCCAGCTCACGGCGCGTCGTCCCCGGGGAAGGCCTCAAGCTCCAGCGGGATACGGCCGGTGCGCTCGACGAGCTCACGCTGGTCGGCGAGCAAATGCCGCAGCTGCTCGGCTGTGTCGGCGATGACGGTCGGGTCGGTGCCAGCACTCTCATCGAGCCGTGTCGCGGCCCAGGACGACGGCCTGTCGTCGCGGCCTCGCGGGCGCCACACGCGCCAACCGGGGAACTCCGCAGTGACCTGCTCGAGGGTCTTTTCGTCTGGGGACGCGTGCACCGTGGCGTCGCCTCTCTCGTAGCGATTGGGGCACAACCAGTCGACACCCGGCAGGCCACGCAGCGGGAGGTCACAATGGGGAGCACCAGGGGGCACGCAGGAGCATCTGTGCCCGCAGACACAAAGCGGCGACGTGAGGTGCACGCATTGCCGGCTGACAGGGAACACGACGCGCCCGGCGCCCGGCTGCGAGCCGAACGACGCCGCCGGCACTGGGACAAGCCCGAGATGGCCCGCAGGCTCGGCCGCGCGCTCACCGGGTCACACCCGTCCATCACCACATTGATCAGTTACGTGAAGCGGTGGGAGAGCGGCAAGGTCGACATCAGCGAGCGGTACCGCCTCGCCTACGCCGCCGCCTTCGACACCAATGTCGACGAACTGTTCGGGAACGACGAACCGTCCGGAGACCTGGTGTACGCAGGCAGCGCCGAGGTCATCGCGCCTCGGCGGCACTCCGGCCCGGTCGCCCCGGAACTCGCCGACTACTTCCGCGACCAGCTCGCCGGCCACTACACCGCCGATCGGCACCTGGGCTCGCTGCGGCTCATCCCGACCGCGGTAACGCAGTACCAGCTTCTGTGTGAGCTGGCCAACGCCGCCGATGGCCGGCTACGCCACACCATGTGGGCGCTGGCGGCCGGGTATTCGGCGTTCATCGGGTGGCTCTACCAGGACGGCGGCGACGTCGACCGGTCGGTGTACTGGCACGACGTGATGATCGAACGCGCACACCGGTCCCTCGATCCCCAACTCGTCGGCTTCTCGCTCCACAACAAGGCGATGCTCCACGCGGACATGCTCGACGGGCCCGGCGTCGTCGACCTGGCCCGCGCCGCGCTGGTCCACGAGTCGATCCTGGCCCCGAAGGTCCGGGTCCTCGCCCTGCAGCAGACCGCGCACGGTACCTCCCTGGTCGGCGGCGACGACGCACGCGACGAGTGCGACCGCCTGCTCGACGACGCCGCCGGACTCCTCGACCGGATCGACGACCCGTACCCGTGGGGCAGCGCCTGTCTCACCCCGCATTACCTCGATGTGCAGCGCGCCACCTGCTACGGGCGGCTTGGGCTGGCCGACGAGGCGCTCACCGTGTGGGGCAGGGTGCTGCCCGCGATGTCGGCCGGCGCCCGCCGGGACGTCGGCGTCTTCCGTGCTCGCCAGGCGCAGGCGCTCGCCATGCGAGGCGAACCCGAGCAGGCGGTACAGATCGCAGGCGAGGTCGTCACGTTGGCCGAAGAGACCGGATCCGCGCGGATGGCGCGGGAGCTGCAGGCGCTCGAGACGCACATGAGACCGTGGGCGAAGGAAGCACCCGGCCGCGAGCTGGGTCTGATGCTCGCCAGCATGGGAGGAACCACGTGACGCTCAGGACACCACTCAGCCCAGAGCAGGTCTCAGCGCGTCTCAGCGCCACGGGATGGTCCGGCAGTCCCGCCGAGATCCATCGGGTGTTCGCCGTCGAATACGACGCCGCCATGGGCATCGTGGCGGAGGTCGCCGCGGCGGCGATCGAGTTGGAGCACCGGCCCGACATCGACATCCGCTGGGACCGGCTGCGGTTCGCGATGACGACGCACACCGCCGGCGACGTCGTGACCGAGTTGGACTTCAAGACGGCGGAACGGATCAACTCGATTGCCTTCTCGCACGGCGCCGAGCCGGTCTAGTCTCGAAGGCGCGTGCACCACACGCTGACGCCCCGCCCGGTTCCGACCAGGCGGGGCGTTCGCGTTGGTGGTTACTTCTTCTTGTTCTTGTTCCGCTCGTCCAGCATGTGGTCAACGCGGCCTGTGATGCCGTTGTCTCCGCGTGCGTCCCTCTCCGCTGCGTGTCTGAACGCCGCAGACTCGGCGGCCCGCTCCCACGCCGCGTCCTGCTCTTTCTTGCCCATCGTGGATTCCCTTCGATCGGTCTTGCTCTGAGTTTCGCCTTGGTCGGTCCGACGCTCTGTCCAGAAGTAGACGTTCGGCATGCGGGGGTGGACTGGCCTCTCGCGGGACGTGTCATGCGGGCTCGCGCCGGCGGGCGGCCGGGTCGCGCGTGCGCACGTAGGCACGGCTGCGCGTGGGGAGGACGAAAACCGCTTAACGATCTTGTCACGCACATAGTGCGCGCCCGTGTCACGCACGCACGCGGACGTGTCACGGGCCGCGTCACGACCTGTCACGCGGGTGTCACGGGCACCTGTCACGGGGCTGTCACAGGCCCCTGACCTGTAACTCCAACCCCCAGCCCCCGCCCCCGTGACAACCCGGGTGTCACGACCCCTCATGCGGCGGCCTCCCCGCGCTCAAGGTCGCCCAACGCGTCCAGGGACACGATCGTGAAGGTCGACGCCGAGCCCGTGTCGTTCTCCTCCAGCACACCGGCGTCAGCGAGCTCACGCAGAACCTTGTAGGTCCAGCCGCGCGAGCTCATCCCGGCCCGATCGCGGACCTTGGTCAGTTCCTCGTCGCCGGCGGCGAACGTACGGCTCTCCGTGGTGGCGCGGTCCCGGACCCACGCGTACACCAAGCCGCGTGCTGCGGCCGGGG
>JAODNN010000101.1 GCA_025465355.1 Blastococcus sp. | reverse complement strand
GTTCCGGTGTGACCGGGTAACACCCCGTCCGTAGGTTCTGCGTCGTTCCCGCGGGCGACCGCCGGTCGCCTGGCCTGTCTCGTGCGGGGAGGGCGCGGTGCTCGCTGACCTCTCGATCTCCCTGAACGCTGCGGCCAACGCCTGCACGGCGACGGCCGTGCCGACGGCGTGCCAACCGGCGTGGCTGGATACCGGCTCCAACTCGTGGCAGCTGACCGCCGCCACCTTCGTCGGGCTGATGAGCGTGCCCGGCCTTGCCGCCCTCTACGGGGGCCTGGTTCCGCGGAAATGGGTCGTGAACACCATGTTCATGGCCTTCAGCGGCTTCGCCCTGGTCCTGGTGGTCTGGGTGCTGTGGGCCTACAAGATGGGCTTCGGATCCCCCCTCGGCGGCGGCTCCGCGGACACGTACAACTACACCTACGGCGGGAACTTCTTCGAGAACTTCTTCTACAACTTCGTCGGCCACCCGGAGACCGCACTGCGCGGTACCTGGCAGACCTCGCAGGCGTCGCTGCCCACCGGTACCGCCCTGCCACTGGCCGAGGCCAATGCGGCGCTCTTCTACTTCCAGTTCGTCTTCGCCGCGATCACCCCACTGCTCTTCCTGGGGAGCGTCCTGGGCCGCATCAAGATCAAGGTCTGGATGATCTTCGTGCCGCTGTGGACGACGTTCGTCTACGCCGTCAACGCCATGCTGATCTGGGGCGGCGGCTACTGGGCGCACATGGGGGCCGTCGACTACTCGGGCGGCTACGTCATCCACCTCGCCGCCGGCACCAGCGGGTTCGTCGCCGCGTGGCTCATCGGCCCGAGACTGGCGCGCGACCGGGCCCGATTCCTCCCGCACAGCTTGCCGCTGGTGTGCATCGGCGCGGGCATCATCTGGCTGGGGTGGAACGGATTCAACGGTGGCGACCCGTACTTCGCCAGCGCCGACGCCGCGACTGCCGTGATGAACACCAACCTGGCTACCGTCGCCGCGCTGCTGACCTGGGTCCTGTGGGACATGTTCCTCGGCAGGGAGAGGAAGCCGACCTTCCTGGGCGCGGTCAACGGGATGATCGTCGGGCTGGTGGCCATCACCCCTGCTGCCGGCTACGTCAACGGCCTCGGAGCGCTGCTGTCCGGGCTCATCGCCTCCACGATCGTCTGGTTCGCGTGGACCTATCTGCAGCCGATCATCGCCCGCCGGGTGGACGACGCCATGGGGGTCGTCTACACCCACGGGCTCGCCGGGCTCACCGGAGGCCTGCTCGTCGGCATCTTCGCCGACCCCACCGTGGTGGTCTATCCGAACACCACCGCGGGTACGCCGTTGTCGGTCACGGGCTGGCTCTACGGCAACCGTCACCAGTTCTTCCTGCAACTGCTCGCCGCGCTGACCGTCATCGTGTGGGACGCGGTCGTCACCTTCCTCATCCTCAAGGTCATCGGCTTCTTCACGCCGCTGCGGATGCCGGACGACGAACTGGAGATCGGCGACCTGGCCGCCCACGGTGAGGAGGCCTACCCACTGGAGGATGTGACCTCCCTTGCCGGCGTCCGCGTCGGCACCGCCACGGGTATCGGCTCGGCCGCGTCCGGCCCGTCGACCGCACGCGTCGAGGGCCGCTGACGATGGCCAAGGACTTCCACCTGCCGGACGGCAGCGGGTCTGCCCAGTCGGTCTGGGTGTGGCGAGCCTTCCTGTTCCTGTCGCTCATCGCGCTGGGTCTGTGCGTCAGCTTCGCGGCCGGGGGACGGGTCTTCTACGCGGTTGCGTGGGCCGTGATCACCGCGGGGTGGTTCGGCATATCGATGTTCTTGTGGCGGCAGCACCTTCGGTTGCAGAGCGCAGCTCGTCAGGCACGCCCCACGTCGGACGTCCGGCCCGGACGCTGAGGCGGCGCGGTGCGGCCACCCGCGATCTACATCCGCGGCGCTACGGGGAAACCGGTGGACCGCACCCGGGTACGGGCGGTGGTGACCGGCTCGCTTCTCGCCGTCGTCGCCGCGGTTGTGGTGGTCACGACACTGGGGATGCTGGCGCAGGCTTCCGAACTGGGCCGGCTGCGAGCTCAGGGCATCCCGGTGTCGGTCAGCGTGACCGGATGCGCCGGCATCGCCTCAGGGACGGGCATCACGACGGTCGGGTACACCTGCAGGGGCACGTTCACCGTGCGGGGACGGCGCTTCGACGACGTCATCCGCGGGAACACCGCCCTCCTCGACACGGGTCAGAGGGTCCAGGGCGTCGCCTTTCCGACCGCTCCGACTCGCCTGTACGCGTCGTCGTCCCTGCGGACGTCGGAGTCGCCGTCGAGTCGCCTGCCGGTCCTCCTGCCGGCCCTTGCCGCCGTCGCGCTTCTGACCGTCGGATGGCGGCTCGCCCGGCTCGGGTTCATGCGCCGGTCGTGAGGGGGAGCAGCTGCCGGCTGAGGCTGTCGGCCAGCCACTGCTCGAAGCGTTCGGTGGTCCAGTCGCGACTGTGGACCAGGCGGTAGTAGTGGTCCGGCGCCATGAAGAGCCAGAGCAGGTCGACGGCGGCATCGAGATCGACGCCGTCCCGTAGCGGCCCCTTGCTGCTGAGCGCGTTGGCCCAGAGCCGCGCGCCCGTGAGACGTTGCCCCTCGCTGGTCTCCCACAGCTCCCGCAGGCCGGGCTCGCCGCTACTGGCCGCGCCGCGCAGGACGTGGTCGATCTCCGAGTACCGGCGGCCGATACCCGTGATGAGCTCGGCGAGCAGCTGCACCGCCCGGTGCTGGTCGGGCTCCGCGACGATCTCCTGGGCGAGTGGGCGCTGCGTCACGGCGATGTCGTCGTCGTCGCCGGCCATGGCGACGTCGCGGACGGCCGACAGCACGGTCTGCTTGTTGCCCACGGCGGTGAAGACGGTCGGCTTGCTGACCCCCGCGAGCGCGGCGATCTGGTCGACCGTGGTCGCCCCGTAGCCCTGCCCGATGAACAGCTCCCGGGCCGCGTCGAGCACCGCCCGCCGGGTGGCCGCGGCCTGCTGCGCGCGCAACGGCGAGGAGTACGTGCGTTCCCCCTTGACGTCTTCCATGAGGCCACTCTACCGTAGCCATGTTCGTTAGACACCGAGTAAAGGATGTTCCTCATGTCGATCGTCGTCATCGCCACCACGCCCGGAATGACCGCGGAGCTCTACGACCGGTCCCAGGAGAAGATGGGCCTCGTCGGCACGCTCCCGCCCGGGTGTTCCGCTCACCTCGCCGGCCCGGGCCCGAACGGCTGGCAGGTCGTGGCGGTCTGGGAGTCTGCCGAGGCCCTGCAGCGCTTCGCGGCCGAGAAGCTCCAGCCGACCCTGGCCGAGCTCGGGGTGACGCCGCCGCCCGCGCCGCCGGTGATCTACCCGCTGCACGCGCAGGTCGGGTAGCTCCGGTGTTCCGCCAGGTCGTCGCCCACCGCTGGGCGCCCGGTACCGACGCCGTGGCCCGCGCCGGTTTCCGGAACGCGATGGAGTCGCTGCGCACGATTCCCGAGCTCGTCGCGCTCCGCCACGGGGACGACGCCGCGCACTTCGACGGGAACCACGACTACGTCGCCGTTCTCGACTTCCCCGACTTCGCCAGCGCCCGCCGGTACGTCGCCTCCGACATCCACCAGGCCTTCGTGGCCGACCATGCCCGCACGGTCGTCGACTCGCGGGTCGTCGTCCAGCACGACTGGGCCGTCGGCGGGGTCAGCGGGTTGCACCACGTGAAGCTGCCGGTCACCGACGTCGAACGCAGCCGCGACTGGTACGGCCGTGCGTTCGGCTTCACCTGCCATCTCGAGTTCCACGAGAAGGACCGGCTCGTCGGAGTGGCTCTCCGCCATCCGGTCGGCGACTTCGCGCTGGCCCTGCGCGAGGACCCGCCGAGAGCGGCCGCCCTGGCCGGGTTCGACAGCGTCTGCCTCGCCGTCGGCACCCGCGCCGATCTCGACGAACTCCTCGTCCGCCTCGACGACGCCGTGATCCAGCACGGCACCCCGGTCGCCGGCCGCAACGGCGACGCCGTCGACGTCCCTGACCCCGACGGTCACCTCATCCGTATCCACACGCTCGTCTGACTCCCGAGCCGCACACAAGGGGAAAGCCATGTCGCAGCACTCCGCCCTCCTCGAGGGGCCCGTCGCGATCGTCCGGCCGCCGCTCGACCCGCCGCACCGGCACCTCGCGGGCTGCTTCTGGGACGTCCAGCGTTGCCGGTGGCAGTGCAGCCCTCGCCAGCCCTCGTTCACAGCCGGGCCGCGCTGAACCGGGTTACGCGGAACCGATCCGTTGGGTTAGGTGGACTCCGGCGGCTCGGGAAGCTGCAGTCAGGGGGCCTCGTATGCGTGCTGGCCACCCGCGAGGTGACCGCCGGCAGCGCGGACGCGTCGTCCCACGGCGCAGCGCGCTCGCCATGGTCGCGGGGCTCAGCACAGCTGCTCTCGTCGCCGGCTCACAGCCCAGCCTCTCGTGGTCGGCGGCGGCACCGACGACTCCGGCCGTGTCGACCAGTTCGGCGACGCCGTTCTCCCACGCCGCGCTGAACACTGGCTCCGAGTCCGCATCTGCGGCCCTTCCGGTTGCCGTCGGCTCCGCGTCGCAGATGGCGAGTCCGGTTGCGGCGCCCGGACCGGACCTGCAGGCCGCGGCCGCGGGAGCGGCGTCCGCTCTCGCCGCCGACGGGATCCCCTCAACCGCACTGGACGCTTACGCCCGCGCGGCAGCCTCCGGGCCGGCCGGCTGCCACATCAGCTGGTCGCTGATCGCCGCCATCGGCCGGGTCGAGTCCGATCACGGCCGTTTTGCCGGGGCGGTCCTGCACACCGACGGGCTCTCGACGCCACCGATCATCGGGCTCGCCCTCAACGGTCGCGGCACCGCGCTGGTCTCCGACACCGATCAGGGCCGGCTGGACGGCGACGCCGTCTACGACCACGCCGTCGGACCGATGCAGTTCATCCCGTCGACCTGGGCGATCTACGGCACGAGCGCCACGCGGAACCGCCTGGGGAACCCGTTCAACATCTACGACGCGGCCGCGGCGACCGCACGTTATCTCTGTGCCGCAGGCGGCGACCTCTCGACCACGGTTGCGCAGGCGCGCGCGGTGTTCGCCTACAACCACGCGGACACCTACGTGGCGATGGTCCTGACGCTCGCCGCCGGCTACGCCGGTACTCCCGCGCCACGCGTGCCGACGCCGGCCACGGAACCGACGCAGCGACCGGCCAACCCGGCGCCACCTCCTGCCCTCCCAGCAGCCAGAGCTGCGGCGACCACACGATCCGCTCCCACGACGTCGGCCAGCAGGCCGTCGAGCAGCACGCCGACCACGACGACCACGACGGCCGACCCACCGTCGTCGTCGATGACGTCGACGACGACGACCACTACGCCCCCGACGACCACCGCGCCGCCGTCCACCACGCCCGCGACGACGCCCGCGACGACGCCTCCGTCCACCACGCCTCCGTCGAAGACGCCTCCGTCCACCACGCCTCCGTCGACGCCTCCGTCCACCACGCCTCCGTCGACGCCTCCGACGACGACGACGCCTCCGACGACGACGCCTCCGTCCACCACGCCCGCGACGACGCCTCCGTCCCCAACGCCTCCGACGAGGACGCCTCCGACGACGACGACGCCTCCGTCCCCAACGCCTCCGACGAGGACGCCTCCGACGACGACGACGCCTCCG
>JAODNN010000026.1 GCA_025465355.1 Blastococcus sp. | reverse complement strand
ACGGGGCCGACGAGATCGACATGGTCATCGACCGCGGCGCCTTCCTCGCCGGCCGCTACCTCGACGTCTTCGACGAGATCGTCGCCGTCAAGGGGGCCTGCGGGGACGCCCACCTGAAGGTCATCCTCGAGACCGGCGAGTTGGTCACCCTGGACAACGTCCGGCGCGCCTCCTGGTTGGCGATGCTGGCCGGCGGCGACTTCATCAAGACCTCCACCGGCAAGATCTCCCCCGCTGCCACGTTGCCGGTGACCCTCGTGATGCTCGAGGCGGTCCGCGACTTCCGGGCCGCCACGGGGCACCAGATCGGCGTCAAGCCCGCCGGCGGCATCCGGACGACGAAGGACGCCATCAAGCACCTGGTCATGGTCAACGAGACCGCCGGGCCGGACTGGCTCTCCCCCGACTGGTTCCGCTTCGGCGCCTCCAGCCTGCTCAACGACCTGCTCCTACAGCGGCAGAAGCTCCGCACCGGCCACTACTCCGGCCCCGACTACGTCACGATCGACTGAGGGGCGCCCCCATGACCAGCCTGTTCGAGTACGCCCCTGCTCCTGAGTCGCGCGCGATCGTCGACATCGCGCCGTCCTACGGCCTGTTCATCGACGGTGACTTCGTCGCGGGTTCGGGCGAGCCGTTCAAGACGGTCAACCCGGCCACGGAGGAGGTCCTCTCCGAGGTCGCCTCCGGCAGCGCGGCGGACGTCGACCGCGCCGTCAGCGCCGCCCGCCGGGCGTTCACCAAGACCTGGGGCCCCATGCGCGCGGCCGATCGCGGCAAGTACCTGTTCCGCATCGCCCGCCTGATGCAGGAGCGCTCCCGCGAGCTCGCCGTCCTCGAGTCACTGGACAACGGCAAGCCGATCCGGGAGTCCCGCGACGTCGACGTCCCGCTGGCCGCGGCGCACTTCTTCTACCACGCGGGCTGGGCCGACAAGCTCGACTACGCAGGCCTGGGCCCCGGCCCCCGGCCCCTCGGCGTCGCCGGCCAGGTCATCCCGTGGAACTTCCCTCTGCTGATGCTCGCGTGGAAGGTCGCCCCCGCGCTCGCCACCGGCAACACCGTCGTCCTGAAGCCGGCGGAGACCACGCCGCTGACCGCGCTGCTGTTCGCCGAGATCTGCCAGCAGGCCGACCTGCCACCGGGCGTGGTCAACATCGTGACCGGCGCCGGTGAGACCGGCCGCGCGGTCGTCGAGCACGAGGACGTCGACAAGGTGGCCTTCACCGGCTCCACGGAGGTCGGGAAGTCGATCGCGCGCGCGGTCGCGGGCACCCGCAAGAAGCTGACCCTCGAGCTCGGCGGCAAGGCGGCCAACATCGTCTTCGACGACGCCCCGATCGACCAGGCCGTCGAGGGCATCGTGCAGGGCATCTTCTTCAACCAGGGCCACGTGTGCTGCGCCGGTTCGCGGCTGCTCGTGCAGGAGAACATCCACGACGAGGTCATCGCGAGCCTGCAGCGCCGGATCGGCACCCTGCGGGTCGGCGACCCGCTGGACAAGAACACCGACATCGGGGCGATCAACTCGGCCGAGCAGCTGGCCCGCATCCGCGAGCTGTCCGACGCGGGTGAAGCCGAGGGCGCGCAGCGCTGGCAGCCGGAGTGCCGTCTGCCCGACCGCGGCTACTGGTTCCCGCCGACCGTCTTCACCGACGTCTCCCCCGCGCACCGGATCGCCCGCGAGGAGGTGTTCGGTCCGGTGCTGTCGGTGCTGACGTTCCGCACGCCCGACGAGGCCGTGGCGAAGGCCAACAACACCACCTACGGGCTCTCGGCCGGCATCTGGTCGGAGAAGGGCTCGCGGATCCTCAAGATCGCCGATCAGCTCCGCGCCGGCGTCGTGTGGGCCAACACGTTCAACAAGTTCGACCCGACGTCGCCCTTCGGTGGCTACAAGCAGTCGGGCTACGGCCGCGAGGGCGGCCGGCACGGACTGACCGCCTACCTGAAGGGGGCAGACAAGTGAGCTCGGACCGCCTCGCCGTCCTCAAGACCTACAAGTTGTACGTCAACGGCGCCTTCCCCCGCTCGGAGTCCGGTCGCACCTACGAGGTGACCGACACGAAGGGCCACTTCCTCGCCAACGCGGCCTGGGCCTCCCGCAAGGATGCCCGGGACGCCGTCGTCGCCGCCCGCGGTGCCTTCCCGAAGTGGTCCGGCACGACCGCGTACAACCGCGGTCAGGTGCTCTACCGCGTCGCCGAGATGATGGAGGGGCGGCACGCAGAGTTCTGCGACGAGGTTGCGGCCGGCGAGGGCTTGTCCGCGGGCAAGGCCCGAGCCGCGGTCGACGCCGCCATCGACCGCTGGGTCTGGTACGCCGGATGGACCGACAAGCTCGCCGCGGTCCTCGGTGGCGCCAACCCGGTCGCCGGCCCGTACTTCGACTTCTCGATGCCCGAGCCGACCGGCGTCGTCGCAGTCCTGGCGCCGCAGGAGTCCTCACTGCTCGGCCTGGTCAGCGTCGTGGCCCCTGTCCTGGCCGGTGGCAACACCGCCGTTGTCGTGACCTCGAAGGAACGTCCCCTGCCGGCGGTCACGCTCGGCGAGGTGTTCGCGACCAGCGACGTCCCCGGCGGTGTGGTCAACCTGCTGACCGGTGACTCCGCCGAGCTGGGCCCCTGGCTGGCCGAGCACGCCGACGTCGACGGCATCGACCTCACCGGCGCCCCGCCCCATCGGGTCATGGAGTTCGAGCGCTCGGCGGCCGGGACGATCAAGCGCGTCGTCCGCCCGGAGTCCTCCGACCCGGACTGGACCGCCGACCCCGGCCTCTCCCGGATGACGCCGTTCCTGGAGAC
>JAODNN010000005.1 GCA_025465355.1 Blastococcus sp. | reverse complement strand
AGCCCGGCGCCCGGACGACGAAGGCCTTGGGCAGCTCCTCGCCGCTGTCCTTGTCGGGCACCCCGATGACGGCGGCGTCGACGATCTCCGGGTGGCCGATGAGCACGCCCTCGAGCTCCGCGGGCGCCACCTGGTAGCCCTTGTACTTGATCAGCTCCTTGACGCGGTCGACGACGGTGTAGCAGCCGTGGTCGTCGACGATCGCGACGTCGCCGGTGTGCAGCCAGCCGTCGGCGTCCACCGTCTCCGCGGTCGCGGAGGGGTTGTTCAGATACCCCTTCATGACCTGCGGCCCGCGGATCCACAGCTCGCCCCGCTCACCCGGGGCGGCGTCCTCACCGGTGCCGGGGTCGACCAGGCGGCATTCGGTATTGGGGATCGCGTAGCCGACCGATCCCTTCGGCACCTCGTGGCCCTCGGCACCGGGCGGCTCGTGTCCCTTGTCCGGAGAGGTGTGGGAGACCGGTGAGAGCTCGGTCATGCCATACCCCTGGGCGACCGTGACGCCGGTGGCGCCGCCCGTGCGCAACCGCTCCTGCGCGGCCAGCGCCAGGCCCTCGTCGAGCGGGGCCGCGCCGGAGGTGATGCTGCGCAGTGACGAGAGGTCGTACTTGTCGACCAGCGGGTGCTTGGCCAGCGCCAGCACGATCGGCGGTGCCACGAAGGCTCGGGTGATCTTGTAGTCCTGGATGACCCGCAGGAAGTCCTCGAGCTCGAACCGGGGGAGGGTGATGACGGTGCCGCCCCACTGCAGGCCCTGGTTCATCAGCACGGTCAGGCCGTAGATGTGGAAGAACGGCAGGACGGCGATGATCCGCTCGTCACCCTCGTGCAGGTCGACCAGCGGGCGGGACTGGCTGACGTCGGCCACCAGGTTGCGGTGGGTCAGCATCACGCCCTTGGGCAGGCCGGTCGTGCCGCTGGAGTAGGGGAGCGTGACCAGGTCCTCGGCCGGGTCGAAGGCCACCTCCACCGACGGTGCGTCGCTGCCGAGCAGGTCCAGCAGGCTGGTGTGCCCCTCGGCGCCGTCGAGCACGAGGATCTCGTCGACCGGGTTCTTCTCCGCGGCCTCGGTCGCCTTGTCCAGGAACAGGCCGATGGTGATCAGGAGGCGGGCGCCGGAGTCCTTGAGCTGGAACGCGATCTCGTCGGCCGTGTACAGCGAGTTGATCGGCGACATCACGCAGCCGGCCGCGGCGATGCCGTGGAACACCACCGGGTACCAGGGCGTGTTCGGGCAGAGGACGGCGACGACGTCGCCCTTGCGCAGGCCCTTGGCGTGCAGTGCGGCGGCGACCCGGTCGACGTACGCGGCGAGCTGGCCGTGCGTGATGGTGTCGCCCTTGAGCCCGTCGATGAGGGCGGGGGCATCGGGCCGCTGCTTGCCCGCGGCCAGGACGAACTCCGGCACCGACAGGTTCGGGATCTCGACATCGGGATACGGGCTGGCGAGCGCCACAGAAGACTCCTTCTCGGTCCGTTGTGGCGCCAGTTTCACATCTTTCGACGGTCGGGGCGGCACGGGGGTTACCGGCCGGTCACCGCGGCCACAGCACCGACTGGGTGCAGCGGAACAGCGCCAGCTTCCTGCCGGACGCGGCGTCGGTCACCACGGCGTCCCAGACCTGCGTCGTCCGGCCGGCGTGCGCGTTGGTGGCGACGGCCTCGATCCGACCCTCGCGGACGGTGCTGAGGTGGTTGCTCTTCAGCTCGATCGTCGTGAAGCCGGTCGAGCCCTCGGGCAGCAGGGCCCGGGTGGGCAGGCCGCAGCTGGTGTCGGCCAGCGCGACCACGGTGGCGGCGTGCAGGTACCCGTTGGGGGCGAGGAGATCGGGCCGGATATCGAGGTGTGAGGTCAGCCGGCCGGGCTCGTGGGTGTCGACCACGATCCCGAGCAGCCCCGGCAGGGTGCCGGGGAGAAGGGCGTTGAGCTCGTCGGCGGTGTGGAACCCGGTGGCGGCCATGCGGTCACGCTAGCCAGCGGCCCGGAACGCCCCTGCGCCGTCCGCCGTCCCCGAGGCTCGTGGCCATCACCCCAGGGGTGTGCGCCTCGGATGTGACCACGAGCCTCGGGTGAGGGGCCGTCAGCCTTGCGGGGCGTTCTGCCAGAGGCCGAGCACGTTGCCCTCGGTGTCCTTGAAGTAGGCCGCGAAGCCCATGTCGCCGACCGGCACCTTATCGCCGAGCCGGCTGCCGCCGGTCTTCTCGATCTTGATCAGCGTGGCGTCGATGTCGTCGACCCCGATGGTCAGGACCGGCCCGGACGCCGGGATGGTCTGCTTCGACGCCATCCCGCCGTTGATGTACCCGGGTTCGGTCGGCCCGGTGTCGCCGCTCGGCCCGGACATCACCATCGTGTAGTCCATCTCGGGCATCTCCGTGATCTGCCAGCCGAAGATCTCCTTGTAGAAGCTCCGCGCACGGTCGCCGTCGTCGAACGGGACCTCGAAGTGCACGACTCGATCGCTCATCTCCGCCACCTTCCGCGTGAACCGGGCCGATGCCGCGGACGCTAGACCTGCGGCCCCCTCTCGGGTACCGCCCCGAGCCTGCGAGGGGGTGGGGGACGGCACTCAGGCGAGGCCGCGGACGGTGCGCGCCGGCGGCCGGTCGCCGCGGATGGAGGCCACCATGTCCAGCGTCTGCCGGGTCGCGGCGATGTCGTGCGCGCGGAAGACCCGCGCGCCCAGCCACGCGCTCACCGCAGTAGCCGCGAGCGTCCCGGTGAGCCGTTCCTCCAGGGGGACGTCGAGGGTCTCCCCGACGAAGTCCTTGTTCGACAGCGCCATGAGCACCGGCCACCCGGTCGCGACCAGCTCGTCGAGGCGCCGGGTGGCCTCCAGCGAGTGCCGGGTGTTCTTGCCGAAGTCGTGCCCCGGGTCGACGAGCACCCGTTCCCGGTCCACGCCGGCCGCCACGGCCGCCTCGGCCAGCGCCGTCGTCCGCGTGACGATGTCGGCGACGACGTCGTCGTAGCTGACGCGGTGCGGTCGGGTTCGGGGCGGCAGCCCGCCGGCGTGCGTGCAGACGATGCCCGCCCCGGCCCCGGCGGCGACGACGGCCAGCTCGGGGTCGACCCCGCCCCATGCGTCGTTGACGACGTCAGCGCCGGCCGCGAGCGCCTCCTTGGCCACTTCTGCCCGCCAGGTGTCGATCGAGATGGGCAGTACCGGGTGGGTCGCACGGATCGCGGCGATCAGATCGACGGTGCGGCGGATCTCCTCGGCGGTGTCCACCTCCTCGCCCGGAGCGGCCTTCACGCCTCCGACGTCCACCATGTCCGCGCCCTCGGCGACCACCCGGTCCACCCGCTCCAGCGCGGCGGCCATTCCGTAGGTGGCGCCGCGGTCGTAGAACGAGTCGGGCGTGCGGTTGACGATCGCCATGACGACGAACCGGCCGTCCGGCACATCGAGGCGCCCCAGTCGCAGCAACCCGTCCCTCCGTCCCGCGTATCGATGTGGTGGAGTTCGCCAACCTAGTTCAGCGGGAAGGGGAGAGCGGGATGGCGCAGACCACGGCGGAGGGCATCGAGGGTGTGCAGGCTCTGGTGGGGCGGCACCTGGGACACAGCGAGTGGGTGGAGATCACCCAGGAACGGGTGAACCAGTTCGCCGACGCGACCCGTGACCACCAGTGGATCCACGTGGACCCGGAGCGGGCGGCCAGCGAGAGCCCGTTCGGCGGCCCGATCGCGCACGGCTACCTGACGCTGTCGCTGCTGCCCATGCTCATGCCGCAGATCCTCGAGGTCACCGGCTTCCGGATGGGCGTCAACTACGGCAGCGAGAAGGTGCGCTTCCCCTCGCCGGTGCCGGTGGGCAGCCGGGTCCGGGCCGGGGCGACGCTCGACTCCGTCACGCCGATCGACGGCGGCATCCACATGGTGGTGACGGCGAGCGTCGAGGTCGAGGGCGGCAGCAAGCCGGCCTGCGTCGCCACCACCGTCACCCGGCGCTACCTGTGAACCCGCGGCGTTCAGTGCACTGATCGCCGCCGAAGGCCCCCTCCCGGGCACCGCCCCGAGCGTGCGGGGGTGGGGGAGGAGGGGGCCTTCTGCTAATCGACGAGGGACTGGTGGACGAGGGCCCGCAGGTAGTTGCGGATCGGCAGGGTGCTCGAGGGCAGCAGCTGCGTGTAGAACGTGACCGTCAGGTCCTCGACCGGGTCCACGTAGAAGGCCGTGGACGCCGCCCCGCCCCAGCTGTAGTCGCCGGCACTGGAGACGACGCCGTAGCGCGCCGGGTCCAGGACCATCGAGAACCCGAGGCCGAAGCCCACCCCGCGCAGCGGCGTCTCCGCGTAGAGCGGCCGGCCGAAGCTCTCCAGGTCGGCGTTGCCGGGCAGGTGGTTGCGCCGCATGTGCGCGATCGTGCGCGAACCGAGCAGCCGGCCGCCGTCGTAGGAGCCACCGCGGCGGAGCAGTTCGACGAAGCGCAAGTAGTCACCGGCGGTGGAGACCAGGCCGCCGCCGCCGGACAGGAATGCGGGCTTGGTGTGCGCCGCCGCGTCGAAGGACTCCATGAAGGTCATGCCGGACGACGGCCCGCCCGGCCGGCCCGGAGTGGCCACGTAGAGGCGGGCGAGCGACTCGGCGTCGTCGGACTCGCGCAGCCCGAAGGAGGTGTCGGCCATCCCGAGCGGACGGAAGATCCGCTCCTCGAAGAACTCGTCGAGGGGCTGCCCGGAGACCACCTCGATCAGCCGGCCGAGGACGTCGGTGGAGACGCCGTAGTTCCACTCGCTGCCAGGCTGGAAGAGCAGCGGCATCGAGGCCCACTGACGGGAGACCTCGGCGGAGTCGGCCCCGGGCGGCGTGCCCCACTCGTGGCCGGCGGCGCGGTACATGCCGTCGACCGGGTGCGCGCGATGGAAGCCGTAGGTGAGCCCCGACATGTGGGTCAGCAGGTGCCAGACCCGGATCGGCTCGACCGCCGGGACGGTCACCGGCTTCTGGTCGGAGCCGGCGACGTAGACGCGCGGCTCGGCGAACTCGGGCAGCCACGTCGAGATCGGGTCACCGAGCTCGAACGCGCCCTCCTCGTACAGCATCATCGCCGCGACCGAGGTGACGGGCTTGGTCATCGAGAAGATGCGCCAGCGGGTGTCATCGGTGACCGGGAGGTCGTTCTCGACGTCCCGGTGGCCGTACCGGCCGACGTGCGCGAGGTGCCCGTGGCGGGCGACGGTGACCAGGAAGCCGGGCAGTTGACCGTCGTCCACCCAGCGGGCGAGCCGCCGGTCCAGGCGGTCGAGGCGCCCGGCGTCGATGCCGACCTCCGCGGGATCCGTGCTGATCGTCAGGTCGCTGCGCACGTACGCATCCTGACCCACGGCCGGTCGGCGCTCTCGCGGGGGTCGACGCCCAGAAGCGGGCGAGATCGCGCGATCTCGCCCGCTTCAAGCGTCTGGTGGCGGCGAGATCCCGGGATCTCGCCGCACAGGGATCAGACCGGGACGCTGCTGGCGGCCTTCTTCAGGTTCGAGCCGGCGGTCACCTTGACAGTGTTGGCCGCGGGGATGTCGATCGACTCACCGGTCTGGGGGTTGCGGCCGGTGCGCGCCGAACGCTGGGTGCGCTCGACGGTCAGCAGGCCGGAAACGGCGACCTTGTCGCCGCGGGTGATCGCGTCGACGAGCTCGTCCTGCAGGCCGGCAAGGACCGAGTCCACGGTCGAGGCCGGGACATCGGCGCGCTTGGCGATGGCGGAGACCAGTTCGGCCTTGTTCATGAGGTTCCTCTCGTATGCGGTGGGCGGTGCCGTGGGCTCGGCACGCGGCCGACTCCATCCCCGGACGCGGGAGGCGCCGGCGGGGTTCCCGGGGACCACGCACGAGGCGTGGACCGTACGGGCAGGTCCGGCCTTCGAAAAGGCCGGACCACGGCACCGTGCCATGCCGCCGGGGGATCTGGCCAGCTGGGGGGCCGTGGAAGGCCCGCAGACGACCCGTCGGTCACACCTGTCTCAGCTGCCCGGCGGTACCGAGAGCGCTTAGCGTGGGGGACATGCCTCAACTGCCCGGGACCGATCTGACCGTCAGCGACCTCTGCCTCGGCGGCAACGTCTTCGGCTGGACGGCGGACGAGCCGACGTCCTTCGCCATCCTCGACCGGTTCGAGGACGCCACTCCCAGCACGGAGCGCCCGTTCGTCGACACCGCCGAGTCCTACACGCAGGGGGAGTCCGAGCGGATCCTCGGGGCGTGGATGCACGACCGCGGCATGCGGGACCGGATGGTCGTGGCCACGAAGGCCTCGGCCCGGGGCAAGGAACACCCGCTGGCGGCGCGGGAGATCCGGAAGGCTGCCGAGCAGTCGCTGCGCAACCTGCAGATCGACACGATCGACCTGTACTACGCCCACCGGGACGACCTGACGACGCCGCTGGAGGAGACCCTCACGGCCTTCGACGAGCTGGTGCGGACCGGCAAGGTCCGGTACGTGGCCGCGTCGAACTACTCCGCGCCGCGGCTGCGGGAGGCGCTGGAGACGTCGGACCGGCTCGGCGTCGTCCGGTACGTGGCGCTGCAGACTCACTACAACCTGATGGAGCGCGCCGAGTACGAGGGCGAGTTGCGTGACGTGGTGGCCGCGTACGGGCTGGGCGCGCTGCCGTACTACGGGCTGGCCAAGGGTTTCCTCACCGGCAAATACCGGGCCGGTGAGCAGATCGACTCACCGCGGGCCGAGGGCGCCGCGGCGTACGTGGGGGAGAAGGGCGACCGGGTGCTCACCGCGCTGCGGACCGTCGCGAAGGCCCACGGCGTCCCACCGGCCGCCGTCGCCCTGCGCTGGCTGGCCGACCAGCCGACCGTGGTGTCACCCATCGCCAGCGCCCGGTCGGTGGAGCAGCTGGCCGAGCTCCTGCCGATGCAGGACCTGGTCCTCACCGACGACGAGCTGAAGCTGCTGACCGACGCCTCGGCCTGACCTCGGCCTGACCTCGGCCTGACCTCGGCCGGGGCTCAGGCGGAGACGATGCGATCGCGGACCGCCTGCACCAGCTCCGGGGGGATGTCGGAGACTCCGTGGTCGGCGGCCGCGTGACCGGCGACCTGGGCGAAGATCCCGGCCTCGTCGGGAGCGCTGAAACGGGCGCCGCACCCGGGGATGACATCACCGCACGCGAAGGTCTTCATGGCCGGACTCCTTGTCGTCGGGTGGAGCTGTCGTGGTGCGACCGGCGGTCCGGAGGGTCCGCCGGGGGTCGGTGTCGCGTCAGCGGCTCGGGGGTGCGGAGGCGAGGTCCTCGATGCGCAGCAGCCCGAGCACCGCGCCGGTGGGATCGGTGCAGAGCACCGGGTCGAAGCGCTGCGCCGGAGGCCGGGTGAGGGCCCGCTGGAGCGTCTCGACCACACCGGCCGACGGGTGCACGCGCAGCGACACCGGCGCCGTGTAGGTCTCGCCGGTCCGGAGGTCACCGAGCAGGAGGCTGACAGGCTCGCCCAGTGGTCCCACCAGCACAGCCGGGGGGACGCCGCCGGGTTCGGCACTGCCGGGTTGACCGGCCTCCACCTGGCGCACCGGGCGCAGCAGGCTCACGACACTGCCGGTCAGCCGGGTGCGGGCCACCTGGGCGCGCACCAGGGAGACGACCTCGGGGGCCAGGGGCTGGAACGTCGGTGCCGGGCGGCCGAGCAGCCAGCCCTGACCGAGCGGGACGCCGAGCCGGGCGAACGCGGCGAGCTCTCCCGGCGTCTCCAGGCCTTCGGCCAGCATCCAGGCGTCGATCCGGCCGGCGAACTCCCCGAGCATCTCGGCCAGCGCGACGCGGACCGGGTCGGCGTCCGCGTCGCTGACCAGCGCGCGGTCGAGCTTGACCACCTGCGGGCGCAGGACGGCCAGCTGCTGGAGGCCCGAGTAGCCGCTGCCGGCGTCGTCCAGCGCGATGAGCGCACCCCGCCGCCGGAGCTCGTCGCACTGCTCGCGGAGGGCGTCGAGGTCGTCCACGGGGGTGTGCTCGGTCAGCTCCACGACGACGCGCTGCAGGTCGGGCCGGGTGGCGAAGGCGTCCTGGACGGGCGCCGTCCCGAGCAGGTGCGGGCTGACATTGACGGTCAGGAACGTGTTGGGCGGCAACGCATCGACGGCGGCCAGGGCTTTGTGCAGGGCGAGCGCCTCGAGTTCGGCACCGACGCCGGCGTCCTCCGCGGCGGCGAACCACACGTCCGGGCCCGCGGCGCCGGGGAAGCGGGCCAGCGCCTCGTAGCCGGCCACCGTCGCGGCGGCCAGGTCGACGATCGGCTGGAACACCAGCGTGAGGTCGTCGGGGTCGGCCAGCAGCGGACGGCAGTCCGGCAGCGCGGCCGTGCACGCACCCACCATGGCCAGTTCATCGGTACGGGGCGGCCCCTGCTGTGCTCGGGACTGCCCGCCCTCACCCGTACGGGGGAGTCGACCACACGCACGCAGCGTTCCCGGCGGCGAAACGGGCGACGTGGGGACGACGTACATCACGGACCGTGGAGTCCGGTGCGATCGGCGTGCCAGCATGGGGGCAGACGCGCCCGACGGGGGGTCGGCGTCCCGAGGTCGGTGAGGGGGAGCGCGTGGCTACACCCGAACCGCTCGTCCCGACCGAATCCGATGCCCTGCGCGATCCGCAACGGGTGGCCGCCGCCCGCCGTCTGCTGCTGGAGGTCCCCGGTCCGGCCGCCTTCGACCGGCTCTCCGCGCTCGCCGCCCGGATGCTCGGCGCCGGGCACGCCAAGGTCACCCTCTTCACCGATCACGACGTCGTCGTCGGTGGTTTCGGGCTGCCCCCCGGCGTCGTCGGCGGTCCCGCTCTGCTCACCGGCGCCCTCTCGGCCATCACGGTCCGCCAGGGCGCCTCGCTGAAGATCCCCGACGCCGCCGCGGACGAGCGGGTGAGCGACCTCCCGGCCGTGACGTCAGGTCAGGTCAGGGCCTACCTCGGCGCCCCGCTGATCGCGGCGTCCGGGCAGGTGGTCGGCGCGCTCGCGCTGTACGAACCGGTGCCCCGCAGCTGGTCCGACGACGCCACGCAGCTCATGGAGCAGCTGGCGGTCTCCGTCGTCGCCGAGCTGGAGCTCTCCGCCGCGCAGTCGGCGGTCGGCACCTCGCGCGCCCGGCTCGAGGTCGCCCTGGAGGCCAGCTCGGTCGGGATCTGGGAGCGCGACCTGCGCACCGGGGCCGTCTACTGGGACGAGCGGTGCGCCGCGCTGTTCGGCGTCGACGGGGCCAAGGAGCTCGATTCGCTCGACCAGGTCCTGCTCGACCACATCCACCCCGAGGACCACGTCGCCGTCCAGGAGGCGATGCGGATCGCCATCGAGCGCCGGGACACCTACTCGGTGGAGGCTCGCACCGTCTGGGACGACGGCTCCGTGCACTGGGTCGTGTCGCGCGGCCGCGTGGTCGCGAACTCGCGCGGTGAGGCCGTGCGGGTGCTGGGCACCGTCGTCGACATCAGTGACGCGCGCAAGCAGTCCGAGCAGCGGCTCTCCGCCGTCCACCGGGCCGCGGCGATGGCCGAGGTGGCCGCCGAGCTGGCCAACGCCGCCCGCATGGAGGACCTCGCCGAGGTCGTCCTCCGCGGCGCGCAGGTACTGGGTGCGCAGTCCAGCGCGCTGGCCGTCTTCGACGTCGGCGGTGGCCCGCTGCGGCTGCACATGACCAGCCGTCTCATCGATGCCGTTCGGCCGCACATCGACTACGACCTGCCCTCCGAAGGTGTCGTGATCGAGCTGGACGACACGCAGCCCACGCAGTACGCCGCGGCGCACGGACGACGGGTGCTCCTCGCGTCTCCCGAGGAGGCGCTGGCACGGTTCCCGGCCATGGCGGAGGGCATCCGGCTGTTGGAGATCCGGGCCCTGGCCTCCCTTCCGCTCCGCGTCGAGGGGCAGGTGCTGGGGTCGTTCGTGGCGGTCTGGCAGAAGGACCACCGCTTCGGTGCCGACGACGTCGAGCTGCTGGAGGCACTCGCGGCGCAGATCGCGCTGAGCGTCTCCCGTCTGCAGGCCGACAGCGAGCGGGCCGCGGCCGTCACCGCGATGTCCGAGGCCAACCGGCGGCTGCAGCTGCTGGCGGAGGCGGGCCGCGTGCTGTCGGGCACCCTGGACATCAACCAGCAGATCGAGCAGCTCGCCGAGCTCGTCGTCCCGGAGCTCGGGGACTGGTGCTGGATCCTGGTCACCGACGAGCAGGGCCGCCTGCACGACGTCGGCTCAGCGCACCGCGACCCGTCCCGTCGTGCGGAGCTGGAGAAGTACGTCCGGTCCATGGTGGCCGTGATGAGCGAGGACGCCGCCCCGCGGGTGGTGCTCGCCACCGGTCAGCCGGTGTTCGCCCCGAGGATCGACTGGCAGCAGGTCGAACGCGCGCTGCCCGATCCCTCCGTGCGGGAGTCTTTCGCGCGGTTGGCCCCGGGGTCGGGCACGGTCGTGCCGTTGATGGCGCGGGGGCAGACGCTGGGGGCGCTCGGGCTCTTCGCCCGCGAGGAGCGCGGCGCCCTCACCCAGGCCGAGGTGGACACCGCCGTCGAGATCGGCCGCCGGGCGGGCCTGGCCCTGCACCATGCGCGGCTCTACAGCCAGCAGCGGGATCTCGCCGACGCCCTGCAGCGCAGCATGCTGACCGACCCCCCGGAGCCGGACCACTCGCACATCGTCGTCCGCTACGTGCCGGCCGCCGCCGGCGCCGAGATCGGTGGCGACTGGTACGACGCGTTCCTGCAGCCGAGCGGTGCGACGGTGCTGGCCATCGGCGACGTCGTGGGGCACGACACCCGCGCCGCCGCCGCGATGGGGCAGGTGCGCGGCCTGCTGCGCGGGATCGGCTACTCCAGCGGGGCGGCGCCGGCGGAGGTGCTCACCGAGCTCGACCGGGCGATCGAGGGGCTGGCGCTGGACACGATGGCGACGGCGCTGGTGGCCCGCCTCGAGCAGGACGAGGACGACGTGAAGGCCGGCCGCGTCCGGCTGCGCTGGTCCAATGCGGGGCACCCGGCGCCCGCCGTCCTGAGCCCGGACGGCGAGGCGAGACTGCTCGACGGGGGCTCGACCGACGTGCTGCTCGGCGTGGCACCGCAGAGCGAGCGGCGGGAACACACCACCGTGCTCGAGCAGGGCTCGACGCTGCTGCTCTACACCGACGGCCTGGTGGAGCGGCGTGACCGCGACATCGACAGCGGCACCGCCGAGCTGGTCGAGGTGCTGCGCGAGTGCGTGGGCCTACCGCTGGACGAGATGTGCGATCAGGTGCTGAAGCGGCTCTTCCTGCCCGACGCCGAGGACGACGTCGCCATGCTCGCCGTCCGGCTGTACCCGCAGGGCCGGCCGCGGCCGCCCGAGGCGGGTCCGCAGGACGTCCCACCGAACATCGAGCCGGCGCCGTCGGTGGTCCCCGAGGCCGGCACCGGGTCCTGACCCTCGCGCGCTCCTCAGCGGGGGCCGCGGCTTCTCCGGCGGACGATCCGGTTGCGGGTGCGGGCGGGCAGGTCGACGGCGACCGGTGCCTCCCAGCCCCGCCACACCGACAGCACGCGCAGCGCCGCGACGAGGACGATGACCGCGGCGGCGACCGGTAGCGGCGCCAGCCCGACGGGCCCGGCGAGGACGGCCAGGAGCGAGGCGCCGATCAGCGCGGCGACGGCGTTGTAGGGCCCCGGCTGGATGATGTCGGCGCGCTGGGCGAGCAGCACGTCCCGGATCACCGCACCTCCGACCGCGGTCGCCGTGCCGATGAAGACGACCGACGCGCTGGGCAGGCCGGCCAGCTGGGCCTTCTGGGCGCCGATGACGGTGAAGAAACCCAGGGTGACGGCATCCAGCACCACCAGCAGGCCGGTGAGCCGGGACAGCCACCCGGAGAAGTAGAACGTGGCCGCCGCGGTGATCGCCACCGTCGGCAGGTAGGCCTGGTTGGTGAGCGCGACCGGCGGGCCGCCGGCCAGCAGGATGTCGCGGATGAGCCCGCCGCCGAGTCCACCGCTGACCGCGAGCAGCAGGACACCCGATACGGCGAACCCCTCGCGGGCGGCGAGCAGGCCGCCGGTGAGCGCGCCGATGACGACGGCGGCGAGGTCGACGGCGGCCGGCACCCGCAGCGCCTCGGCGACGGCAAGCATCTCCACGGGGGAACATTCTGCTGTCCCCGCCGCTGTCCCCGGCTACCCCCGGCTACCCCCGGAAGTTGATCATCGGCAGGTGGCTGTCCGCCACGCCGATGGGGGCAGCCACCCGCCGATGATCAATCAGGCCCTGCTGCAGGGTCCCGCCGCGAGCTCGCGAGCGGTGGGGGGCAGCGGGGTCCTTCTACTGAGCCGGGGCGATCTCCAGGTCGGTAGCCGTCGCGTCGGGGGTGTCGGCCTGCTCGCCGGCCTGCACCCGCAGCTCGGCGTCCCGCGCGGCCATCACCTCCTGGCGGGTCTCCTCCTCCTCGAGGATCTGGCAGGCCTTCCACTCCTGGGGGATGTCGAAGGCGTCCACCAGCGTGATGATGTGCGGCCGCAGCTCCTTGACCAGCTGGTTCACCGTGCTGGTCAGAGTCTTGGCGCGGGTCGCGGTGAGCTGCCCGTGCTCCAGGAACCAGGCCTTGTCCGCCTCGATCGTGTGCAGCGCGTACAGGTCGCAGAGCTTCTCCAGCAGCGCCTTGGCGTCGGGATCCGACGTCCGCTCGATGCCGGCGACGAAGGCCTCCAGAACGATCCGGTCGATGTGCGTCTGCGCCGTCTTGAGCACGTGGTCCTGGACGTCGTTGAACATGTCGAACGGTGCCATGCCCTCGGTCGTCGAGTTCTTCCGCAGCCGCCGGATCGCGCCCTCGAGGCTGTGCTTCTCGCGGAACTCGAACATCTTCAGCTGCCAGCCGCGGTCGAGCATCGGCGCCTCGTCGTCCCGACCGACGGCGTCGACCAGCCGGGAGATGAGGGCGCGGGCCGCCGTCCGCTCCAGGACCGTCTCGCGCACCATGTCGGCGATGAAGCCGACCCGGCCCCAGCCGTCCAGCGAGCCGAACGTGTCGCGGTAGCCGGTGAGCAGGCCCTTGGCCACCAGCTGCAGCAGGACGGTGTTGTCGCCCTCGAACGTCGTGAAGACGTCGGTGTCGGCCTTGAGGTGCGGCAGGCGGTTCTCCTGCAGGTAGCCGGCACCGCCGCAGGCCTCCCGGGCCATCTGGATCGTGCTGGTGGCGTGCCACGTCTGCGCGACCTTGAGCCCGGCCGCGCGCGACTCCAGCTCCCGCTGCTTCTCCTCGTCGATCTGCTCGCCCCGGGCGTGGACGGCGGTCTGCACGTCGTGCATCGTCTCGACGAGCTCGCCCTGGGCGAAGTGCAGCGCGTACGTGGTGGCCAGCGCGGGGAGCAGCTTGCGCTGGTGCACGAGGTAGTCGTTGATGACGATCTCGCGGTCGTCACCGGGCGCGGCGAACTGGCGGCGCACGTTGCCGTACCGGGCCGCGATGTCGAGGGCGACCTTGGTCGCCGAGGACGCCGACCCGCCGACGCTCACCCGACCGCGGACCAGCGTGCCCAGCATGGTGAAGAAACGCCGGGTCTCGTTCTCGATCGTGCTGGTGTAGGTGCCGTCCTCGGCGACCTGGCCGTACCGGTCGAGCAGCATGTCGCGGGGGACCTGCACGTGGTCGAAGGTCAGCCGGCCGTTGTCGACGCCGTTGAGCCCTGCCTTGGCGCCGTCGTCCCCGATGGTGACGCCCGGCATCGGGTCGCCGTTCTCGTCGCGGATCGGCACCAGCCAGGCGTGCACGCCGTGGTTCTTGCCCCCGGTGATGAGCTGGGCGAAGACGACGGCCATCCGGCCGTCCTTGGCCGCGTTGCCGATGTAGTCCTTGCGCGCGGCCTGGTGCGGGGTGTTCAGGTCGAAGCACTGCGTCTCGGGGTCGTAGGTGCAGGTCGTCCGCAGCTGCTGGACGTCGGAGCCGTGCCCGGTCTCGGTCATCGCGAAGCAGCCGGGGAGGTCGAAGCTCATGACGTCGCGCAGGTACTTGTCGTGCTGGCGCGCGCTGCCGAGCAGCTGGAGGGCACCGCCGAACAGCCCCCACTGGACGCCGGCCTTGACCATCGTCGAGAGGTCACCGAAGGCCAGCATCTCGATCGAGGTCACCGAGCCGCCCGAGTCGTCCTCCCCGCCGTACTGCTTCGGGAAGCCCAGGCCGACGCGGCCGGAATCGGCCAGCTTCTTCGCCATCCGGGTCACCCGTTCGCGCGCCTCCTGCACCGTCTCGCCGTAGACGGGAGCGAAGTCCGGATCGCGCAGGTTCTCGCGGGCGTCGCGGCGCACGTGCGCCCATCGCCCGTCCATGACGTCCCGGAGGATCGTCGGGTCGACGGAGATGGGCAGGCTGCTGGTCACTTGTCCTCCAGGCTGGTCAGGAGTGCGGAGCTGTTCGGGTGGGCGGGGTCGTTCGGTGGTGCGGGCGCCACGACGCCGGACAGGCCGGCCCAGGCGAGATCGGTGAGGTGTGCGGCGAGCTCGGTGCGCAGCATGGGGCGATCCGCGCCGAGCCACCAATCGGCGGCGGTCCGGACGAGGCCGACGAGCCCGCGCCCCCACGGTTCGGCGGCGGCCGGATCACGCCCGCTCTGCTCGCAGGCCAGCGTCATGAGCGCCGCGGCCTGGTCACCGACGAGGTCCGACAGGTTGCTGATCGGGTCCGGCACGGCGGCGCCGGCCGGATGCTGGTGGACGACGAACCGGTAGAGCTCGGGGTCGGCCTCCAGGAACGCCAGGTACGTCTCGATGGCGGCGCTGAGCATCTGCCGCGGGTGCGGGCTGCTCGCCATCGCCGCGCGGAGCTTGGGCAGCAACTGCCCGGCGACCCGGTTGCAGACGGCGGTGTAGAGCTCGGTGCGGTCGGCGAAGTGCCGGTAGACGACGGTCTTGCTCGTGCCCGCCTCGGCGGCGATCTCGTCCATCCCCACGCCGGCACCGTGCTTGCCGACGGCGGCGAGGGTGGCGTCGACGAGTTGCTCGCGCCGGGTCCGGCGGTGCTCGTCCCATCTCGAGTCGCGTCGGTCGCGGGTGGTCTCCGGCTTCGACTCGCGCCGCTCGCCGCCGGCACTCTCCGGCTTCGACTCGCGCCGCTCGCCGCCGTGCGCGATCTTGTCCTCCTGCGACGAGCGTCTCACCGCCTCAGCTTTCACGTGACAGACGGTACCTGATACCTTGAGTACCGGCCAATTCACCCAGCCGGCCGACTCACCCGACCCCGGAGGCCCCGATGGCTAGCAACACCAAGCCGACGACTCGCAAGGCGGCGATCGTCGGCGGGAACCGGATCCCGTTCGCCCGGTCCAACTCGAAGTACGCGCAGGCGTCCAACCAGGACATGCTGACCGCGACCCTCGACGGGCTGGTCGCCCGATTCGGCCTCCAGGGCAAGGTGCTGGGTGAGGTCGTCGCCGGCGCCGTCCTCAAGCACTCGCGCGACTTCAACCTGACCCGCGAGAGCGTGCTCGGCTCCAAGCTGTCGGCCACGACGCCGGCCTACGACGTGCAGCAGGCCTGCGGCACGGGGCTCGAGGCGGCGATCCTGGTCGCCAACAAGATCGCACTGGGTCAGATCGAGTCCGGCATCGCCGGCGGCGTCGACACCACCTCCGATGCGCCGCTCGCGGTGAACGACGATCTCCGCCGCGTGCTCATCTCGCTGAACAACGCGAAGACGATGCAGGACCGCCTGAGGGCCCTCGGCGGCTTCCGCCCCGGGATGCTGGCCCCGGAGATCCCGCGCAATGCCGAGCCGCGCACCGGCCTGGCGATGGGCGATCACGCGGCGATCACCGCGAAGGAGTGGGAGATCGGCCGCGAGGAGCAGGACGAGCTCACCGTGCGTTCGCACCACAACCTGGCCGCCGCCTACGACCGCGGGTTCTTCGACGACCTGCTGACGCCCTACCTCGGCCTCTCGCGCGATCAGAACCTCCGGCCCGACTCGTCGATCGAGAAGCTCGCGAAGCTCAACCCCGTGTTCGGGAAGGGTGAGGGCGCCACGATGACGGCGGGCAACTCGACGCCGCTGTCCGACGGCGCCTCCGCGGTGCTGCTCGCCTCCGACGAGTGGGCCGAGGCTCAGGGTCTGCCCGTGCTGGCGCACTTCGTCGACGGGCAGACCGCCGCGGTCGACTACGTGCACGGCGGCGAGGGGCTGCTCATGGCGCCCGTCTATGCGATGCCGGTGATGCTGGCCCGCAACGGGCTGACCCTGCAGGACTTCGACTTCTACGAGATCCACGAGGCGTTCGCCTCCACGGTGCTCGCGACCATGAAGGCCTGGGAGGACCCGGCGTTCTGCAAGGAGAAGCTGGGCCTCGACGCTCCGCTGGGCTCGATCGACCGGTCCAAGCTGAACGTCAACGGCTCGTCGCTGGCGGCCGGCCACCCGTTCGCCGCGACCGGCGGCCGGATCGTCGCCTCGCTGGCCAAGATGCTGCACGAGGCCGGCCCCGGCAAGCGCGGGCTGATCTCCATCTGCGCCGCCGGCGGCCAGGGTGTCGTCGCCATCCTCGAGTCCTGACCCCACCCCGTTCTTCTCCGCTGGTGCGCACGAGCTGTCCGCTCGAGCGCGCTCGGACGGAAACTCGGAAGGAAGAAGACGTTCAGTGAGTGACTGGTACCGCGACTTCGCGAACTCCGGCTTCGGCACGACGATCACCAAGCAGCTCGGCCTGCCCCGGCCCGGCGTGCTGCGGCGCTACGAGCCCGGCGGGCCGCTGCTGCCGGGCACGGCGGTCATCGGTTCGGCGGGGGAGGGGCGGCTGCGCGACACCGTCTCCGCGGTTCTGAAGGACGCCGGGGTGACGGTGCAGTCGCCGGTCACCGCCGACGGCGCCTCGGACGGCGGAAAGCCGGCCGCGGTCATCCTCGACGCGACCGGTCTCTCGACGCCGGGCGATCTGACCGCCGCGCACGACTTCCTCGCGCCCGCCCTCAAGCGGCTGCGCCCGTCCGGCCGGGTGATCCTCCTGGCCGACCCGCCGTCGGACGCCGCCTCACCGGCCCAGGCCGCCGCCCGTCAGGCACTGGACGGACTGGTCCGCTCCATCGGCAAAGAGCTGCGTGAGGGGTCGACGGCGAACCTGCTCTACGTCCCGGCCGGGGCCGAGGGCGCGCTCGCGTCGCCGCTGCGGTTCTTCCTCTCCGGGCGCTCGGCCTACGTCGACGGCCAGGTGGTCACGCTGTCGGCGGCGACGCTGCCGGCGGCCGAGGACGACGAGAAGCCCCTGGCCGGCAAGGTCGCCGTCGTCACCGGGGCCGCGCGCGGCATCGGCGCGGCGATCGCCAAGGTGATGGCCCGGGACGGCGCGCACGTGGTCGCGGTCGACGTCCCGGCGTCGGGCCAGTCACTGGCCGAGGTCGCCAACGAGATCGGTGGGACGGCGTTCCAGCTGGACATCACCGCCGACGACGCCCCGCAGCGGCTGGTCGAGCACCTGAGGGAGCGGCACTCCGGGGGCGGCCAGGGTTGTGTCGATATCGTCGTCCACAACGCCGGGATCACCCGCGACAAGCTGCTGGTCAACATGGATGCCGCCCGCTGGAACTCGGTGATGGCGGTGAATCTGCAGGCGCAGCTCGACATCACCCAGGCCCTCCTGGACGCCGACGGCGTGCTGAACGACGACGCCCGGATCGTCTGCGTCTCCTCGCAGTCAGGGATTGCGGGCAACCGCGGGCAGACCAACTACGCGGCGAGCAAGGCCGGAGTGATCGGCATGGTGCGGGCGTGGGCGCCGGTGTTCGCGGAGCGCAGGGCCACCATCAACGCCGTCGCGCCGGGCTTCATCGTCACCGAGATGACCGCGAAGATGCCGCTGGGCACCCGGGAGGTCGGCTCTCGACTGAACTCGCTCCAGCAGGGCGGGCTGCCGGTCGACGTCGCCGAGACGATCGCCTGGCTCTCGCAGCCGGGCAGCGGCGGGGTCAACGGCCAGACCGTGCGGGTCTGTGGCCAGTCCCTCCTGGGCGCCTGATGGCCGCCGCCAAGCCGGAGAGCAAGGTTCTCGAGACGGCCCCGAACCTCGGCCTCCTGTACGCGAAGGCCACGGCCACGGCGTTCGGCCGGGGTGGTGACCTGCCGGGCACGCGGCTGGCGCGCCACGGCGTGGTCGTGGATCCCGGGCACTTCTCCGCGTACGCGCGGGTCTGCCGGCTGCCGCTCGGCGACGTCCTGCCGGCGACATACCCGCACATGCTGACCTTCCCGCTGCAGATGGCGCTGATGAGCGACCGTTCGTTCCCGCTGGCGATGCCCGGGCTCGTGCACGCACGCAACCGGATCACTGTCCTGCGGCCGATCCGCACCGACGAGCCGCTCGACCTCGAGGTGTGGGCGGAGAACTTCGCCCAGCACCGCAGCGGTGCGGCGGTCGATCTGCGGGCCACGGTCTCGTCCGGAGGCACGGAGGTGTGGCGGTCGACGTCCACCTACCTGGCGCGGGGCGCCACGGCGCCGGACGGCGCGCCGGAGGCCGACATCCAGGTGCCGGTGGGCGAGCTGGAGCGGGTGGCCGCGACGTGGCGGATCCCGGACGACGCCGGCCGCCGGTACGCCAAGGTCTCCGGCGACGTGAACCCCATCCACCTGTCGGGCCTCACCGCGAAGGCCTTCGGCTTCAAGCGGGCGATCGCGCACGGCATGTGGGTGAAGGCCCGCGTGCTCGGTGCGCTCGCCGGCCGGCTGCCCGATGCGCTCACCGTGGACGTCGCCTTCCGGAAGCCGCTGCTGCTTCCCTCGACCGTGGCCCTGGCGACGGCGGCCGTGGGGGCCGACGGGTGGGACGTCGCCGTCCGCAACAGCAAGGGCGGCACCGAGCATCTGGTCGGGACGATCCGGCCTCTCTGACCCGCGCCGCATCCCTCGGCGCCTCCCGATGATCGTCACGCTCCGTGTTGTGCCGACCGTCACGCTGTCACGAGAAGCTTTTCCGGGGAGTCTCCTAGGGGTGCCTGAACGGAGAACCGAACTGCTCGGCGAAGTCGATCATGCGTGTCATTCCTGTGGCGGCGGCTGCGCCGTCGCCTTCGAGACCCAGCCGGTCCCGCGCTTCCTGGATCGGTTCCGGCGCACTGTCGACCGCCGCATCCGGCGCTACGAGACCTGCCTGGACTGTGGCACCACCGTCCGGGTCCGCCGGGTGAACGGCCCCCTCGTCAGTGGCTGGGACCCCTTCGGCCCGGGTTCCTCAGCGCTCTGAGCCCGCTCGCTCCGACGACCTCGGCCCGCGCTCGGAGGCCAGCAGGGCCGCGCCCACGATCCCGGCCTCGTTGCGCAGGCCGGCCGGGACGATCGGGGTCCGCAGGTCCAGCAGCGGCAGGAACTTCTCGGCCTTCCTGCTCACCCCGCCGCCGACGACGAAGAGGTCGGGCCAGAAGAGGTTCTCGAGGGTCCGGTAGTAGCGCTGCAGCCGTTTGGCCCACTTCTCCCAGCTGAGGCCCTCGCGGTCGCGCGCGGCGTCGCTGGTCCGGTGTTCGGCGTCCTCGCCGCCGATCTCGATGTGCCCCAACTCCGTGTTCGGGATCAGCCGGCCGCCGACCACCAGCGCCGTGCCGATCCCGGTGCCCAGGGTCGTGACCAGCACGACGCCGGGGTGCTCCCGCGCGGCGCCGAATCGGGCCTCGGCGTATCCGGCGGCGTCCGCGTCGTTGACGACGGTGACGTCGGCGCCCGTCGCCTCGCGCAGCAGCCGCTCGGCGTCGGCACCGATCCAGGACGCGTCGATGTTGGCCGCCGTCCGTGTCACCCCGTGGGCGACCACGGCGGGGACGGTCACCCCGATCGGCCCGGTCCAGCCGAATGAGCCGGCGATCTCGGCGACCGTCTTCGCGACCTCGTCCGGGGTCGAGGGAGAGGGCGTGGCCAGCCGCACCCGCTCACCGGCCAGCCCCCCGGTCTCCAGGTCCACCGGGGCTCCCTTGATACCGCTGCCACCGATGTCGATGCCGAAACCACGGGCTCCGCCCGGCCGGGGTGCTCCTGCGGAACTGGCCGTGGCCTCTCCTGACATGGCCCCTCCTGAACCGTGCCTGGTGTTCCGTCAGCGGCGCCGCGCCAGGTCCGCGGCCCCGACGATGCCGGCCTTCGGGCCGAGCGCGGCGATCGTGACGCCGGGCCAGGGCCGGTACGACGGGGCGGTCAGACGGTCCTCCAGGGCCCGCACGGTCGGGGCCCGCAGCACCTCGCCGGCCTCGGCCACCCCGCCGCCGAGCACGAACATCCCGGGGTCGAAGGCGGCGGCCAGCGCAGCCATCCCGTGGCCGAGCCACGTGCCGATGACGGCGAAGCACTCCAGCGCTGCCTCGTCGCCCTCCTGGGCCGCGCGGGTGATGTCCTTGCCGGTGATGTGCTCGGGCTGGCCACCGGCCAGTTCCAGCAGCCGGACCGACGTCGCGGGCGACACCGTCGCCAGCTCCTCGGCCTCGCGGACCAGGGCCGTCCCGCTGGCGTAGCGCTCCCAGCACCCGCGGCTGCCGCAGCCGCAGCGGCGACCGCCCTCCTCCACGGTCATGTGCCCGAACTCGGCGGCGATGCCGTTGCGCCCGCGGTACATGCGCCCGTCCACCACGATCCCGCCACCGAGACCGGTGCCGACGGTCAGCATCACGACGAACGGCTCACCCCGGCCGGCGCCGAAGCGGGCCTCCCCCCACGCGGCGGCGTTGGCGTCGTTCTCGACCACGACCGGGAGCCCGCAGCGCTTCTCGACCCCCTCGCGCAGCGGCTCGCGGCGCCAGGCCAGGTTCGGCGCGAACAGGACCGTGGACCGTTCGGCGTCCACCAGCCCGGCGGCCGCCAGGCCCACCGCCTCGACGTCACGGCCGTCGGCGAGGTCGCGGACGACGTCGGTGATCGCCTCCTCGATCTTGTCCGGGTCGGTGGAGGGCGTGTCCCTGCGGGTGGTGGCCGTGACCCGGCCGTCCTCGTCGACCAGCCCGGCCGCGATCTTGGTACCGCCGACGTCCACCCCTATGGCCAGGCTCATGGCCCTCCTTCTGTCCCGGCGCGTGCCCGCGTCACGTCACGTCTCGTCGTCCTCGTCCTCAGGCCTGTTCGGTGCCGGATGTCGGGGTGGGGTTGTCTGCCGCCGCCCTGGACCGGGGAGGCGGCGGGGCGGCGCGGTCGCGGCCCACCCGGTTGTCCATTGCCTCCAGCTCCTGGCCCTTCGTCTCGTGGACGAACCGGATCACGAAGAAGAACGACAGGATGGCGAAGGCCGTGTACAGGCCGTACGCGAACGTCAGGCCGAGGTTGGCAAGGGCGGGGAAGGTGGTGGATACCAGGAAGTTGGCCAGCCACTGGGCCGCCGCCGCCACCGCCAGGGCCGCGGCCCGGATCTGGTTGGTGAACATCTCGCCCAGGAGCACCCACACGACCGGCCCCCACGAGACGCCGAAGAAGACGACGTAGAGGTTGGCCGCGATCAGCGCGATCGTCCCCCACGGGTGAGGCAGCGAGACGTTGCTGCCCGAGCCGGTGGCGTGGGTGAAGGAGATCGCCATCAGGGCGAGCGTGACCGCCATGCCCGCCGAGCCGATCAGCAGCAGTGGCTTGCGGCCGATCTTGTCGATGAGGGAGATGGCGATGAGCGTCACCACGACGTTGGTGACCGAGGTGATGACCGTGATGGTCAACGCGCCGGATTCGGTGAAGCCGACCGAGCGCCAGAGCGTCGTCGAGTAGTAGAAGATCACGTTGATCCCGACGAACTGCTGGAAGACCGACAGCAGGATGCCGACCCACACGATCGGCAGCACGCCGAACCGGCCCCGGATGTCGCTCATCCGCGGCGGGCGCTCCTTGTCCAGGCTGTCCTGGATCTCGGTGACCTTGCTGTCCACGCGCGCGGCGCCGAGCACCTGATGCAGTACGTCCCGGGCGCGCCCGAGCTCGCCGCGGGCGACCAGCCAGCGCGGGGACTCCGGGATCTGCAGTGCGAGGACCCCGTAGGCCAGGGCGGGAATGAGCATGGTGAGGAACATCCAGCGCCAGGCCGGTAGACCCAGCCAGAGGTCCTTGTCCGCCCCGCCTGCCGCCCGGGCGAGGAAGGCGTCGGAGAGCAGCGCCACGAAGATGCCGGTGACGATCGCCAACTGCTGCAGCGATCCGAGCCGGCCGCGCAGGTGGGCCGGGGAGATCTCGGCGATGTAGGCGGGTGCGATCACCGACGCGACACCGACCCCCACGCCGCCGACGAGCCGCCACAGGGCCAGGTCCCAGGCGGAGAAGGCGAGTCCGGAGCCGAGCGCACCGACCGCGAACAGGACGGCGGCCAGGATCATGACCCGCACCCGCCCCCACAGGTCGGCGGCGCCCCCGGCGAACCAGGCCCCCACCGCGGAGCCGAGCAGCGCGATCGCCACCGTGAAGCCCAGCGCGAACGCGCTCAGGTGGAACTGGTCCCTGATGGCGTCGACCGCTCCGTTGATGACGGCGGTATCGAAGCCGAAGAGGAACCCGCCGATCGCGGCCACCACCGCGATCAGCAGGACCCGGCCGGTGGTGTGCTCCGCCGAGGCCTGCGCGGCCGCGGACTGCTGCTCGTCGGTCATGGCCCGACACCTCGATGTGTGCGCGGGAATGCGTGCTGTTCGACGGTGGACCTCCTGGCTCGCCAGGTCAACCGGTGGCGGAACCCTTTCGTCCATCGTGGTCGAGGGGGTGCGCAGCGTGACCAGGGCGGGCCGCGACGGAGCCGTTCAGAGCACCTCGAGCGGCACCTTGCTGAACGGCGGGGGAAAGATCAGGTCCAGCTGGGCCAGCTCGGCCTCGGTGAAGCGGATCTCGAGCGCCGCGCGGTTCTCGATGACGTGCGCGCGGGTGGAGGCCTTGGCGACGGCGAACAGGTCGGGAAGGCGCAGCACCCAGGCGATGGCGAGCTGGGCGGGGGTCACACCTTTCTGCCCGGCCATGTCGCGCACCGCGGGGTGCTCCAGCAGCCGGCCGTGGTCGACGGGGGAATAGACCATCAGGGGGGTGCCGGCGTCGCGGCACCACGGGATGAGGTCGTACTCGGGTCCACGCCGGGCGAGGTTGTAGAGGACCTGGTCGGTCTGCACGTGATCCCCACCCGGGACGGCGACGAGCTCCTCCATGTCGGGTACGTCGAAGTTGCTCACGCCCCAGCGGCGGATCGAGCCGGCCTGCACCAGCTCCTCGAACGCCGCCACGGTCTCGGCCAGCGGTACCGCTCCGCGCCAGTGCAGCAGGTAGAGGTCCAGGTGGTCGGTACCCAGGCGCCGCAGGCTGCGCCGGCAGGCCTCCACCGTGCCCTGTCGCGTGGCGTGGCTGGGCAGCACCTTGCTGACCAGGAAGACACTGTCCCGCCGGCCCGCGATCGCCCGGCCGACGAGTTCCTCGGCGGCGCCGTCGCCGTACATCTCGGCGGTGTCGATGAGGGTCAGGCCGATCTCGATGCCCGTCTCGAGGGCGGACAGCTGGATGTCACGCCCGTCCGGATCCTCGCCGAGGTACCAGGTGCCCATGCCCAGCGCAGGGACGACGGTCCCGTCGGGCAGGGACACGGTCCGGATCCTGGTGTCCGTCATGGCGGCGACTCCTCTGGGATGTAGGGGTGGCCGACACGGAGAGTGAGGGCTGGCCCCGCCGGACTCTCCTGTCCGGCCGCGAGTCCGGTTGGGCGACTGCGCCATCTAGGGTCGGGTCGTGGCAGTTGCCGTCGGCCTGGTCGGGGCGGGCCGCCGCGCGGCCGAGGTCTACGCACCCGCACTCTCGGCGTCCCCCGAGGTGGACTTCGTGGCGGTCTGGGCACGGTCCCCGCGGCCGGTCCAGGCGCTCGCCGAGCGCCATGGTGCGGCGGTGTGCGAGCACTTCGAGGACCTGATCGAGCGTTGCGCGGCGGTCGTGTTCGCGGTTCCGCCACCGGTGCAGGAGACATACGCCGCACGCGCGGCGCGGCAGGGGAAGGGTCTGCTGCTGGAGAAGCCGCTCGGCGGGGACATCGCCGGTGCCGAGGAGCTCACGTCCACCGTCGTCCGGGCGAAGGTCCCCACGATGGTGGCGCTGGCCTGGCGGTTCTCCGACGAGGTCCGCCGCTTCCTGGAGACCGACGCTCCGGCTGTCGAGCCGGTCGGCGCGGTCGGCCGGCTCGTCGTCGGCCCGCACGGCGGCGGCGCTCCGGCGCCGGCCTGGCGGCAGGCCCGCGGCGTGCTGCGTGACCAGGGCGCCGACCTGTTCGACCTGCTGGAGGCCGCGCTCGGGAACATCGTCGGCATGCACGCCCACGGGGACCCTCGCGGCTGGGTGGGCATGTCGTTCGACCACCAGGTCGGCCGTTTCTCCCAGGCCTCGCTCTACGGCGGGCAGCAGGACGGCCCGGAGGCGGCCTTCGTCGAGGTCAACGGCCCGCGAGGATCGGCGGACGTGGAGGCCCTCGGCGCCCTCGGGCCGGACGCCCGCCGGCGGATGGTGGCCGAGTTCGCGCAGGCGGTGACCGACGGGCGATCGCACCAGTTGGACGCCGAGCACGGTCTGCACCTCCAGCGACTGGTCGAGGCTGCGGAGACAGACCTGGTGCTGCACGGCTGACGGCCGGTTCAGGAGCCGGGCTGTCGAGCCGGTTCAGGACCGCTGTCCGCTGTCGCCGTCCGGCCGGCGCAGCAGACTGATCAGCGTGGTGGTGCCGGTGGAGTCGGTGACCTTGATCGCGGCGCCTTCCGGGTTCTGGTCCACCACGAACTCCTGCGGGTGGTAGATCAGGTGGCGGAGCGCGACGGGGTAGCGCTGCGAGTTGCCACCGACGGCCACCACGACGACGTCGTCCTTGTGGTCGTAGGTGATGCTGTCGAACGGGAGCCGTTCCACCAACTGGTTGTCGCCGACCTCCGGGTCGAGCACCTCGATGGTGACGTCGTATCCGGCGTACTCGGCGCTGAGCCGGTCGGTGAGGCTGGTCCACTCGGTTCGTTGTTCGGGGGAGACGACGGCCATGGGGGCCTCCGGAGCAGGCACGGGAGTGCGCCGCCGGGCCTGAGCGGACCCGTTCAGTGTGCCCCCTCAGCCGGCGGGTAACCGCGCCGCGGCCGGTGACAAATCGCCGATCCACGGGTGTTCACAAAGGGAACCCACAGGTTTCGTACATCTTGGCGGAACGCGATCGCGCGCCGCGGACCTGCGGAAACGCCCGTGCGTGGTCTTCTCTGCCTCGTGTCCGGTTCCCGGACCGGCGAGCCCGGCGTTCCGGGCCCCTGACAAGGAGTTGGCGTGCGAATCACGTCTCCGTCCCGTCGTGCGCTCGGCGTCTTCGCCGTGAGCACCGTGGGCATGTCCACGGCGCTTCTAGGGATGGGTGGGGTGGCTCAGGCGTCCACGCCGGTCGCGCTGACC
>JAODNN010000189.1 GCA_025465355.1 Blastococcus sp. | reverse complement strand
GTGGCATCCCCTCCCGCCGCGGCGACCGCGCGCTCCCCCGCCGCCTTCGTGCGGCCGTACGCCGATCGCGGCGCGATGGGGCTGTCGACGCGGTAGGGCTCGGTGGCCGTCCCGTCGAACACGTAGTCGGTGGAGACGTGCACGAACCGGCCCCGCCCAGCGAGTTCCTCGGCCAGCCACCCGGGGGCGGCACCGTTGACCAGCTGCGCTGTCGGCTCGTCGTCCTCTGCAGCGTCCACGGCGGTGTACGCGGCCGCGTTGATCAGGACCGCGCGCTCACCCGCGGCCTCGGCCGCAGCCAGCCATTCCCGCACCGCGGAACGGACGCCGGCCTCATCGGTCAGGTCCATCTCCGCCCGGCCGACGGCGGTGACCGAGTCCTCCGGGCGTGTGCCGACGACGGCGAGCAGGTCGTGACCGAGCTGCCCCTGCGCCCCCGTGATCAGCCAGTGGATGCTCACGGACGCGCCGTCACTGCCGCTGCCTTGAGCGGCTCCCACCACGCCCTGTTGTCCCGGTACCAGGCGACCGTGAGCGCGAGACCTTCCTCGAACGTCATCCGCGGCGCGTAACCGAGAGCGGCGGTCTTGGAGTAGTCCACGGAGTAGCGCAGATCGTGGCCGCCGCCGCGGGGGTCGACGATGTTCTCGACGTAGCTCCAGTCGCGCCCGGTCGCCTCGAGCAGCTTCTCGGTCAGCTCCTTGTTGGACAGTTCCCGGCCGCCACCGATGTTGTAGTACTCGCCGGGCCGCCCCTTCTCCACGACCAGCTGGATGCCGCGGCAGTGGTCGTCGACGAACAGCCAGTCGCGGACGTTCGCGCCGGCGCCGTAGAGCGGCACCTTCTCGCCGTCGAGCAGGTTCGTGACGAACAGGGGGATGACCTTCTCCGGGAAGTGGTAGGGCCCGTAGTTGTTGCTGCACCGCGTGATCGAGATGTTCAGCCCGTAGGTCCTCGCGTAGGCCCGGGCGATGAGGTCGCTGCCCGCCTTGGCCGCGGAGTACGGCGAGTTCGGCTCGAGGATGTGATCCTCGGACCACGACCCCTCGTCGATGGAGCCGTACACCTCGTCGGTGGACACGTGCACGACCCGCCCGACACCGTGCCGCAGCGACGCCTCGAAGACCTGCTGGGCACCGAGGACGTTGGTCAGCACGAACTCGGCCGCGCCGGAGATCGAGCGGTCGACGTGGGACTCGGCGGCGAAATTGACCACGACGTCGTGGCCCGGCAGCGCCGCGTCCAGGTCGACGGAGTTGCAGATGTCGCCCTGGACGAACCGGTACCGCGGGTTCTCCGCCACGGGAGCCAGGTTTGCGAGGTTGCCCGCGTAGGTGAGCTTGTCGAAGACGGTGACCTCGGCGTCCTCGAAACCCGGATATCCGCCGGTGAGCATGGTCCGGACGTAGTGCGAACCGATGAATCCGGCACCGCCGGTGACCAGGATGCGCATTGGAACAGGGGCCCTTCGGAGGACGGCGCAGTCCCACGCGGACGTGAGACACGGACGAGGCCAGTGTTACAGAGGCCTGAGTCGCTCCCCGACAGGCGGAAGGAATCGACGTATCGTCCCCGACGACTCCGCCGCTGGACGACGTGCCCCGCGCTCGGCCCGAGCCGGCCGCCCGACGTGAGGAACCATTCCGTGAGCCATCCCGACGAACGCTTCGAGCCCCGGCGGCCGGAGCTGCCGCCCCGCTTGGACCCGCGCGCCGGTCGTCCCTCCCGCTCTCCGAGCGGCGGGGGCAGTGGTGGGGGCAACGGGACGTCGCGGTCGCCGCGCGCTGGCGGGAGCCGGCTCGCGATGGGGATCCGGGTGGCGGCCAGCATCCTTGCGGTCGTCGTGCTGGGCACCAGCGGCTGGGGCTGGTACCTGGGCCGGGTGGCCGACGCCAGCGTCAAACGCACCGACGCGATCCCGACGTCCGGGAATTCCAAGCCCAGCGGCTCGGCGATGAACCTGCTCCTCGTCGGAAACGACAGCCGCGCCAGCGCCACGCCGGCGGAGCTCAAGCAGCTCAACACCACCACGAACCCGGGCCTCAACACCGACACGATGATCCTGGTCCACGTACCGGCGGACGGTTCGCGCGCCTCGTTCGTCTCCTTCCCCCGCGACTCCTACGTCCAGATCCCGGGCCACGGCTGGGACAAGCTCAACGCCGCCTACGCCGACGGGCACGAATTCGATGCGCCGTCGGGTGCGACCGAGGCCCAGAAGCAGGCCGCCGGCGCGCAGCTGCTCGTGCGGACGATCAGCCAGCTGACCGGTCTGCAGATCGACCACTACGCCGAGGTGGACCTGCTCGGGTTCTTCAAGCTCTCCACGGTCCTGGGCGGCGTCCAGGTCAACCTCTGCGCGCCCGTGAAGGACGGCTACTCCGGTATCAACCTTCCGGCCGGCGTCCAGAGCATCAGCGGGTCACAGGCGCTGTCCTTCGTCCGGCAGCGGCACGGACTCCCGCGTGGTGACTTCGACCGGATCATCCGCCAGCAGACCTTCATCGCCGCGACGATCCGCAAGATGATCTCCCAGAACGTGCTGCTGGACGTCGGCAAGCAGCGCCAGCTGGTGCAGGCCGCGGCCCAGTCGCTCACGGTCGACCAGTCGCTGAACCTGCTCGGCCTGGCCTCGCAGATGCAGTCGGTCAGGCCCGGCTCCGTCGCGTTCCAGACCATCCCGTACGTCGGTGACGACCACGACGGCAAGGGCCGCTACATCCTGCGGCTGAAGGACCAGGACACCCTGCACCAGTTCTTCGCGAACCTGTCGGCCGATCCCACGCCCGCCTCGGCGTCGGGTGCCTCGGCGTCGCCCTCGCACGCCGCCACACCGACGGCCGCGCCGTCCGCGGTCTCTGTGGCGGTCAAGAACGGCTCGGGCGTCCCCGGGCTGGCGGGCAAGACCGGCAGTGAGCTCAAGGCAGCCGGCTTCGTCGTCGCGAGCACCGGGAACGCCGACAAGCTCGGCTACACCGCGACCGAGATCCGCTTCGCCGCCGGTGACCAGGCGCTGGCCGCCGCCCTCGCCGCGCAGGTGCCCGGAGCGACGCAGAGTCAGGACGAGGG
>JAODNN010000174.1 GCA_025465355.1 Blastococcus sp. | reverse complement strand
GTTCGTCCCGGTGGCCGGCGCCGCTCGCGCCTGTGTCGTGGGTCATGGTCTGCTTCCCTCCGAAGGGCGACGAAGTGGTGTCTGCGAGCCGCGGCGAGCGGTTCAGGCGATGGAGATACCGCCGTTGACGCTGATCACCTGCCCGGTGATCCGGCGGGCCAGCGGCGAGGCGAGGAAGAGGATCGCGTTCGCGATGTCCTGCGGTTCGGTCAGTCCGAGGTGGGCCTGCGACGTGATGCGTTCGAAGATCTTCTTGCTGAAGGGCTCGTCCATCGCGCGGTCGTAGGACCCCGTGTTCACGATGAGCGACGGCGTGAGGACGTTGACCCGGATGCCGTCGCGCTTGGCCTCCAGCGCGAGGGTCTGGGAGAAGGTCACGATAGCGGCCATCGCGGCGCCGATGACGCATTCCCCCGGCGTCGGCACCTTGGCCGCGTCCGAGGCGATGTTGATGATCGACCCGGCGCCCTGCCGCCGCATGTGCGGGAGGACGGCGCGGCTCATCAGCATCGGGCCGAGGGCTTGTTCGACCAGTCCGGCGCGCACCTGGGCGAGGTTGGTGTCGTGCAGCAGGGTGGGCTGGTAGGGCGCGGCCGTGGAAGTCACGAGGACGTCGATCCCGCCGAAGCGTTCGGCGGCCGCGGCCGCCGCCGTCTCCGCGCCAGAGGGGTCGTTGACGTCCGCCGACGCGAACCCGGGGACCGCATCCGGGCACGCGGCCGCAACCGTCTCGACGGCCCGTTCGCCTCGACGCCCGTCGCGGCCGAGCAGCAGGATGTGCCTGGCGCCCGCCCGGCCGAAGGCTAGCGCGGTCTCCAGGCCGACGCCCGACGTCCCGCCGGCGATGACGACGCGGGCGCCGGAGAAGTCGAACGGGGCGGTCGGGGTGGTTGAACCGGTCGGTTCGGTTTGGATCACCGTCTTGTTCCTCTCCGGTGGCGGGCGTCGGAACCGCCCGCCGTACGTTTGGTCTTATTAAACTGGGGAGTGTGTTCCCGCCCCCAGAGGGGGCTCATCCGGTGCTTGGCCAGGGAAGATCCCAGTCCTTCAGCACGTCGGCGAGGTCGGCGCCCACCGGGCGCGGGACGTTCAACTCCGTCCGCCGCGAGCCCGTGAACCGCGGTGCCGGAGCCGGCTGCCGGACACCGTGCCGCTCCGTCACGGTTCCGCGCTCCACGATGTGCGGGTGGCACGACGCCTCGTCGAGGGACAGCACCGGCGTGACGCACGCGTCGACGGACGCGAACTCCCGGGCCCACTCGTCACGGGTCCTCGAGCGGAAGGCGGCGGCGAACCGCTCGCGCACCGCGGGCCACGCTTCGCGGTCCATCTGGTCGGGGAGCGTCGAAGCGTCCAGGCCGAGCGTCGCGACGACCCGCGCGTAGAACTTGGCCTCCACCGCCCCGACCACCATGTGGCCGCCGTCGGCGCACTCGTAGACGTTGTAGAACGGCGAGCCGCCGTCGGTCATGTTCGTGCCGGCGTCGGCCGACCACCGACCTTGCTCGATCAGCGTCCAGTACATGGCCATCATCGAGGTGACGCCGTCCACCATGGCCGCGTCGACGATGTGACCGCGGCCGGTCCGCTCGGCGTGCAGCAGGGCTGCCAGCACGCCGGTGACGAGGAACATCGAGCCGCCGCCGATATCGGCGACCAAGTTCAGCGGCGGGAACGGGGCCGCGTCCGGCCGGGCGAGTGCGGCGAGGACGCCGGTCAGCGCGAGGTAGTTGATGTCGTGACCGGCGGTTCGCGCCAGCGGGCCGTCCTGGCCCCAGCCCGTGATCCGCCCGTACACCAGTCTGGAGTTGCGCGCGTGGCAGTCCTCCGGTCCGACGCCGAGACGCTCGGCCACGCCGGGGCGGAACCCCTCAACGAGCACGTCGGCCCGGCCGGCCAGCGACAGAACCAGCTCCCGTCCCGGCCCGGACTTCAGGTCGGCCAGGACCGACCGGCGGTTCCGGAGCACGAAGTCGCGTTCCGGCTCGATCATCTCCACGCCGGGCTCGGGGCGGTCCACCCGCACGACGTCCGCCCCCAGGTCCGCGAGCACCATTCCCGCGTGTGGCCCCGGCCCGATCCCTCCGAGTTCGACGACGCGTACTCCGTCCAGTGGTCCCGTCATCCGTTCCCCTTCCACGATGAGCCTGGTGTACCGCGGTGCGTTCGACGTCCCGTAGGCGGACCGCTCACTGCTGCGGCATCTTGCAGGCCGGGTTGGCCTGCGGGTTGTTCTCCGACGCGGGGATGGCCTGCTTGGCCACGAGCTGGTATCCGCCCTCGTACTTCTCGACCCTGCCGATGTAGGTCGGGGCCTCGATCTGGTGGTCCGCGGCGCTCATGGTCACCTGGCCCTGGATGCTGTCGTAGGTCAGGCCGTTGAGAGCCTTGCCGACTGCGGACGGGTCCGTGCTACGCGCCTTCCTGATCCCGGCGAACAGCGTCTGCATACCCAGGTACCCGTTGCCGATGTTCTCCGACGGCAGCTTCCCCTTGGCGGCCTTGTACGCGGCGACGAACGCCTTGGAGCCGGGGGTGTCCGCGGTGGGCAGCCAGGTGTTGGTCCCCCAGGCCCCGACCAGCCTCGGTTCGTTCAGGGCCGCGAGCGTCGAGGTCTGCAGGCCGGTGTTCGCCAATACGGTGTTGTACTTCTGCAGCAGGCCGAACTGGAGGGACTGCTTGAAGAAGTTGATCCCGTCCGTGCCGGAGAGGGAGACCGCGATGCCGCCTTTACCGCTCAGCTGGCTGATGTAGGAGCCGAAGTCGGTGGTGCCGACGGGGGAGAAGAGCTTCTTGCCGAGTCCGGACCCGTCCTGCTTCAGCGCAGCCTCGACGCCTGCGGCGGACGCCTGCCCGTAGGAGTAGTCCATGGCGATCGAGTCCCACTGCTTGTCCTTGAAGGTCTTGAGCGCCGCCGCCAGCGTGCGGACCCCGATCGAGTCGTTTGCGGTGACGCGGAAGAACCCGGGCACGCAGGACTCGCCGGTCAGGGCGTCGCCCTGCCCCTGGGTCCCGAACATGAGAGCGTTCCAGGCGGAGAGTTTGGGTTCCACGGCACCAAGCTCGGGCGTGGACACCAGGCCGATGATGTACTTGGTGTTCTGCTGCTGGACCAGACGCTGCGCCCCCGCCACCGCTCCCTCGGGGGTGCCGTGGCTGTCGGCGAGGTACAGCTCCACCTTGTGCCCGTCGATCCCGCCGTTCTTGTTGGCCTCGGCCGCGGCGAACTGGACGCCCTCGCGCTGCTCGGTGCCGAAGGCGGCGAACGAGCCGGACTGCGGGGTGACGACGGCCACGCGGATCATGTCGTTCTTGCTCGATGAGGTGCTCGCCGCGCCGCCGGCGCACGCGGCCAGCGTCAGGGCGGACAGAGCCGCCAGGGCCCGGGCCGCGGCGCGCCTCGTGGTGATCTTCATGCGGTCTTTCTCCTTGGGGTGGGTGGCGAGGACGCCCGGGCTCACGTGGGCGTCGAGGCGGGGGGCAGGCGCTGTGGGGAGTCAGACGCCGACGAGGTCCTTGAGCGTCTCGACCGGTGTTTCCTCGATGCGGCCCTGCGCGACCGGCTTTCCCTTGACCATCACGCAGAATCGGTCGGCGAGCCGTGTCACCAGGTCGAGGCGCTGCTCGATCAGGAGCATGGACGTGCCGTTGTCCTTCAGGCGGGACAGGCTGTCTCCCAGGCGGTCGATGATGACCGGGGCCAGCCCTTCGGACGGCTCGTCGAGCAGGAGGATCCTGGGGTTCGCCAGCAGGGCGCGGCCGATCGCCAGCATCTGCTGCTGGCCACCGCTGAGGTTGTCGCCGGGGGATCTCCGCCGCTCCCGCAGGTCGGGGAACATCTTGAAGACCGCCGCCATGTCCCAGGGGCCCTTCCGCCGGGACGCCTGGCCGAGGAGAAGGTTCTCCTCGACCGTGAGCCCGGGAAGGATCCATCGTCCCTGCGGGACCAGCGCCGCTCCGCGCCGGGCCGCCTCATGCGCCTTCCGGCGGCCGAGCACGTGCCCATCGACGGCGATCGAGCCGCCGCGCAGGCTCGCGATGCCGAACATCGCGTTCAGGCTCGTGGTCTTGCCGACGCCGTTCGGGCCGCACAGCGCGAACGACTCGCCCTCGGCGACCTCGAAGCTGAGTCCGTCCACGATGAGGGCGTCACCGTAATAGGCACGCACGCCATCGAACGTGAGAACACCGCTCGTCATGCCGCACTCCCCAGGTAGGCCTCGATCACACGGGGCTGGGTGCGCACGTCCTGGGGTTCCCCGCTGGCTATCACCCGGCCCTGTTCCATCACGGTCAGGCGCTGGCACACCCGGTACACGACCTCGAGGTGGTGTTCGACCAGCACGACGGTGGTCTGGCGCTGCCTGACCAGGGCCGCGAGATGCTCCGCCAGGCTCAGGCTCTCGGCGTGCGAGAGGCCCGCGGCCGGCTCGTCCAGGAGCACCAGCTCGGGGTGGCCGAGCAGGGCCAGCGCGATGTCGACGCGGCGCTGCTCGCCGTAGCTGATCTCACCGCATCGCCTGCGGAGGGTCTCGCCGAGCCGCAGCGCCGCCACGATCTCGTCGACGTCGGGTTCCCCGACGATCTCGGCCGCCAGGTCGAGCTGGTCCGCGACACTGAGCTGCGGGTACACGCTGATCCGCTGGAAGGAGCGGGAGATCCCCGCGTGCCGCCGCCAGATCACCGTGCGGGAAGTGATGTCGTCGCCGCGGAAGAGGATCCGGCCGCTGGTGGCCCGTCGCCGCCCGGAGATGAGGTCGACGCAGGTGCTCTTACCGGCGCCGTTAGGCCCGATCAGGCCGTGGACGTGACCGCGCTCGACATGCAGGTCGACCTCGTTCACGGCTTTGACCGCCCCGTAGGCGAATGTGAGCCCCTTGAGTTCAAGCATGACGATCGGCTCCCAGGTATCGTGCGCCCGTTCTTGCGGTCCGCTTCACCAGCTCAGCGGCACCGCCCGGGGCGATCACAACGACGATGATGAGGACAGCACCGAGAACGACCTGGTAGTGGCTGCTGGCCGACAGCGACGCCTGGAGCGCGATGAAGGCCATCGCGCCCGCGGGCGGGCCCATGACGCTCCCGATGCCACCGATCACGGCGACGATGAGCGCCATCCCGGACGTCGACCAGTACAGGCTGTCGGTGGAGACGAAACTCGTGGTGAGGACGCTCACCGCGCCGGCTAGGGCCGCCATGAGACCGGACAGCACGAAGGCCAGGACGAGGGCGGGGTAGGTCCTGTGACCGGAGAACGTCGTCCGCTCCTTGTTCTCTCGGATCGCGGTCAGCCGCCGTCCGAACCTGGACCGGCTGAGGCACCACAGCAGTGCCATCCCGGCCATCAGCGCGATCCAGGCCAGCGGCCACGCGTTGACCGGATTGATCAGCTTGGCGGCGGGCCGCCCGAGGAAGTCTCCTTCGAACGTCACGTTGAGGCCGTTGAAACCGCCGGAGACCGACGGCGTCTGACCGGCCCAGACCCAGATCAGCATTCCGATCGCCAGCGTCAGCATGGCGAAGGAGATGCCCGGGGTCCGCACGGTCAGCAGGGCCACGACCACGGCAGCGCCGGCGCCCATCAGGACGCCGAGCCCCACGGCCGCCAGCGGGGAGAGGCCGGTGTGGTTGGCGAGGTTGGCAGTCGCGTAGGCGGTGATGCCGTAGAAGGCGGCGTGCCCGAAGCTCATCCGCCCGGTCTGCCGCATGAGCCAGCCGATGCTCATCGCGAGCAGGCCCATGGTGGTGCCCTGCACGGCGAGTTGCAGCGGGTAGGCCGCCAGGACGTAGGGCATGGCGAATCCCGCGAGCATCATGACCGCCCAGGCCGCGGCCACCCAGCGGTCATTGCGTCGTTCGGCCCGGAGCGCGTCCCGTACGGTGAGACCGGGTCGCGGGGACGGTGCCTGCGTCGGCGGTTCCGGCGTGCGTGCGGGCTCGCGGGCCTCGGCCGTGTGCTGGTTGGTCTCGTTCACGGTCATGCCGTTCTCGTTCCTGCGAAGCCCTGCGGCCGGAGCAGCAGCATCACCAGCATGAGGGCGTAGGGGACGTAGGCGGACAGGCTCGGGAACCCCACCGACGCGATCGCGTTGGCCATACCGAGCACGAGGGCCGCGATCATCGCGCCGCCGAGGCTGCCGAGGCCGCCCACGACGACCACGATGAAGGTTTGGATCAAGATTTCGACTCCCATGTTCGGGGAGAGGCTCAGGTAGGGCCCAGCGAGCACCCCCGCCAGACCGGCCAGCCCGGAGCCCAGACCGACCACGATCGCGCTGGCGCGATCGACGTCGACGCCGAAGACCGCGGCGACCCGCCGGTCCGAGCTGGAGGCCCGGATGTAGAGGCCGGTCCGCGAGAGGCGCAGCCACACCACCAGCGCCACGCACACGAGCAGTCCCACGGCGATCAGGAAAAGCCGGTAGGTGGGGTACCGCACACCGAAGACGCTCATCGATCCGGCCAGCGCCGCCGTCGGGTCGAGCGAGCGGGACTGCTCGCCCCAAACGGTCTCGACCAGGTCGGTGATGACGAAAGTCAGGCCGAAGGTGAGGAGCACCATGTCGAGCGGGGCCCGGTGGGACAGGAAGCGCAGACCGTAGCGGTCCAGGACGATTCCGAGGGACGCCAGCGCCAGCGGTGTGATCACGAGGGCTGCCCAGAAGGACAGGTGCGTGGTGGCGCTGAAGCCGATGTAGGCGGCCAGCATGTACAGGGCCCCGTGCGCGAAGTTCACCACCCCGCGCAGGCCGAAGATCAGCGCCAGCCCTGAGGAGAGCACCAGGAGCAGGACGCCGAAGGCGAGTCCGTTGAGGAGCTGAACAGCCATAGCAGTCTCGAAACCTCCCACCGAAGGGTCTTCAGGATTCGTTGCCGGACGAGGCCGTCTGACTGGGCGAACCCGATGTCACGGCTTGAGACAGTGATGCAGGTCACTTCCCAGCGCCGTGCCCTGAATCTAGTGGGAACGATCGACCGTTACAATAGTCAGACCAAATATTTTCGGATCTGGGTGCTCGGGACGAAATGATGGGGTCGGTGAGGGCTTCAGGGGGCGATGATCGGGCCGGGAAAGCGGTTGCGGAAGGCGCCGGTCGGCTCAGGACTCGAACTCGGCGAAGGCATCCTTGGCGATCAGCATCTTCTGGATCTCGTTGGCGCCTTCCCAGATCTGCGTCACCTTGGCGTCGCGCATCATGCGCTCGACCGGGTAGTCGCTCATGTAACCATTGCCTCCGTGCAGCTGGACCGCGGTCGTCGTCACTGACATGGCGGTGTCGGTGCAGAAGAGCTTCGCCATCGACACCATCGCCCGCGAGCGGGACGTGTTGTCCACCGCGGTGTCCGCGGCCCGGTACAGGAGAGCGCGTGCGGCCTCGAGTTGGGTCTTCATATCGGCGACCATCGCCCGGACGAGCTGGAAGCGCGAGAGCGGCTTCCCGAACTGCTCGCGACCGGCCGTGTAGGCGACCGCATGCTCGTAGGCGCCCTGGGCGATCCCCAAAGCGTGGGCTGCGACGAGCGGCCTCGTGTAGGTGAGGGTGTCCATCATGTAGTGGTAGCCTCGCGCCGTATCGCCGACGGCTCGGTCGTCCGGGACGAAGCAGCCGTCTAGGTACAGGTCGGCGGTCGGGAAGCCCCGCATGCCCATCTTGCGTTCGTGCTTGCCGAACGAGAGCCCCTCGTCGTCGCGATGGACGAAGAAGACCCCGTACGCGTCGTCCCCGGTGCGGGCCAGCACGGAGTACCAGGTCGAGTGGCCGGCGTTCGAGATGAACCGCTTGGTCCCGCCGAGCCGCCAGCCGCCGCTCACCCGCGTGGCCCGGGTCTTGAGGGCCGCCAGATCGCTGCCGCCGCCCGGCTCGGTCAGGCAGAAGCTCGCGAGAGCCCTCCCGGCCGCGACATCCGGGACGATCCGGTGGTTGAGGTCGTCGCTCCCGTGGACGATCAGCGGGGTCAGTGCCGCCCAGGGCGTCAGCAGGACGCTCGCGGAGGCGGCGCAGACCCTGGCGATCTCCTCGATCACCATGACCTGCGTCGGCAGATCGGCTCCGCTTCCGCCGAGATGCTCGGGGAAGGCCAGGCCGGCGAGGTCGAGCTCGCGGAATGCCTCGACCGAGTGCGCGGGGAATTCGGCGTTCTCGTCGCAGCTTGCGGCGAAGGGTGCGATTTTCTTGTCGGCCAGCCGGCGGACGTTCTCCGCGAACTCTGCCCTGAGCAGATCAGCGTCGGACATCGTGCTCTCCTCGATGGTCATCGGCCCGGGACGCCGGGCGTCGTGGTCGGGCGGATCCGTCCGGCCGAGATCCACTCCTGAAGGACGTCCTTGCGGACCTTGTTCGTGGGGGTGACGGGGTACTCGTCGACGACGTACCAGTGCACCGGCGTCTTGTACGCGGCCAGGTTCTCCCGGCAGAAGGCGCGCAGCGTCTCCACAACCGAGGAAGGCGCGTCCGGCTCGGGGATCACGATCGCCGCGACCACCTCCCCCAGCCGGGGGTCGGGCACGCCGACCACACTGGCCTGCCGCACGGCCTCGTGCGTGAAGAGCAGGTTCTCGATCTCACGCGGGTAGACCTTCATGCCGCCGCGGATGATCACTTCTTTGGTCCGCCCGACCACCCGCAGGTACCCGCGCTCGTCGAGGTTGCCTAGGTCGCCGGTGCGGAGCCAGCCCTCGGCGTCCAGGGCCGCGGCGGTCTGCCCGGGAGCATCGAAGTAGCCCTCCATGACCTGGTAGCCGCGGGCTCGGATCTCCCCGGTCTCGCCTACGGCCTTCACCTTGCCGGTGTCGACGTCGGCGATCGCGAGCTCAACACCGGGCAGCGGACGGCCGACGGTCTCGGACTGGTCGGCCGGGGTGTCGTCCCGGAAGGTCCGGGTCAGATTGCCGCTGGCCTCCGTCTGGCCATAGAGGATCGTGAAATCGCAATGTAGCGCCCGGCGGGTGCGCTCGACCAGTGAGACCGGCACCATCGTCGCGCCGGAGAACAGGGTCGTAAGGGCGCCGAGGTGCCGGCCGGGCAGGGACGGGTTGTCGAGCAGGTCAATGATCATCGTGGGCACGACCAGGCTGACGTTGCCCCGCTGTGACTCGAAGAGGTCGAGCATCACGCCCGCGTCGAAACGGCGCATCAGGATGTGGGTGCCCCCACGGCTGAGGGTGCCCATGGCCGCGGTGACGTTGGAGCCCAGATGGAAGATCGGCATCGCGTTCACCCAGACCCCGCCGTCCGGCAGGCCGCCGTCCTCTGCCACGAAGCGGGCGTTGTTGATCACGCCGCGGTGCCGCAGGATAGTCCCCTTGGGGAATCCGGTGGTCCCGGAGGTGAACTGGATCTGCACGATGTCGTCGGCGCCCACTTCGGGCAGGGGACGAAGCGGCGGGGTCCCGGGAGACGAGGTCGTCCCAGTCGTCCAGGGAGAGGGTCGCGCGCAGGTCGGGCAGCTCTTCGGCGATCTCCCCGATGGTCTTCCCCAGATCGTTGTCGCGGAAGTGCGGCTCGTAGAACAGCCCGGCGCAGCGGGCCTGTCGTAGCACGAACTCGAGTTCGTGCGCGCGGTACGCGGGGTTGATCGGAACCATGACGAGCCCGGCCAGGCTCAGGGCGTGCTGGAGGAAGATCCATTCCGGCCGGTTGTGTGCGCAGACGGCGACGTGCTCGCCGGGGGCGAAGCGGTCCGCGAGGTTCCGCGCGACACGCTCCGCCGTCGACAGGAGTTCGCCGTAGGTCCAGGAGCGGCGGTCCGCCGGGTCCGGGGTCCCGTCGACGAGCGCGACGTGGTCGGGGTGTTCGGCCGCCACACGGCGGAGCAGGCCGCCGAGCGAGACGTCCCAGGGCGCACGGCCGTCGTCGGCTCGGCAGTACGCGTTGTGCAGCGGACTCCGCGTGGCCATGGTCACTCCTTCGAGGTAACGATGACCGGCACGATCCGTGCGGATCGTGCCGGTGGGCCTCGTCGCGCGCGGTCAGGGCCGGCGGACGGGGATGGGCAGTCCCAGCACGACCGATCGCGCCGTGGAGTCGCTGACTTCGCAGTCGGCGCAGGACGGGCTGGACTGCGGCGCGAACGCGGCCGCGGCCGACTCCTCGGCCCGCTCCAGGTCGGCGGCCCGCCGGGGGGGCGCGCCCTCGTATGTTTCGAGGGCGAGCAGAGCGGCGCCATAGGCCCCGGTGATCTGGGGGTGCGGCGGCACGATCAGCTCCGACTCCAGCGCCTCCGCGAGGGCGTGGACGGCCGCTGCATTCTTGGCCACGCCGCCGGTCATGACGATGGGTCGGCGTTTCCCGACCTGCGCGACGAGGCCGAGCGTGCGTGCCGCCACGGCCCGGTGGACCGACGCCGCGATGTCAGGTGGCTCCGCACCCTGGGCCAGCAGGGAGACGATCTCGGTCTCCGCGAAGGTGGCGCACATGCTGCTGACCTCTAGGTCCTCCGAGCCGGACCGCGCGAGCCCGGCGAGCTCGTCCACCTCGCACTCCAGCGCCCGGGCCAGCACCTCGAAGAACCGTCCCGTGCCGCTCGCGCAGCGGTCGTTCATCGCGAAGTCCTCGACGAACCCGTCCCTGTCGACCGCGATGGCCTTGCTGTCCTGGCCGCCGATGTCGATGACCAGCCGGACCCCGGGGCAGGCCGCCGCCACCCCGCGGGCATGGCACGTGATCTCGGTGAACGTGCGGTCGACGCCCGGGACGAGGCGGCGGCCGTAGCCGGTGCCGATGACCCGGCCGATGTCCGCCCGCCGCAGCTCGGCCGATTCGAGCGCGCCGTCGACGGCTTGGCGCATGCCCTCCCGGCTGACCGCGCCCATCTGGACGGTCCGCCAGGCCACCATCCCGGCGTCCGCGCCGATGATCACCGCCTTGGCCGTGGTCGAGCCGAGATCGACGCCCATGAAGTGCTCGCTCATGTCCCGCTCTCCCTCGCTGGCCTCGGTGGCTTGGAACGCTCAGGCGGTCGCCCTGCTCCGTCGCAGGTCGATCGTCTCCAGCATGGCCACGAGCCGGCTTTCGAGGATCTCGTCCTTGTAGAAGGAGGCGTCCGCGACGTCACCCTCGAAGAACATCGACGGGATGCCGAGCTCTCGCTGCGCCGCCTTGGCCAGCAGGTGCTGGGGGTTGGTGAAGGCGCGGCAGGTGCGCGACGCGTGGAAGACGATCCCGTCCACGCCGTACTCCTCGCAGTCTCGGTTGGTGAGGTACTTGAGCGTCTTCGTGCCGTGGTTGGTGGGGCAGAGGAGGTAGTGCTGCGCCATCCCTAGGATCGGGTCGTCGGTGTCGATCAGGTGCGGCTCCTGCCAGAAGGCGTTGTGGGTGTACCGGCCACAGACCATGGCCACGTCGTGGGCGGCGAACTTCTTGGCCAGCCAGCCCAGCTTGTTCCAGTTCATGATCCCGTCGAAGTAGAACCGGTAGCGCTCGTTCTGGACACCCGGGATCCCGCTCTCCAGCCGTTTCACGATCTCGTCCTTTACCGCCTGGAAGTAGTCCACAAGCTCCTGGGTGGCGGGCAGGAAGTTGATGTGGGCGATACTGGCGATCCAGTCCCAGTACGTGGCCGGGGTGGGCGCGGCCTTGCAGAGCTCCATTGCCTCGCGGCGCAGTTCCGAGGCACGCTTGATGTAGGTCATGGCCTCGCGCAGGGCGTCCCAGTCGAAGGGACGGCCGGTCATCGACTCGACGAACGCGATGAGGTCGTGAAGCTGGCGCGCGACGTACTGCGACGCCTCATCCCACTCCCGCCCCCGGAGGTATCCCGAGTCGGGCTTGTTGCCCCACAGGAACGGCAACGAGACGTTGAAGATCGGTACCTCCTTGCCGAAGACACGGTAGGAGATCTCGTCCCACTGCTGCCCCGTGCTGCACCCGGCGTAGGCGTTCACGAAGAAGTCCGGCGCGGGCAGCCGGCTCGCCAGCTCCTGCTGGTCGATCAGGCCGACGACACCGGTCTGGTCCTCGCTGCGGGCCTGCTGCGTCAGCACAGCGCAGCCGAGATGGGTACGGGCGTAGGAGCACAGCTCGCCGATGTACCCGTATTCCTCGGCGGCGAGCTGCGCGGGCTTTTCGAGCTGCTGGGCGGCCAGGCGGGCGGAGAACGCCTCGCCGTGGCACCATTCGAGACCGGCGGCCTGGAAGATGGGGTTGACGGCGGAGCCGTTGTACCAGACCACCTGCTGGCCGCGTTCACGGGCGGTGAACACGTTCTCCCAGTAGTCGGCGACCATCTTGCCGCCCGACCTGGTGATGTTGAGGCGATTGGAACGATCTACGATCTGGGTTTTCACAGCATTACTTCCCTGAGTCGAAGGCGCTTCTCGTGCCGGGGGGATGTCAGGCATTGGCGAGCTGGCTGTGGCGGATCCGTTCGAGGAGCGCTTCCACGCGGGTCCGCACCGATTCCAGCGGCAGCCCCTCATGTTCGGTCTCGATCAGGAGGTTCGGGACGCCCGCGGCGTTCAGCGCCTTGCGTAGCTCCGGGTAGTACAGCATGTGCGGTTCGCAGAACTTGGCCATCAGGACGATGACCCCGTCAGCCCCGCTGGCCCGTACCGAGTCCAGGAGGTAGGCGTCCCAGTCGACGTCGTGCTGGACGCGGGTCGGGCAGGGCACGGACACGTTGCGGTCCAGGTACCACTGGGAGAGCGCGGCCAGCGGTTCGACGTCCTCGCGGACGTCGGTGGAGATGTACCGGGTGCCGTGGAAGAGATCGTCATCCACCACGATCGCGCCGCAGTCCTCGATCGCCCGCAGGAGCTCGGGCCTCGGCGCGTGGCAGAAGTGGCCGGACAGGTGCAGGCGGATCCTGCCGTCGCGCCTCGCGGCCCGGGCCTCCGCGAGCGCCCGCCGGACCAGCGCGGTGTGTTCCTCCTTGTCCATCACCATGCTGGACTTGACGAGCGCTTGGAGCTCGGCGGAGGTGAAGGTCGCGTCGCCCGCCCTGCGCGCGTCGAAGACGGACCGCAGCAGCCGCCGGTTCTCGTTGAACAGCCGGATGCTGCGGGCGAGGTCGGCGTCGCCGATGGTCCGGCCGGTGAACTCGGCGAGCTCCTCGCGGAAGGAGAGCATCTTGCCGTCCACCGCGGTCCGCGTCCAGGGATCTCCCATGGACGCCATGAGCTGGCCGAAGTAGACGGGCCTGTTGCCCTCCTCCCGGACCACATCGACGGCGCCGAGGAGTTGGATGCAGTGGTCGGCCAGGAAGAACCCGTCGTAGACGTCGAGCCGCCCCCTCGCCGCCTGGTCGGCCAGGTTCCGGGTGTAGCCGCAGTAGAACTCGGTGAGCAGGTTCCGGCCGCTCGTGATCGGCTCCCGGCTCTCCTGGACGACCACGGACAGCACTCCGGCGGCGTGCGCGATCTCCGCGGGGAAATTCATCGGGAACGCCCCGATGGCCTTCCCCCCGGTCGCGGTCTTCCAGCGCGTCACATAACCAGTGGGATTTTCGGCGATCTCGATCAGTGTCGAGAGAGCACCTGCGGACGGTTGTGTCATCGTCACCCCAACTTGGACAGGGCGCATCCTGCCTGGGCGGAGTGCGCGGTCTATTTGGTCTGACTATAGGACCGTTCTAGCATGGCGTGTAGGACACCGCAAGGTTTGATCAGGTTGTTGGCGCAAGGCCGATTTATACCGTTGCGACGCCGTACGGAAGCGGACTCCGGCCGATCGGAACCACCCCCGGAGCGGTGCCACGAAGCCTCGCTGGTCATGGTGGTGACCCGGGACGACGACATGGGTGCCGGTCGCCGGGACGTCGCGGAAGCCCCCTCGGGCGGCGACTCCGGGTCGGTGTGGACGGGGTCCTCGGCGAAGTCGCGCGGGCGAACTCCCGCACCTAGCCGCGCTCGACGTCGAATGCGACGCGGTCCGCGACGGTTCCGATCAGATGGCGCACACTGGCCCGCTCATTTGGTCTGACCTATAGTACCGTTTGATACCGGATCGACTAGGTGGTGACCATGGATCTCGCAGACGCTCCCGACGAGGCACAGTTCCGGCACGACATCCGCACGTGGCTCGCGATGAGCCTGCCCAAGCTGCCGTGGCCCGAGCCGGCCGACCTCGTCGAGAAGGCTCCCTTCTGGCGGCGGTGGCAGCGCATGCTCTTCGACGCCGGGTATGGGGGACTCACCTGGCCACGCGAGTACGGCGGCCAGGGGCTCGACGAGCGGATGCGCGCCATCTTCGGTGAGGAGTGCGACCGCGCCGGTGCCCCTGAGCGGCTGAACACGATCGGCGAGGACTTCGCCGGGCCGACGATCGCGCACTTCGGCACCGCCCGTCAGAAGGAGCGCCACCTGCGTCCGATCCTCACCGGTGAGGAGATCTGGTGCCAGCTGTTCTCCGAGCCCGATTCCGGCTCCGACCTGGCGTCCTTGCGGACCAAGGCGACGAAGGTCGAGGGTGGCTGGCGGATCCAGGGCCAGAAGATCTGGACGAGTCGAGCCCAGCTCGCCGCGCACGCCATCCTGCTGGCGCGCACGGGCGGGGGCGAGCGGCACAAGGGCATCACCTACTTCCTGCTGCCGATGAACAGCGAGGGCGTCACGGTGCGCCCGCTGGCGCACATGCTCGGCGAGGTGGAATTCAACGAGGTGTTC
>JAODNN010000159.1 GCA_025465355.1 Blastococcus sp. | reverse complement strand
GCGCCCCGATCCGGCACCCGGTGACGGGAAAGGTCCTCGGCGTCGTCGACCTGACGTGTTGGGAGCGCGACGCGGGGCCGCTGCTGGTCGCCACGGCGGGAACGCTCACCCACCGCATCGAGGAGGTGCTGCTCGAGCAGTCGGGGCGGCGCGAGATGGCGGTGCTCAAGGACTACCTGGTCGCCTGCCGGCGCAACCGCGGCCCGGTGCTCGCCATAGGCGACGACCTGCTGATGATGAACGACCGCGCGCGCGACCTGCTGGATCCCGCCGACCAGGAGCCACTCCTGGCCGAGGCGAGTGAGGCGCTGGCGAAAGGGCGCCGACACCCACTGCTCATCGACCTGCCCAGCGGCAGGACGGTGCGCGTTCATTGCCGCCCGGCGATGGGTGCCGCCGTCGTCGTCGGGGGTGTCCTCAACGTCCAGCTGATCAACCGGGCGACGCGCGCCGCCCGTCGCCCACCGGACCGGGCCGCGCTGTCATTCGCGGTCGGCTCGAGTGCCGCGTGGCGCACGTGCCTTCAGGCGGTCAACCGCCTCCAGCAGGCGGGGGACTGGCTGGTGCTCGAGGGGGAGCCCGGATCCGGCCGGACGACCGTTGCCCGGGCCACCCACCAGGCGCGGACACCCGCCGGGCGGTGGCGCCTGCTCAGCGCCGATGATTACGGCCCGCACTGGGTGGCGGAGGTGGCCGGGGAGATCGCAGCGGGCCCGGGGACCGTGTTCCTGGCCGGCGTGGACCGGCTGCCCGATGAGGGGCTCGCCGGCCTGGCCGATGCCCTCGAACCCTTCCGTGGGTCGACCGACGCCGACCGTCCCTGGGTGATCGCCACGATGGCCCCGCTCGACAGGGAGCCGGGTCCCGAACTGGCCGGGCTCCTTGCCTGCTTCCCGCGCACGGTGGACGTGCCGCCGCTTCGGCGGCACGTCGAAGATCTGGCGGAGCTGGTACCGCACCTGCTCGGCCGGCTGAGCCGTGCCTGCAGCGTGACATGTTCCCCGGGGGTCATGCGCGTGCTGATGCACAACCGCTGGCCGGGCAACGTCGAGCAGCTGGCCTCGGTGCTCCGTCGCATCCTCGCGAAGCGCCGGGCCGGCGTGATCGAACTGCGGGACCTGCCGCCGGAGTGCTGGGCCACCGGCAAGCGGACGCTCACCCCCCTGGAGTCCCTGGAGTGCGACGCCATCGTCCAGGCGCTGCTGGACACCGGCGGGCACAAGGCCGAGGCCGCTCAGCGGCTCGCCATCTCCCGAGCCACGATCTACCGGAAGGTCCGGGACTACGGGATCGTGCTGCCGAGCCCGTCCGGCCCCGACAGTGCGGGCTGACCGAGATGTTCACCCGTGCCGCGGTCCGCGCCTTCCTGCTCGTCGACCTCCTCTGATGGCAGGAACTCCGGTGTCGCCGCCCGTCACCGGGTGACGCGGAGTTCGCCGAGCTCGGACCACTCGGTGCCGGGCACCTCGAAATTGACGATGCGTGGCGTCTGCGCGAGGTAGTCGGGCAGCGTCGCCTGCGCCGCCTTGAAGTGATCCGACCCCACGTGCGCGGCCCCTGCATCCCCATCGCGGAACGCCTCGACGAGCACGTACTCGGTGGGGTCGTCGAGACTGCGCGACCAGTCGAACCAGAGACAACCGCCCTCTGCCCGCGTGGCGTCGGTGAACGCGCGGGAGATATCGGGCCAGTTGTCGGCGTGCTCGGGAAGGACACTGAACTTTGCGGTGATGAAGATCAAGGCGGGTCCTCGCTCTCATGGGATGCCGGCGCCGCGGTGACGAGCGGGTGCCGGGCCGGCGGGCCCTCATTCTGGCGGCTGCGGTGCCGCTCCGGCGCGGCGAGCGGCGAGCCCCGGCCGTCTCTTCCACCGCCGCGACGCTGAGGGTCCAGCTGGCGTCAGGTCGGCCGGTGGCCCCCGGCTACCGTCCGCGCTCGCGCCACTCTCCGAGGTGCGGGCGTTCGGCGCCGAGGGTCGTGTCCGCGCCGTGGCCGGGGTAGACCCAGGTCTCGTCCGGGAGCGCTGCGAACAATCGCTGCTCGACGTCGTCGATGAGGCCGGCGAAGCGCTCGGCGTCCTGCTGGGTGTTGCCGACCCCGCCTGGGAAGCCGGGCGGTCCACAGGGGGGGACACTTCCGGATAGTTGCAGGGGTTATCCGGCTCGCCGCGAGCTAACCCGACCACCGGGCGTCCGGCGTCAACGTCTCCATGCCCTCACGCTCTAACTTCCGGCGGCGCCTGTGTCCTCGTACGCCGACAGCGTCTCGGGCAGCGGGTAGAGGTTGACGTCGCCGTCGCGTAACGCATCGCGGAAGCCATCGACGTCGGGGTACATCGTGCTGCGCCGCCGGTTCAGGGCCGTCAGGTGCCCCTTGATCTTTTTCTTGATGTTGGCGGGGATCACGATCGCGCAGAACGGCAACCGCCCTGGCCTACCTGGACCACGTTCACCCTGGGAGAAGAGGTTTTCCAACTTGTCGTGCCCGGGGGGTTCGACGAAGGGCAGAGGGAGTCCGTCGATGCCGATTGGCGAGGGGTCCAGCGGCACCGCGTCAGAGATGAACAGTCCCTCCTGCGCTTGCATTCGGGCGTTCCGCAGGGTCGGTCGAACCAGGAAGGGAGAACCGGTCTTCGCCGACACTGCCAACGCGTGGCGCAGCGACCACTCGTGTGGCTGTGACTGCAGGTCGTACGTCTGGCGCTGCTGCGGGTCAATGGTGTCGTAGGTCGGGTAGTCCGTGACGTCGAAGGCGAACAGGACACCGGCCTCGTCGCCGCCCTCGCAGGCGAACCACAGGGCCGTCATGGGGTTGTACGTGACGTCGAGGAGTCGCGTCGCAATCCCGTGGTGCTGAAGGTGAGCGAGGAGGTAGAGGTCGGAGGCCAGGGGTCCCATCTCCACCGCCAGCCCCCATTCCCTCGCTTCCCGCAGGATGGCCAACTCGCGCTGGCGTACCTCCAGTTCCGTGGGGATGCTCTCCGACTCATCGATGATCGTTCGGAACAAGGATGATCGGATTCGGTAGGAGCGGTCAGTGCAGCCGCGCCAGACGTAATTCCGACCGGCCGCGAGCGTGACGATCCGGGTGATAGCGCGGAGGGTCTGATCCTGGGACTTGACCCGGTAACCCCATCCACGGGTAGTCCACCTCGGGTCGGCCTGCATCGCCACGG
>JAODNN010000124.1 GCA_025465355.1 Blastococcus sp. | reverse complement strand
CCGGGCCCGGGACGCCTCGTCCAACGGCACCGTCAGCTCCACACCGGTCACACCCACGAGGCCACCTTCTGATCCCGGTTCGAGGCGATGAAGGTCGCCGTCCGCTTCGCCAGCGCACAGATCGTGGCTGTCGGGTTCACGCCCGTCGCTGTCGGGAACTGACTGCCGTCGATGATGTAGAGGTTGGGCACGTCGTGCGACTGGCCGTAGCTGTTGACCACCGAGGTCTCCCGGTCGTGGCCCATCTTGGCGGTCCCCATGTTGTGCCATGACGGATTGTTCCGGTTGGTGATCCAGGCCTTCGTCGCTCCGGCCGCCTCGTGGGCCTCGAGGCTGCGCTGCAGATTCCAGTCGACGAGACGGTGGGTGTTCTCCGAGGTCACGTAGGTGACCTTGGCCGCCGGCAGCCCGTCGGAGTCGCGCATGGTGTCGTCGAGTGAGATGAAGTTCGTCTCCTCGGGAAGGTCGTCCGGCATGATCATCCACTCGATGAGATGGCCTACCGAGGACTTCATCCGCGAGGTGAACTGTTCACCCCAGAAGGGTTCGGCTGCGACGGCGCTGTCGGCAGCCTTGGTCCAGCGGGCGATCATGCCGAGCGGCCGTCCCCCGGACGGGATGATGTGCCACTTGCTGCCACGCACGAAGCCACGCGAAGCGTCGGTCTCGTAGAACTGCATGGACTCGATGGCCTCCCCCGTGGGACCGACCCAGTCCTCGAGGTCGTCCTCGTAGAGGCCGACCGAGGTACCGAACGGATGGGTCATGAAGCGCTTCCCGACCAGGCCGGAGCTGTTCGCGAGCCCGTTCGGGAACCGGCTGGAGCCCGACATCAGCAGGAGCCGCGGGGTGCCGATGCCGTTCGCACCGAGAAGCACCGTCTTCGCCGGCTGGAAGTTCTCCTTGCCGTCGCGGTAGTAGACGGCCCCGTTCGCGAGCCCGTTCTCGTCCAGAGTGATCTGGGAGACGCGGGCACCGGTTTCGATCCGCGCTCCGTGCGCGATGGCGTCAGGGAAGAGCGCGACGTCGCTGGACCCCTTGGCGCCCGCAGGGCAGCCGTACATGCAGACACCGAGGCGCTGACACATCTTCTGGTGCCCGTGGTCGCGCGAGGGGATCGAGTTGTAGCCGGGCCACCAGTGCCAGCCGAGCTTGTTCATGCCCTGGGCCATGACCCGGCCGGACATGTTGATCGGCAGCGACGGGAGGGGCGGGGTGTAGCCGGGCGGATAGGCCGGGTTGCCCGGTTGGCCCGAGATGCCCAGCTCCCGCTCGACCTGCGCGTAGTACGGCGCGAGCTCCTCGTACGACAGCGGCCAGTCGTCGGCCACCCCGTCATACGTGCGGACCCGGAAGTCCGACGGCTTCGCGCGGCACCAGCAGCTCGCGTACAGGATGGTGCTGCCGCCGACCCCGTTGAACATGCCGACCACAGCCGCTGAGTCGTCGAGGTTGAGCGGATAGTCCTCGGGCCGCTGACGCACGTTGGGGTTCGGGTGCCACGGACCGTTGCCCAGCAGCTCGTACTCCGGCAGCAGCCCCGGCAGGTCGCTCTGGTTGACCCAGTTGCCCTGCTCGAGAACCACCACGCTGAAGCCCTGCTCCGCGAGGTGCTTGGCCGCGACACCACCCGACGCGCCTGCGCCGATGATGAGGACGTCTGGCACGTCGTTGCTACTCACGAGATTCCTCCCGGCCATGAGGGACTGCCTAGATCAGGGACTGCAGCTGCTCTACGACTTCATGGACATCCGCGACAGCGCCGAGGTCGGCGTAACCGAAGATGGGCGCGTCCCCATCGGTGTTGACCGCGAGGATCGTCTTGCTGTTCTGCATCCCGGCGAGATGGTGCAGCGCCCCGGAGATCCCGAAGGCGACATAGAGGCGGGGCTTGACCGTGACGCCGGTCTGCCCGACCTGATGCACCGCGGGCAGCCACCCGGCGTCGACGACCGGGCGTGAGGCGGCGAGAGCGACCCCCAACCTCTCGGCGACGTCGGCGAACGCCGCGATGTTCTCCTGGCTCCCGACGCCCCGCCCGATGGAGAAGATCACGTCGGCCCGTGTCAGATCGACGTCGCCGCTGGGACGGACCAGGTCGAGCGCGCGCACCTTCGACGGCTCCACGTCGACCGCGAGCGACCGCGACGCGACCGGCGACCCGACGTCAGCGGGCACCCAGACGGACGGCCGGACGAGCGCCAGTACCGGACGGTCGGTCGGGAAGGTGACCTCCGCGTGTACGCGGCCGGCGTAGATGGAACGGATCGCGGTCAGCGCACCGTCCTCGTCCCGCTGCAGGGCCACGGCGTCGGCGACGAGCGCGAGATCGAGCGAGTGCGCGAGCGCAGGCCCGAACGACGTGGAGCGGATGGTGAACGGCGCGACCACCACGTCGGGCGCCACGTCGGCGATCACTGCGGCTGCGATCTGCTTCGCCAGGTCGTGGTCACGGTCGGAGCCGCCTACGGCCACGGTGACGATCTCGGTGACACCGGTGAACGAGGCGGCTGCGACGAGGGCATCGGGATCGGCCGCGGCCACGGCGAGCACGACCTCATCCCCCAGCGCGACGGCTGCGCCGACAGCTTCGGCAGTGACGGCAGCCAGCGCGCCGTCTATGACCTCCGCAAGGACCAGGCAACGGCTCATCAGTTCGCCTCCCGTACCAACGCGATGATGCGAGCCGCAACGTCAGCAGGGCCGCCCTTGATCATCTCCAGGGACCGTCCGCTACCGCCGGGGGCCGCGGTCAGCCGGGTGACGACCATCCGGGGCGCGGGGAGCCCGACCGGCTCGACGACCGGGATGTCGGCCTTCTTGGCCCGCATCTTGTCCTTGAACGTGCCGTACCTCGGGACGTTCGCCCCCACCTGGATGGTGACGACGGCAGGGAGGTGGACCTCGACGGTCTCGGTGACACCGGCCTCGAAGTCGCGATGCAGCGTGAGGGTCGAACCGCTCAGGGACAGTCCGTGAGCCACCGGCACCCAGGGGACGCCCCAGGCCGCCGCGATGACGGGACCGGTCGACTGCTGGCCGGTATCGGCGGACTGAACGCCGCAGAGAACCAGGTCGGGCGCTTCCGCGGCGATGGCCTGGGCCAGCGCGGCACCGACCGTGCGTGCGTCGTCCAGCGCGAGCCCATCGGCCCAGACACGCACGGCCCGCTGCGGGCCCAGCGCCAGCGCAACGCGGAGTGCCTCGTCGGCACCGTCCTCGCCGGCGCTGAACAGGACGACCTCGCCGTCCCCCGCCGACTCCACGAGAGCCAGCGCCTCCTCGACCGCGGAGAGATCCGCCTCATTGACCATGGTCGTCACGAAGGCGGGGTCGACCCGGGTTCCATCGGCGGTGAACTCAAGGTAGCGAGACACCTCGAGCGCCTGTTTGACGCACACGGCGACCTTCATCCGCTGCTCCTCGTCCGAGTGAGGTATTTGTGCAGAATATGCACAGTCAAAGCGTATGATGCAGACGATAGTGGGCTCGTTGTCGGCACGTCAAGGGCAGCGTGACGTCATGACATCGGTATGACTGCGAGTAATCCCTCGGGAAGCAACGCAGGGGTGCGGAACCGTCAGCAAGCCGACAGGGCGTTCAGCGCAGCGATCTCCGCCGCCGGATCGCCGGCCGCGAGAACATCCTCGATGCTGCTGCCGAAACCGACGCCGGTCGCACCCGCCCGGAGGTAGTCAGCCGCGTTGGCGAGGCCGACCCCACCGACGGCGACGACACCGAGCTGGGGAAAAGGCCCGCGGATCTGCGACACCCATTGGGGGCCGACCAGCGACGCGGGGAAGAGCTTGCACGTGGCGACCCCGAGGCTCACCGCCAGCGTGACGTCGGACGGTGTGAAGACCCCGGGCAGCGGGAGCGCACCGGCGGCGAGAGTCGCATCTACCACCGCGGCGTCGATGCCGGGACTGATGATGACCGACGCACCGAGGTCGACCGCGCGCCGCACGTCCACGGAGGTGAGCACCGTGCCCGCGCCGAAGGGACGACCCTCGGCGATCTCCGCGACTGCGGCGAGGGCCGCCCAGCCGGCGTCGCCCTGAACCGGCACCTCGACGAGGTCCACGCCCGCGTCCCACGACCGGCGGGCGAGCTCCTTCGTCGCGTCCGGCCCGAAGGACCGCAGGATCGCGACCGTGCGCAGGCGCATCACCCGCGCCACCCCAGCTCGTGCGACGTGCCGTTGGTCGCCTCCCGGAGCGCGGGGACGAACGACAGCAGCGTCTCCCGGTCGATGCGACTCACCGGCGCCGTCACGCTCATGGCCGCGACGACGCCGCCTTCGCCGGAGAAGATGGGCGCCGAGACACAGTGGATGCCCGGCTCGTTCTCCTCGTTGTCCACGGCGTAGCCACGCTCACGACTGAGGGCGAGGTCGGCCTCCAGAGCATCGATGCTCGTCAGTGTGTGGTCGGTGAAGCTCGTCAGCTCGTGGGCCCCGATCAGGGAACGACGCTCCGCCTCGGGGAGGAACGCCAGGATTCCCTTGGACACACCGGTGCAGTGGATGGTGGCGATGGCGCCGATCCGCGACACCATGCGGACCCGGTGGTCGGCCTCGACCTTGTCGATGTAGACCACGTCTCCGTCCTCCAGCGAGCCGAGGTGCACGGTCTCGCCGGTCGTGGCACCCAGCCGCTCCATGTGCGGGCGGGCCACCGACCGCAGTTCGATCCCTTCGAGGGCCTTGAACCCGAGCCTGAACATCGCGGAGCCGAGACGGTAGCTGTGATCAGGGAGCTCCTGGACGAAGCCGTGCTTGCGAAGGGTGTGCAGAAAACGTAGCGCCGTGGAGTGGTGGACGCCGAGGAAGTCGGCGATCTCGCCGATCCGCCGGGGCTTCTCCCCGACGAAATCGAGGATCTGCAAGGCACGGTCCAGGGTCTGACTCATCGCCGGGCCCCCTCTCTTCTCTGCGGCACGGCCTGTCCCACGCTATCCGCCACTCGTGCGAGCTCCGCCGGATGGACGGGGGGACCTATGTCCCCGGTCACGGCGACCACGCGCGAAGCAAGGAAGTGGCCGAGTCGAAGCCGGCCGTGCGGGTCCCATCCCCAGGCCGAGGCGGCCAGGTATCCGGCAGCGAAGGCATCGCCGGCGCCGGTGACGTCGACGACGTCGGCACGATTCGCGGGCACACTCACCCGCATGCCCGGCGTGACCAGGGTCGCCTCGCCGGCGCCGCGCTTGATGACGAGCTCCTGGCCGTCCCGGGTCAGCAACGCGTCGGCGAGGACATCGGCGTCGGCGCTGCCCACGAGCGCCTGCGCCTCGTCGTCTCCGATGAAGATGGCGTCCGCCATCCGTGCGAGGGGCACGAGGACCGAAGCGGCGTGCTCCGCGTGCGCCCAGAGCGTGGGTCGATAGTTCACGTCGAAGCTCGTGCCGCCGACCGCGCGGCGTTCCCGGAAGAGAAGCTCCACGACCTCGCGGTCCTCCGGCGAGAGAGCCGGGGTGACGCCGGTGAGGTGTAGCCGCGCCGCCCCGACGAGAGGCGCGACGTCTAGGAGGTCCAGACGGCTGGCCGCACTCCGTGTCCGGTAGTAGCGCATCCGCGAACCGGTCGGCCCGAGCTCCTTGACGCACGACGCGGTCGGCCGGTCGGCGTCCCAGTCCACACTGACCTCGACGCCGTGACCCGCGAGACTGTCACGGACGAACCCGCCGAGCTCGTCGTCACCCAGCCGGCTCCACCACTGCGTTCGGCACCCGAGTTGGGCCATGCCCGTGGCCACATTGGACTCCGCGCCGGCGGTCGTGAGCCGGTAGCGGTCGGGCAGCTCTACCCGGACGAAGGCGGCCATCGTCTCGCCCAGGGTGGCGAGGTCGACGGCGGGAACGGTGTCCAGCTCACCGGCTGCGCGGCGACTGTCGGGTCTGACCACATCGTCCTTCGGTTGGCCGGGCACGACCAGCGCGCTCGGGTGACTGCTCGACGAGGCCAAGGGAGACACACTCTTGACCCCTCTCGACAGAGAAGGCTAATGTCCGAACAGCGAAATATGCAATGACTATGCGTATCTTGCATCGCGCAGTCGCAACTCATCATCCACGGGCGCCTGTCGTCCTCAACTGCCGAGGGACGGGCCGTTGGTCTTCGAACTGCGGACATACGAGATCAAGCCGGGGACGATCGACGACTGGCTGGTGCTGTTCCACGACAAGATCGTCCCGCTCCACGCGAAGCACGGGCTACCCGTGCGAAGCGCCTGGGTCGACCGGACGACGTCGACGTTCGTCTGGGTGCGGGAGTTCATCGGAGAGGGAACGCGCGAGGAGCAGGAGGCGCGCTATCGCGCCTCCGAGGACCGCACCCGGATCATCGGCGACGAGCCGAAGCAGTACATCCTCTCCATGTCGGTGCGCGAGGTCGACTCCGTGTTCCCCCGCGCCGGATCCTGAGGAAGAAGCCATGTTGAAGCGACGCCTCGGCTCGACCCTCGAGGTCTCCGCCATCGGGCTGGGCTGCATGTCGATGTCGGGGACGTACGGCACCGAGTTCGACGACGCCGAGTCCCGCGCCACCCTGCATCGCGCCGTCGAGCTGGGCATCACGCTCTTCGACACTGCCGACGTCTACGGACCGTTCGCCAACGAATCCGTCGTCGGGCACGGGCTGCGCGACGTCCGCGACCAGGTGGTGCTCTCCACCAAGTTCGGCTTCGTGCGTGACTCGACCGGGCGCAACTACGGGTACAACGGCACGCCGGCGTACGTGCGGCAGAGCTGCGACCTGTCGCTGCAGCGGCTGGGCACCGATCGCATCGACCTCTACTGGCAGCACCGGCTGGATCCGGACACGCCCATCGAGGAGACCGTCGGCGCCATGGCCGAACTGGTCGCCGCCGGCAAGGTCGGTCACATCGGCCTCTGCGAGGTGGGACCGGAGACGCTGCGCCGCGCCCATGCGGTGCACCCGATCGCCGCCGTGCAGAGCGAGTACTCCCTGCAGAGCCGCGACGTCGAGAACGGGATCCGCCAGACCTGCCGCGAGCTCGGTATCGGCTTCGTCGCCTACAGCCCGCTCGGCCGGGGTCTCCTCACCGGAGCCATCACACAGGCGAGCGACCTCGCGGCGGATGACTGGCGGCAGAGCTCGCCGCGCTTCCAGGGCGACGCGCTGGAGCGCAACCTGGCACTCGTCGAGGCCTCGCGGGAGGTGGCCGCCGAGCTCGGGTGCTCGCTCGCCCAGCTGGCCCTGGCCTGGGTGCTCGCACAGGGTGACGACGTCGTCCCCATCCCAGGCACGAAGCGTCGCACGTACCTCGAGCAGAACGTCGCGGCGACGGAACTCGTGCTGAGCGCGAGGCAGCTGGCGCGCCTTGCCGAACTCGTCCCCCCCGACGCCGTGCAGGGTGACCGTTACGCCGACATGTCCGCCATCGACGCCTGACGCGGGGACGACGACATGACACCCAAGCTCGAGGCACTGCTTCCCGATCTGCTTCGCGAGCGCGCCGCGGAGACCGGCGACCGGGAATTCTTCCGGTCGATCGGAGGTGGGGCAGTCACCTACGGCGAGGCCTACAGCCGCACCTGTGCGATCGCGCAGGGCCTTGTCGCGCTCGGGGTCGAGCACGGGGAGTGCGTCCTCATCATGGCCGACAACTCGGCCGACTCGATCTGCACATGGCTCGCCACGAGCCTGACCGGTGCGGTGGAAGTGGCGATCAACACGGGCTACCGCGGCCAGTCGCTGACGCACGCCATGCAGAACTCACAGGCGCGGCTGATGTTCATCGACGAGGAGCTGCTTCCCCGTCTCGTCGGGGTGCGGGAGTCCTTGACCCATCTCGAGACGGTCGTCGTCTATCCGTCGGCCACTCCGGCCGCCCTCCCGGATCTGCCCGGGCTCACCGTGACGACGTTCGACGCGATTCTGGGCGACGGCTCGACGGACCCACACCGGCCGATCGGCCCGAACGATCTGGCGTCGATCGTGTACACGTCGGGCACCACCGGCCCGGCCAAGGGCGTGATGATGCCGCACGGGCAGATCTCGCTGTTCTCCCGGCTCGGCGTCGAAGGCGCGAACCTGACCGAGGACGACGCGTTCTACTGCTTCATCCCGCTCTTCCACGTGGCCGGGAAGTTCATCGGGATCATGGGCTCGATGATGACCGGCGGCCGCGTCGTCCTGGATACGCGCTTCTCGGTCGAGGCGTGGCTCCCGCGGGTGCGTGAACACGGGTGCACCGTGGCGCTGTTGCACGGACCGCTGGTGGAGATGCTCCACCAGTTGCCCGAAGCGGCGGACGACGCCGACAACCCGGTCACGCGCATCATGGCCTCGCCGTTCCCGGCCCACATCGCCCTGGACTTCCAGCGTCGCTTCGGCATCCGCGGCATCGAGACATGGGGAATGACCGAGGTCACGATCCCCATCTGGCAGCCGTACGACGAGCCGATCCGCCTCGGATCGTGCGGGCGGCTGCGGGCAGAGCACTTCGATCTGCGCGTCGTGGATCCCGACACGGACGAGGAGATGCCCGTCGGCCGCACGGGCGAGATGGTCCTGCGTCCCCGCCGTCCGTGGACGATGATGCAGGGCTACTTCCGGATGCCCGAGGTCACGCTCGCGGCCTGGCGCAATCTGTGGTTCCACACCGGCGACCTCGCGTACATCGCCGAAGACGGCTACGTGTACTTCGTCGATCGGGTGAAGGAGCGCATCCGGCGTCGCGCCGAGAACATCTCCTCGTTCGACATCGAAGCCGCCGGCGTCACCTTCCCCGGAATCGCCGAATGCGCAGCCGTCGGGGTGCCGTCGGAGTTCGAGGGCGACGACGACGTGCTGTTGTGCGTGATCGAGACCGCAGGCGCAACGGTCGATCCCGTTGAGCTGATCGCCCACCTGGCAGCGAACCTGCCCCACTTCATGGTGCCGCGATATGTGCGATTCATGGAGCAGCTACCGCGTACCCCCACCGGCAAGCCGCAGAAGGCGTTCCTGCGCACGGAGGGTGTCACTCCCGCGACGTGGGACCGCAAGACCTCCGGGGTGTCCTTGCGCGACGTCGTCCGAGCGAGCGAAGCATCATGAAGAACATCTCCATCGACCAGGTCTCGGTCGGCGACCGCGAAGTCTGGACCCGGACCATCACCGACGCCGACGTCGTGCTGTACGGCGGCCTCATCGGCGATCGCGGTCCGCTGCATCTGGACGAGGACTTCGCGACGCGCACGCGCTTCGGCGGCCGCGTTGCGTACGGCATGCAGTGCGGTGGCTACATCGGTGCGACGTTGGCCCAGCTCCTCGGCGTGGGCAGCGCCTACGTGTCGCAGAACATGCGGTTCACGGGCCCGGTGCTCATCGGCGACCACATCACCGTCGAGACGGTCGTGACCGGCAAGAACGAGGAGCGCAGGCGGGTCTTCGTGAGCACGACGGTCACGAAGAACGGCGGACAGGTCGTGATCGAGGGCGAGGCAGAACTGGTCATGTTCGCCGTGGACTGGAATCCCTGATCCGTGGATGCCACCACGTTCGACGCCCTGTTCGCCTCCGTCAGCAACTGGGGCCGGTGGGGCGACGACGACCAGCGCGGCACGCTGAACCACCTCACGCCGAGCGCAGTCATGGCCGCGGCGTCACTGGTCCGGGTCGGTCGCACCATCAGCCTGGCGCACGACCTCGACACCGTGGCCGGCCCGGACAACGGCCGGCCGGCACTGCACTACATGACCCGGCTGGGCGACGTGGGGGTCGAGGAGCCGCGCGTCAACACCGACTTCGTCGGCATGGACTTCCACGGCAAGTCCGTGACACATGTCGATGCGCTCTGCCACTGCAATTTCCGGGGCCGCCTGTACAACGACGCGGATCCCGCGTCGAACATCGACAGCACCGGCGGCAGTGTCGGGGCGATCGACCAGATGGCCAGTGGTGTCGTCGGCCGAGGCGTGCTCGTCGATGTCCCACGCGACCGTGGCGTCCCGTGGCTGGAGCCCGGCGAGGCGATCTCCCCGGAGGAACTGGCGGCGGTCCTCGCGGCGCAAGGCGTCGTCCCCGCCGAGGGCGACATCTTCCTCGTCCGCACCGGACACCGGCGCCGTCGCGAGGAGCTCGGGCCCTGGGATCCGACGAACTCCAGCGTGGGGCTGCAGCCCGAGTCGATGGCATGGCTGCGCCGGAACGGCGCCGCGATGTTGGGATCCGACGGTGACAGCGACTCGCGGCCGAGCCAGGTCGACGGCGTCGCCTCCCCCATTCACGCGTTGGCGCTCGCCGCGATGGGTCTGCCGCTCATCGACAACGCCAGCCTCGAGGAGATCGCCGACGCCTGTGCCGCGCACGGTCGGTGGGAGTTCCTGTTCTGCCTTGCACCCCTGCGGATCCCTGGCGGGACCGGGTCACCGGTCAACCCGCTCGCCGTGCTCTGACCCCGCCCCATCCTGAGAGGAACCCCATGCTCGACGACATCACTGCTGGCATCTCCGGAACGCTCACCCGGCTCGTCGAGGAGAAGGACTGCACAACCCGCGGCGACTACCAGATCTTCTCGACGCCGAACCTCGTCCTCCTGCTGGAGGAGACGGCGATCGAAGCCCTGGCGCCGTTTCTGCCCGAGACGCAGTCGAGCGTCGGTACCAACGTGAACGTCGTCCACTCCGCGGCCACGCTGCTCGGACAGGTCGTGACCTGCACCGCGACCGTCACGGAGGTCGATCGTCGACGGATCGTCTTCGACATCACCGCGACCGACGGAGTCGACACGATCACCTCGGGATCACACGAGCGCTTCGTCGTCGATCTCGACACGTTCGGCAAGCGGCTCGCGGAAAAGGCTGCTGCCCTCTCATGAACGGACCGGGCCACGGCGTCGGGACCAGCCGACGACGTGGCCCGGCCGTCGAGGGGCGGGGCTCCTACTCCGCGAGCCGTGCGACGACGGTCCGCCCAGCCGACCGGAGGTCCTCGACGACGACGAGATGGGGCGCGGCGCGCAGGTCGTCCACCCGGTAGACACCCGTGGCGACCCCGACGAAGTCGATGCCTGCCGCCTCCGCAGCCCGGCCGTCGGCAAGGGTGTCCCCCACGATGACGGGCCTGAGCGAGCGTTCCGCGGCATGAGCGGCGGCACGCCGGGTGAGCTCGGGACGCGACTCGCTGGCGTCACCGAAGAAGCTCGAGGCCCAGTCGAACAGGCCCGGGTCGAGGCCGGCCGAGAAGAGCTTGAGTTCAGCGCGGGCGGGGCCGTTGCCGGTGAGGATCGCGTTGACGTGGCCGTCCGCGGCGAGCGCTCTCACGGTCTCGACGACTCCCGGTAGCACCGTGCGTTCCCCCGGCTCCACGAAGTGGGACCGGGAGAACTCGACGAGGCGCTCCGAGGCCACCGGCACCTGGTCGGTCGTACCGCCGTTGGCCAGGAGGTACTCGGTCACCTGCTGAAGGTCGGTCTTCCCGTGGCGGTAGGGGTGGACGGGCTCACCGACAGCCGGCACCACACTGCGCATCATCTGGAGGAACAACGTCTCGTCGCTGTCGTTGTTGCTGACCAGCGTTCCGTCGATGTCCCACAGCACCAGCCGGCGCGGCGGGGTCATCTGCGATGCCGCTCGAGGGCCGCCCAGTCCAGCTCGACGCCATGACCAGGCCGTTCAGGGGCGGTCGTGAAACCGTCGATGACCGACATGGGATGGGCGATGTACTTGTCCAGCGAGAAGCCGTGCGCCTCCATGTAGGTGCGGTTCGGTGCGGCTGCCAGCAGGTGCACGGTGAGGTCGTGAACACCGTGCGAGGTGAGCGGCAGGTTGTGCGCCTCGGCGAGGGCTCCGATCTTGCGGAAGATCGTCATACCGCCGCAGTTGGTGACGTCGGGCTCGGGATACGTCAGGCCTCCAGCCGCCATGAGGGCGTGGAACTCGTAGAGCGTGTGCATGTTCTCGCCCGTCGCGACAGGGGTCCTTCCCTCTCGCACGACCCGCACGTGACCTGCCACGTCGTCCGGAACGGTCGGCTCCTCGATCCAGAGCAGGTTGAACTCCTCGAGCGAGCGGGCAGCCCGGATCGCCTGGTCCGCACTCCACTTCATGTTGGCGTCGACCATGAGGGGGAAGTCGTCGCCCACGTGCTCCCGCATCCGGCGAACCCGCTCGACGTCTTCCCGGAGGTGGGGACGACCGACCTTCATCTTGATGGCGCGGAAGCCCTCCTCCCGGAACCGGTCGGACTGGTCGAGCAGCTCCTCCACCGAGAAGTCCAGGTCGATCCCCCCGGCGTACACCGGCACCTGGGGGTCGTAACCACCGAAGAACCGCCACAGCGGCAGGCCGGCCCGCTTGGCACGCAGGTCCCAGATCGCGATGTCGACGGCGGAGATCGCCGACGTCGCATGCCCGCCTCGGCCCGAGTAGTGCACGGCCCACCACATGTCCTGCCAGAGCCGCTCGGACTCGTCAGGATCGCGGCCGGTCACGACGGGGGCGAGGTAGCCGTCGATGAGGACCTTGAAGGCCGCGCCACCGGAGTTGACCGCGTAGGTGTAGCCCACGCCTTCGACGCCGTCGGAGTCGGTGATCCGCACCGTGACGAGCTCGAAGTGGGGAATGGTTCCGTGCGTGCTGTCGCTCAGCACGGTCTCCAGCGGCACGAGGTAGAAGTCCGTGCGCACCGACTCGATCTTTGTCACGAAGTGCTTCCTCCTGATAGGGGTGCAGCGGTCTGGTCGGCGACCATCGAGGGCGGCAGGGCGACATCCGAGCTACGCGCGAGCCCGCCGAGCTCGAGCAGCAGGTGCCGCGAAAGGTCCACGTGACCGTCGGCGGCCTGCTCGTGCCGGAGCTCGGGCTCGCCGGGGGCGATCGCCGGGGGTACGTCGAATCCATCGGCACTGGCATGGATCGACTCCACGAGCCCGGCGACGGTCCTGCGGTAGGCAGCCAGGGATTGACCTGCATCGGCGCGGACGGCGATGAACAGGTGACCGAGGTGCTGCGTGGACGCGGGGGCGCCTCCGAGCGCATCGACCTGGGTGCTCACCGAGGCACCGCCGACGGCCAGCAGTGCGTCGACCGCGAAGGCGAGGCCGAAGCCCTTGGGACCACCGACCGGAAGCAGGGCACCAGCCAGACCAGCGGCCGCCGACGTCGTGGGTCTGCCCTCGTCGTCGACCGACCAGCCGAGCGGGATCGGCTCACCGGCCTGCTCAGCCATGATCAAACGACCCTGACTGGTGGTCGTGGTGGCCATGTCGAGCTGCGGGCGCGATGCGTAGGGCAACGGCACTGCCACCGCGATCGGATTCGTGCCCAGTACGGGAGCGCCGCCGAACGGCGCGCACATCACCGACTCGGTGTTGCATGCCGCGATGCCGACCATGCCGGCGTCCGCCATGCGATTGGTGAAGAATCCCGAGGCACCGAAGTGGTTCGCGTTCCTGCACACGACGGCGCCGATGCCGAACGACCGGGCGCGCTCGACCGCCAGGTCCGCGGCGCGGGCACCGGTGGCTGCCCCGGGACCGGCACCCGCATCGGCGACGACCAACGCGCCGAAGTCGGCGACGACTGCGAGCTCCGACCGCCGGCCGATGCCACCGGCGCGGATGCGGTCGACGTAGGTCGTCAGGCGGAGCACGCCGTGCGTCGAGACGCCCCGGACATCGGCGAACACCAGGCTCTCTGCCACGACGACCGCGTCCTCGGCCGAGAGGCCGACCCTCGCGAGGACCGAGCTCGTCCACTCGCGAAGGTCGCCAACGGGGACCCTGGTCACGAGTCGGGTGTGGGGCGGTAGATCGGGCCGCGGTCGATCACGACGTCGAGGATCCCGTCCTCCAGATACGCCTCGGCCTCACCCGGCAACGCGGGATTCTTCACCGGAGCCGGCCCCGGATACCCCA
>JAODNN010000087.1 GCA_025465355.1 Blastococcus sp. | reverse complement strand
CCGGTGCCTCGTACAAGACGATCGAGTCGAGATTCGGCGCGGGGTCGGCGCTCGTCGTGCTGGCTCTGGCGCTCGTCGCCCTCGTCGTCTGGCGCGTCCGCCGCGACCGCGGCTGAGTCTCCAGGGCTGCTGCCCTGAGGATCATCAGCTCGAGGCGGATGTCGGCGCAACGCCGACGAGCATCATCAGCGTGTCGGTGAACTCCTCGACGGCACGGTCCTGGGCCCGCCCGGTCAGGTGGGCGCACCACCCGGGCGTCTGCGACATCGCGGCGTGCATGCACTGAAGGGTCGTGTCGACGGTGGTCACCGTGAACGCCCCGGACGCCACCCCCTCTTCCACGAGCGTGCGGAAGAACTGGTCATGGCGACGCCGGAGCGCCTTGATCCGTGCCTGCTGGGCGGCCGGCCACTCCTGGGGCACGAGGAAGAGCCGCAGCGCCGCGGGGTACTCGCGGACGGCGATCCCGATGTGCTCGCGCACCAGGGCGCGCAGCCGGTCCGCGACGGGCCCCTCGTGCGCGGCGGGGAGCGCCTCGAGGCGCGCCGTCCATTCGTTGCCGAGCGTCTCGATGGCTGCGGTGACCAGCTCGTCCTTGCTCGAGAAGTAGTAGTACAGCGAGCCCTTGGTGACGTCCAGCCGATCGGCGACGTCCTCGAGGCTCACCGCGTCGTAGCCGCGCGCGCCGAAGAGGTCGGCCGCCGTCGTGACGATCTCCTGGATCCGGCGGCCGCGCTTGCGTTCCACCCGGCCGGGCGCTGCCGTCGCCGGGACCGCCTCTTCCGCGCTCATGACCGCTCCGTCCGTGACCCCCGGCTCTCGTACCCGAGGGTATCTGTTCGACCAGCAATTCAGGTATTGACCAACGGGTCAAAGTTTGGCACGGTGAGGCCTGCCCGGCAAGGGAGCCACCCCGTGCGGGGGAGTCGACGAGAAGGGGGCCAGCAGCGATGGCGCAGGACTACGAGGACATCCGCTACGAGACCGACGGTCCGGTCGCGGTCATCACGATCGACCGGCCAGAGCGCTACAACGCGTTCCGGGGCCGCACGGTCGACGAACTGATCAAGGCCTTCCGGACGGCGTGGGCGGACCGCGGCGTCCAGGCGGTGATCCTTACCGGGGCGGGGGAGAAGGCGTTCTGCACCGGCGGAGACGTCAAGCAGCGGGCGGAGACCGGCGACTACGGGCCCACCGAGAGCGGCATGTTCGAGATCGGCAACCTGCACAAGCTCATCCGGGACATCCCGAAGCCGGTGATCGCCGCCGTCAACGGCCTCGCGATCGGCGGCGGGCACGTCCTCCACGTGTTGTGCGACCTCTCGATCGCCAGCGAGACCGCCCGGTTCGGGCAGGCCGGCCCCCGGGTCGGCTCGTTCGACGCCGGCTTCGGTTCGGCCTACCTCGCCCGCGTCATCGGCGAGAAGAAGGCCCGTGAGTTCTGGTATCTCTGCCGGCAGTACGGCGCGGCAGAGGCCGAGCGCATGGGGCTGGTCAACGCCGTCGTCCCGGCGGACCAGCTGCTGGACGAGGCCAAGGCATGGGCCTTCGAGATCGCCGAGAAGAGCCCGACCGCGATCCGGTTCCTCAAGCAGTCGTTCAACGCCGACACCGACCACCAGGCCGGGCTGAGCAACCTCGCCATGTCCGCGCTCGACCTGTACGCCGTCTCCCCGGAGGGGATGGAGGGCGCCACCGCCTTCGCCGAGAAGCGCAAGCCCGACTTCGCCAGCCACGTGATCCACCACTGAGGCGCCACCACCCGAGGAAGCAGGCAGATCGGCATGGACTTCCGGTTCGACGACGACGAGGAGTCGTTCCGTCAGGAGCTCCGGCGCTTCGCGACGAAGACCCTCGCGCCGCACTACCAGTCCGACGACAAGGCAGGGCAGTTCCGTCGCCAACTCGCCCTCGACATGGCGGGCATGGGGCTGACCGGGCTGCGGATCCCGGAGGAGTACGGCGGCCAGGAGGCCTCGGCGATCGTCGCAGGTGTCGCCGCCGAGGAGGTCGGGCGGGCGGACTTCAACGCGAGTTACCTGATCATCAACACCGCCTTGATCAGCGACATCATCGTCCGCAACGCCTCCGACGAGCAGAAGCGCGCCTGGTTGCCGGGGATCGCCTCCGGTGAGGTGGTCCCGTGCATCTGCATCACCGAGCCCGGCCACGGCACGGACGCGGCGAGCCTCGAGCTGAAGGCCGTCCCGGACGGCGACGGCTGGCGGCTGCGCGGCGAGAAGACCTCGATCACCCTCGGCACGGCCGCCGACCGGGGCGTCGTCCTCGCCCGGACGGGCGGCCCGGGTGCCCGTGGCGTCAGCGCCTTCTGGGTCGACCTGAACACGCCGCACGTCACGCGCAGCGGTTTCGACGACGTCGGCGGGCGCGCCATCGGCCGGGCCTCGCTGCATTTCGACGACGCACCGGTCACCCGCGCCGACCTCATCGGGAGCGAGGGCGGCGGCTTCGTCTCCGTGATGCAGGGCTTCGACTACTCCCGCGCGATCATCGGCCTGGCCTGCCTGGGTGCCGCCCAGATCTCCCTCGACGAGGCCCTCCAGTGGGCCCGGGACCGGGAGGCGTTCGGCCAGCCGATCGGCAAGTTCCAGGGGGTCGCCTTCCCGCTGGCCGAGTACGCCACGTACGTGCGCGGTGCCCGGCACATCTGCTACGAGGCGCTCTGGAAGAAGGACCACGACCTGGAGCACAGCGCGGAGGCGGCCATGGCCAAGTTCTGGGCGCCGAAGCTGTCCAGCGAGGTCATCCACCAGTGCCTGTTGATCTTCGGGCACCTGGGCTACTCCACGGACAGCCCGCTGGGCCAGCGCCTGCGTGACGTCATCGGTCTGGAGATCGGCGACGGGACGGCACAGGTCTCCAAGCTCGTCATCGCCCGCAGCCTGCTCGGCCGCGAGTACGCACCCTGACCGACGCCCCTTACCTGCCTTATCCGAGAGGAACCCCATGGGAAAGCTCAGCGACAAGATCGCCATCGTCACCGGTGCCGGCCAGGGCATCGGCCGGGCGATCGCCGAGAAGATGGCCGCCGAGGGCGCGACCGTCGTCGTCACCGACATCAACGAGGCGACCGCCAAGGAGACCGCCGGCACCATCGGCGGGGGAGCGGTGGGCATCCGCACCGACGTCACCTCACGTGAGTCGGTGAACGCGATGGTCGACCAGGTGCTGGCGCAGTTCGGACGGATCGACGTCCTCGTCAACAACGCGGGTTGGGACAAGGCGAGCCCGTTCGTCGACTCCGACCCCGCCGACTGGGACCGCGTCATCCAGATCAACCTCTACGGCGTCCTCAACACCTCCAAGGCGGTCCTGCCGGTCATGGCCGAGCAGGGCTTCGGCTCGGTGGTCAACCTCGCCTCGGACGCCGGGCGGGTCGGCTCCTCCGGGGAGGCGGTCTACTCCGCGGCCAAGGGCGGGGTGATCGCCTTCACCAAGGCCACCGCCCGGGAGATGGCCCGCCACAAGGTGAACGCCAACTGCGTCTGCCCGGGCCCCACGGACACCGCGCTGTTCGCCTCGATGGGCGGCGACAACCCCAGGCTGCGGGAGGCCCTGACGAAGGCCATCCCCTTCCGCCGGCTCGCCGACCCGAGCGATCTCGCCAACGCGGTCGCCTTCTTCGCCTCTGACGAGGCGGCCTACATCACCGGACAGACCGTCAGCGTCAGCGGCGGCCTCACGATGAGCTGACGAGGACCTGCCATGACCTTCGAGACCGTCCTGACCCCCGAGCTGATCGAGCACTACACCAGCCAGGGGCTGTGGACCGACCGCGTCATCACCGACTTCCTCGACGAGGTGGCCGCCGAACAGCCCGACAAGCTCGCCGCGATCGACTCGCGCGGCCAGGTCACCTACGCGGAGCTCAAGCGGCTGTCGGACCGCGCGGCGCTGGGCCTCCTGGAGCTCGGTGTGCGTCCCGGCGACGTCGTCTCCTTCCAGCTGCCGAACTGGATCGAGTTCCTGATCGTCCACTTCGCCGTCACCCGCATCGGCGCGGTCAACAACCCGCTCATCCCGATCTACCGGGACCGCGAGGTCGGGTTCATGGTCGGGCTCGCGCGGTCGAAGGTCATCGTCATCCCCCAGGAGTTCCGCGGCTTCGGCTACCCGGAGATGATCGAGCGCCTGCGCGGCAACTGGCCGGCGCTGCAGCACGTCCTGGTGGTCGACGGTCCGACCACTGATACGCAGACCTCGTGGCGGGAATTCATCGACACGCCGTGGGAACAGCGCCGGGACGCCGCCGAGCTGGCGGGGCTGCGTCCGGACCCGAACGACGTGACCCTGCTGATCTTCACGTCCGGGACGACGGGCGAGCCCAAGGGCGTGATGCACACCCACAACACGCTGGTCGCGGCGAACGCGCCGTTGCCGGCGCGGCTGGGCGCGTCCCGCGACAGCGTCATCCACATGGCCTCGACGTTCGCCCACCTCACCGGCTTCCTCTACGGCGCCCGCCTGCCCACGCAGGTCGGTGGCGCCACCGCCGTCTACCAGGACATCTGGGACCCGGCACGGTTCGCCGAGCTCGTGGAGGAGCACCGGATCACCTACACGTCCGCGGCAACCCCGTTCCTGCACGACACCTTGAACGCACCCAACCTCGCCCAGCGCGACCTGTCCTCGCTGCGGCTGTTCGCCTGCATGGGCGCTCCTATCCCGCGGGCCATGGTCCGGGAGGCGCGCGTCAAGCTCCCGTCGCTCACGGTGCTCGGCGGCTGGGGGCAGAGCGAGAACGGTCTCGTCACGCTCGGCATCCCGGGAGACCCCGAGGAGAAGATCGTGGAGCGCGACGGCTACCCGTGGCCGGGCATGGAGATCCGCGTCGTCGACTTCGACGGGTCGGCACTGCCCGCCGGGAAGGAGGGCCGGCTCCAGGTGCGGGGGCCGTTCCTCTTCGTCGGCTACGCGGAGCGGCTGGAGATGACCCGCGCGAGCTTCCAGGACGACTGGTTCGACACCGGCGATCTTGCCGTCATCGACGAGGACAGGTATCTGAACATCACCGGCCGTACCAAGGACGTCGTCATCCGCGGCGGCGAGAACATCCCCGTCGCCTACGTGGAGAACGTCCTCTACGAGAACCCCAGGCTCGCCGGTGTGGCGGTGGTCGGGGTGCCCGACCCGCGCCTGCAGGAGCGGGCCTGGGCCGTCGTCACCCTGGCGCCGGGCGTCGACGGCTTCACGATCGAGGAGATGCGGGACTTCCTCGCCGAGAAGGGGGTCGCGAAGCAGTACTGGCCTGAGGGACTCGAGGTACTCACGGAGCTGCCGCGGACGGCGAGCGGGAAGATCCAGAAGTTCCAGCTCCGCGCGCGGCTGGCGGGGGCGGAGTGACCGGGGCTCGGGAGGGGCGCTTCGCCACGCTGACGGTCGAGGTCGAGGACCGGCTGGCTCTGGTCACGATCACCCGACCGGAGGTGCGCAACGCGTTGAGCGCGCAGGTGGTGGCGGACCTGCGGGCCGCGCTCGCGGTCCTGCGCGCGGACGACGAGACGTCCGTCGTCGCGTTCACCGGTGCGGGGGACCAGGCCTTCGTCGCGGGAGCTGACATCTCCGAGGTGCAGGGATACACCCTGTCGACCGGCCTCGACGCGGAGATGCAGCAGCTGTTCGACGAGGTCGAGGCGTTCCCGAAGCCGACGATCGCCGCCGTCAACGGCTTCGCCCTGGGCGGAGGCTGCGAGCTGGCCATGGCCTGCGACATCCGGATCGCCGCCGAGAACGCCCGGTTCGGGCTGCCGGAGACCGCCCTCGGCGTCCTCCCGGGCGCGGGGGGAACCCAGCGCCTGGCCAGGCTGATCGGGGTGGGGCGGGCGGTCGAGGTGATCCTCACCGCCCGGTTCGTCCCGGCCGACGAGGCGAGGGCGATCGGTCTCGTGACGTCGGTCGTCCCCGCGGAAGAGCTGCCGGCCGAGCTGCGGCGGGTCGCCGGGCAGATCCTGGCCAAGGGGCCGCTCGCGGTGCGGCTGGCAAAGCTCGTCGTCCGCGCCGGCATGGACGCCGATCAGCGGACCGGGCTGGTCGTGGAACGCCTCGCGCAGGCGCTGCTCTACACGACCGATGACAAGGAGGAGGGCACGGCCGCGTTCCTGGAGAAGCGCCCGGCGGTGTTCCGCGGCGCCTGACCCGGCGCTGGGGAGACTGGGGGGATGAGGTCGCTGATCGGTGTCTGCTGACGCGAGGGGCCCGGCCGGAGAACCGGCCGGCGACACGACGGACGCGACGATCGGCCGGCGGCTGCTCGGCGCCCTGACCGGCGGTGAGGCTGTCCGGGCCCCGACGCTGCGGACCGGTGTCGAGCGCACGGCGTCGCGCCTGGAGCTGTTCTTCGATCTCGCCTTCGTCCTGGTGGTGGCGAAGCTCGCCGGAGCGCTGCGGGCGGACGTCTCGGTGCACGGTCTGCTGGTCTTCGCCGGTCTGTTCACGGTGGTCTGGTGGTCCTGGGCAGGCACGACTCTGTACGCGAACCGGTTCGACCACGACGACGTCCTGTACCGCCTGTACAAGCTGGCCGGCATGGCCGCTGTCATCGGTCTGGCCGCATCGGCGACCGGAGCCACGGGCGCCCTCCGCCAGGAGTTCGCCGCCTGTCAGCTGGTGCTGCGGGCCATCCTGCTCGTGCAGTACTACCGGGCCTACCGGCACGTCCGGGACGCGCGACCGATCGTGCGGCTGTACCTGCTGGGGACGGGCGTGGGCGGGCTGTTGTGGGCGGTGTCCCTGGTGGTGCCGCCGCCGATCTGCTTCGTGCTCTGGGGCGTGGCCGTCGGGGGCGAGGTGCTGGTCCCGCTGCTGGCCACCCGCGACCCCGCCGCGGTGCCGCTGCATCTGGAGCACCTCCCCGAGCGCTTCGCGTTGTTCGTGATCCTTGTGCTCGGGGAGTCGGTCACGGGCATCGCGAACGGCATCTCCGCCGCCCGGTGGTCGGCGCCGGCACTCGTGGCGGCCGCGCTGGCCTTCGTGCTGACCGCCGCCGTGTGGTGGAGCTACTTCGATCTCGCCGGCGCCCGGGCCAAGCGGCTGCTGCACGAGGCCGGCGGGGAGCGCAGCCTGCGTCAGCACGACGTCTACGTCTTCGGGCAGCTGCCCCTGACGCTGGCGCTGGCCGGAATCGGCGCCGGAGTCCAGCTGGCCGTCCAGCAGAGCGGCGCGGGTGAGGTGCCACTCGGCACCCGCGTGCTGGTCGCCGGCGGGGTGGCGCTCTATCTCGCTGCGGCGAGCCTGACCAACTCCGGAATGGCGAGCCGGTCGCGCCGAGGCTGGTGGTGGCCGCTCGGCGCAGCCGGGATCGCTGCGCTCGACTCGGCGCTCCAGCTGCCGGTCGTCGTCGTGGTCGGGGGCCTGGACCTACTTCTCGTTCTCGTCGTCATCCTCGGGAATGCCGAGCGCTCGGCCGACCGTCTCCCGGTGGATCCGCTGTGACGTCAGGCTGTCCAATGGGACGGCGCTACACGTCGACGGGCTGCCCCATCGTGACGGTCCGGTCGACAGGGAGCCCGAAGTAGGCCGCAGGATCGGCGGCGTTGCGGGCGAGCATCAGGAAGAGCGCCTTCCGCCACTGCGCCATGCCCGGGGCGCGGGTGCGGTGGATCGGTCCGCGGGACAGGAAGTAGGACGCCTCGTGGACGTCGACCAGCCCTTCGTCGAGCACGTCGGCGGCGCTCGCCTGCTCGAGCGCGCCCGGGATGTCGGGATCGTCGGAGAAGCCGAACCGGATCGAGAGGTGCTGGATGCGGTCGTCCTCGAAGCCGAGGGGGTCGACGGTGAACCGCTCGTCGACGGGCACGTGCGGAACGCCCTCGGCGGTCGCCGACACGATGAGCACGCTGTCGTGGAGCACCTTGTTGTGCCGCACGTTCGCGCGGAGCGCGAGCGGGGTGGTCTCCTTGTCCGGGTGCGGGAACACCGCGGTCCCCGGGACCCGTGGGAGGTCGCGCTCGTAGAGCCCCTGGACGAACTCCCGGAGCGAGCCCTCCTGCTTCCGGCGGTTGCCCGCCACGATCTCGCGGCCGCGGCGCCAGGTGGTCATCACCGTGAACACCAGGATCGCGATCAGCAGCGGAAGCCAGCCACCGTGCAGGATCTTCGACAGGTTGGCCGACAGGAACGTGAGCTCGACCCCACCGAAGGCGACCGCGGCGAGCGCCAGCTTCCACGGCTGCCAGCGCCAGAGCACGCGGGCAACCACCAGCATCAGCACCGTGTCGATGACGAGGGCTCCGGTCACGGAGACGCCGTAGGCCGTCGCCAGCCGCTCGGCGGACCGGAAGGTCAGCATGACGGCCAGGACGCCCACGAACAGGGCGGCGTTGACCCCCGGCAGGTAGATCTGGCCACCCTCGTGCTCGGACGTCTGCCGCACGGTGACCGGGGGCAGCAGCCCGAGTTGCACCGCCTGGCGGGAGAGCGAGAAGGCACCCGAGATCACCGCCTGGGAGGCGATGACGGTCGCCCCGGTGGCCAGCACGACCATCGGCAGCTGCGCCCAGCTCGGGAAGAGCAGGTAGAACGGGCTGGAGACGGATTGGGGGTGGCGCAGGATCAGTCCGGCCTGCCCGAGATAGTTCAGCACGAGCGCCGGGAAGACGACGAAGAACCACGCACGGCGGATTGGTGGCCGCCCGAAGTGGCCCATGTCGGCATACAGCGCCTCCGCGCCGGTGATCACCAGCACGATCGCGCCCATCGCGATGAAGGCGAGGACGGGGTGGTCGACGACGAAGAACACGGCGTACGTGGGCGACAACCCCGCGAGGACCCCGGGCTGGGCGATGATGCCGGCCACTCCGGCGGCCGCCAGCGCGCCGAACCAGAGCAGCATGACCGGACCGAACAGCGCCCCGACCCGGCCCGTGCCGAACCGCTGGACGGCGAACAGCGCGGTGAGGATGACCGCGGCGACCGGTACGACGATGTGCCCCAGGGAGGGTGCCGCCACCCGGACGCCTTCGACCGCCGACAGGACGCTGATCGCGGGCGTGATCAGCGAGTCGCCGTAGAAGAGGCACACCCCGAGAATGCCGAGGATGACGAGCGGGCCCGTGCGCGCGCCCCGGGCGGCGTAGAGCCGCCGCGCGAGCGCGGTGAGCGCCATCACGCCACCCTCGCCGTCGTTGTCGGCGCGCATGAGGATGCTGATGTACTTGATCGACACGATCAGGGTGATCGACCAGAACATCATCGAGATGACGCCGTAGACGTCGCCCTGCGTCGGCCGGACGGCGTGGTTGTCGATCGAGAAGACGGTCTGGAGGGCGTACAGCGGGCTGGTGCCGATGTCGCCGAAGACGATGCCGAGCGCGGCGAGCACCAGCCCCCCGGCGCCGGCGCCGTGGGTCTTCGCGGCCCGCTTCGCCTTGTCCGTCGTGGGCCGTTCCGCCTCAGTCGCCTCCGTGGCGGTCGCGGTCGTCGTCGTCCCCTTGGGAGCTGGTGCGTCGGGTGCCGATCCCGACGCCTTCGGACGGGTCGTCACGGGGATTGCCGGCCCAGCATCTCGAACCTCCGCACGACGGACATGTGCGCCTCGTCCCGAAAGGACGAGCGCACTCCCAGTCTGCCGTGGGCTGCAGCCGCCGGCTCGGTGAGGCGCCCCGGTGGGCCCGGGTCAGCCCATGGTGTGGATCTTGTCCGCGGCGATGGTGAGGACGACGCGGACCTGGTCCCGGCCGCCGTACCAGGGATACGGCGCTCCCGTGTAGCGCTGGGCCAGCTTCTCGATGTGCTCCGCGCCCCCGACCGTCGTGGCGTTCACGACACGACCGCGGACGGCGAAGTAGCGGGTCGGGTTGCCGGGATCGGAGACGCTGAGGGCCACCCGCGGATCCCGCTCGATGTTGCGCACTTTCTGGTAGCCCTGCACGGTGTTGATCAGGACGTGCGTGCCGTCGGTGTCCACCCAGGTCTGGGTCATCTGCGGTGACCCGTCGGGCATCGTGGTGGCCACATAACAGGTGCTGGGCCGGCGGAGCAGGTCGAGGAGTTCGTCCGGGAGATCCACGTCGCGAGTGAACACCTGCGCGTGCACTCCTGCGCGTGAACTCGGGGCCGAACGGGCACGCAGGCGCAATGAACGACTGGGTTCGGCACGCCATCTGGTGGCAGGTGTACCCGCTGGGTGCCTTGGGGGCCGAGCGGGAGGCGCTGCCGCCGGACGCGGCGGCGGTCCCGCGGCTGAAGGAGCTGCACGGCTGGCTGCCGCACCTCGTGGGCCTCGGCTGCAACGGCCTGGCCCTGGGACCGGTCGTCGAATCCGGGACACACGGCTACGACACGGTGGACCACTTCCGGGTCGACCGGAGGCTGGGTACCGAGCAGGACCTGCGCGAGCTGATTTATGGCTGCCACGCGGCCGGCGTCCGGGTGCTCCTCGACGGCGTCTTCAACCACGTGGGCCGCGATTTCCCACGCTTCCGCGAGGTCCTCGAGCAGGGCCCGGGCTCCCCGGCCGCGGCCTGGTTCGACGTCGACCCGTCCCGGCCCGGTCCCGACGGCTTCTCCTACCGCGACTTCGAGGGCCACTCGGGGCTGGTCGCGCTCGACCACCGCAACCCGGAGGTCGTGGACCACGTGGCGCGGGTCATGACCTACTGGTGCGACAGGGACGTCGACGCGTGGCGGCTCGACGCCGCGTACGCCGTCCCCCCGGCCTTCTGGCGCGCCGTCCTACCCCGCGTGCGGGAGGCGCATCCGGACGTGTGGGTCGTCGGTGAGGTCCTGCACGGCGACTACGCCCGCTACGTCGCCGAGTCCGGCGTCGACTCGGTGACCCAGTACGAGCTGTGGAAGGCGGTCTGGAGCTCGCTCAACGACCACAACCTCTTCGAGCTCGCCCACGCTCTGGGCAGGCACGGCGAGATGGTGCACAGCTTCCTGCCGCAGACCTTCGTCGGGAACCACGACGTGACCCGCCTCGCCAGCCGGCTGGACGACGCCCGCCACCTTCCCCTGGCCCTCGCACTGCTGTTCACCCTGCCCGGCGTCCCGACCGTCTACTACGGCGACGAGTTCGGCCTGCGCGGCGTGAAAGAGGACCGCGCCGGTGGGGACGACGCCGTGCGGCCGGTCCTGCCCGGATCGCCGGACCCGCCCGGCGCCGAGGCGGCTGCGCTGGCCGACCTGCACCGGCTGCTCATCGGGGTGCGTCGCAGGCACCCCTGGCTCGCCGGGGCCGCCGTGGCGGAGCCCGACGTGCTGACCAATGACGTCGTTGCCGTCCGGCTGACCGCGGAGGGGAACACGCTCGCCGTCGTCCTCAACGTCGGCGACGCACCCGCGGACGTCCGCCTGCCCCTCTCCAGGGCGAGCGTCGTGGCCGGGAACGGCGAGCCGGCGCCGGACGGCGGTGGGACGGCGGTCCGGGTCCCGGGTCACGACTTCGCCCTCGTCAGCACTGGCGGCTGAGCGCCCGTGGTCAGGGCGGTGGCGTTCCGGCGCGGACGCCGCCCTCGAAAAATGACTGAGTGAGTCCTCACTCAGTAGTAGGGTCCGGCGCGTGCCTCCAGCTGCGCGGCGTGCGACCGCCCTCTCGCCGGACGAGCGCCGGGCCATGCTTGTCGAGGCGACCCTGCGGCTGGTCCTGGACCGCGGCGCCGAGGTGAGCACCCGGCAGATCGCCGAGGCCGCCGGGGTGGCCGAGGGGACGATCTTCCGGGTCTTCGACACCAAGGAGGAGCTCCTGCGGGCCGCGGTGGCCAGCGCCTTCGACTCGTCCGAGCTCGTGGCAGACCTCCGGCGGGTCGATCTCACGGCCGGTCTGGAGGACCGCCTGGTGGCTGCGGTCGAGGCGCTGCAGGCGCACGTCCGCCGGGTCATCCGGGTGCTCTACGCGCTGCGCTCCAGCCGGGAGCCTGGGGCGCACCCCGGTGGGCCCGGCGATCGCCACCGCCCGGAGGACGCCGAGCCGATCATGCGCGCGCTGGCCGCGCTGATCGAACCCGATTCCGGGCAGTTGCGCTATGGGCCGAACGAGGCGGCGCGCCGGCTGCACATGGTGACGTTCGCGGGCAGCCACCCGATGATCACTCACGGGCAGCCGCTGTCCGCGCCGGAGATCGTCTCCCTGCTCCTCGACGGACTCCGCGGGCACGCGGGCTCCGGCGACCCGGCCCGCCCCTCGTCCTTCACAGGCTCGTCGAGAGGAGACCGGTCGTGCTGACCGGACTGTTGCGCAGCTACCTGCGGCCCTACCGGCGACCCCTCGCGGCGGTGGTCGTCCTCCAACTGGTCGCCACCATGGCATCGCTGTACCTGCCGAGCCTGAACGGGACCATCATCGACCGCGGGGTGGTGTCCGGCGACACCGGCTACATCCTGTCCACCGGGAGCTGGATGCTCCTGGTCACGCTCGTGCAGATCGTCTGCTCGACCACCGCTGTGTACTTCGGAGCCCGCACCGCCATGGCCTTCGGGCGGGACGTCCGGGCCGCCCTCTTCTCGCGGGTCGGCGAGTTCTCCGCGCGCGAGATGGCGCACTTCGGGGCGCCGTCGCTGATCACCCGGACCACCAACGACGTCCAGCAGGTGCAGATGCTCGTCGTCATGACCTGCACGATGCTGGTGACCGCACCGATCATGTGCGTCGGCGGCATCGTCATGGCGCTGCGGGAGGACCTCGGGCTCTCCTGGCTGGTGGTCGTCAGCGTCCCGGCCCTGCTGGTCTCGATCGGGTCGATCGTCGTCCGGATGGTGCCGCAGTTCCGGGCCATGCAGACCCGCCTCGACGCGGTCAACCGGGTCCTGCGGGAGCAGTTGATGGGCATCCGCGTCGTCCGGGCGTTCGTGTCCGAGCACGACGAGAGGCGGCGGTTCGGCCAGGCGAACGAGGAGCTGACGGCGACCGCGCTGCGAACCGGCCGGCTGATGGTGCTGATCTTCCCGACGGTGATGCTGATCCTCAACGTCTCGAGCATCGCCGTGCTGTGGTTCGGCGCCGGCCGGGTGGACGCCGGTCAGATGCAGATCGGTTCGCTGACCGCGTTCCTCCTGTACCTCATGCAGATCCTCATGTCGGTCATGATGGCGACCTTCATGGCGATCATGATCCCGCGGGCCGCGGTCTGCGCCGAGCGCATCCATGAGGTGCTGGACACGCGGTCCTCGGTCCGCCCGCCGGTGCAGCCGGCCTCCGACGTGCCCGCGCTCGGGGAACTCGAGTTCATCGACGTCGAACTGCGCTACCCGGGGGCCGCCACGCCGGTTCTCCGGGACGTCTCCTTCCGCGCGCTGCCGGGCCGGACCACGGCCGTCATCGGGAGCACCGGGGCCGGCAAGACGACGCTGGTGTCCCTGGTGCCTCGGCTCTTCGACGTGACCGCGGGCTCGGTGCGGGTCGACGGCGTCGACGTCCGCGAGATGGACCCGGAGGCGCTCTGGCGGCGGATCGGCCTCGTACCGCAGAAGGCTTTCCTCTTCACCGGCACGGTCGCGAGCAACCTTCGGTACGGCGACCCCGAGGCCGACGACGACGCACTGTGGGAGGCGCTGGAGGTGGCGCAGGCCCGCGACTTCGTCGAGGCCATGCCCGGCGGGCTGGACGCGCCGATCAGCCAGGGCGGGAGCAACCTCTCCGGCGGCCAGCGCCAGCGGCTGGCGATCGCCCGGGCGCTGGTCCGGCGGCCGCAGATCTACCTGTTCGACGACTCGTTCTCGGCCCTGGACCTCGCCACCGACGCCCGGCTGCGGGCCGCCCTGGCACCTCGCACCGAGAACGCGACGGTGGTGATCGTCGCCCAGCGGGTGTCCACCATCGCCGACGCCGACCAGATCATCGTGCTCGAGGACGGGCTGGTCGCCGGCAAGGGGACACACGACGAGCTCCTGGCCACCTGCCGGACCTATCAGGAGATCGTCGAATCCCAGCTCGCGCTGCAGGAGGCGGCGTGAGCACCCGCGAGGCCGTGAGCCCGGCCGTCCCCGCCGCAGCTCCCGGCACCGCGCCGGGCCGGCCCTCCCGGCCGCCGGGTGGTGGACCCTTCGGTCGAGGGCCGATGGGCGGCATGGGCATGCCGGCCGAGAAGGCGATGACCTTCAAGCCGTCCGCGCGGCGGCTGCTCGCCCGGCTGACGCCGGAGCGGGCGAAGGTGGCCGCCGTCATCGGGCTCGCCGTCCTCAGCGTCGGCTTCGCGGTGGCCGGGCCGAAACTCCTCGGCCGGGCGACCGACATCATCTTCGCGGGTGTGCTGGGTCGGCAGCTGCCCCCCGGGATCACCGCGGAGCAGGCGGCGCAGGCGGCGCGGGCCACCGGCCACGGCAACGTCGCCAGCCTGCTCCTGGGGTCCGGCGTCGTCCCCGGACAGGGCATCGACTTCGGCGCCCTGGCCACGGTGCTGCTCTGGGCCATCGCTCTCTACGTCGCGGCCTCGGTGTTCAGCTGGCTGCAGGGCTACCTGCTCAACGACGTCGTGCAGCGCACGGTCCTCCGCCTGCGGGCCGACGTGGAGGACAAGCTGCACCGGCTGCCGCTGCGGTACTTCGACCGGCAGCCCCGCGGTGAGCTGCTCAGCCGGGTCACCAACGACATCGACAACGTGTCGCAGACGCTGCAGCAGACGATGAGCCAGCTCCTCACCTCGCTGCTCACCGTGATCGGCGTGCTGGCGCTGATGTTCGTGATCTCCCCGCTGCTGGCGTTGATCGCACTGGTCAGCATCCCGCTGTCGGTGATCGTCACGACCCGGATCGCGAAGCGCTCGCAGAAGCTGTTCGTGGCTCAGTGGGCGAACACCGGCGCGCTGAACGCGCACATCGAGGAGTCGTTCACCGGGCACGAGCTGGTGACCGTCTTCGGGCGGCAGCGCGAGGTCGGCGAGCAGTTCGAGCGGAAGAACGAGGACCTGTTCCGCGCCAGCTTCGGGGCGCAGTTCGTCTCCGGCCTGATCATGCCGTCGATGATGTTCATCGGGAACCTGAACTACGTGATCATCGCCGTCGTCGGCGGCCTCCGGGTCGCCACCGGGTCGCTGAGCCTCGGCGACGTGCAGGCGTTCATCCAGTACTCCCGCCAGTTCACCCAGCCGCTCACCCAGGTCGCTTCGATAGCGAACCTGTTGCAGTCCGGCGTCGCGTCGGCCGAGCGGGTGTTCGACCTGCTCGACGCCGATGAGCAGACGCCCGAGTCCGAAGCACCGCAGCAGCCGGTCGAGCGCCGTGGCCGGGTGGAGTTCGAGCATGCTTCGTTCCGCTACGAGCCGGGCACTCCGCTGATCGATGACCTCTCGCTGGTGGCCGAACCGGGCCAGACGATCGCCATCGTCGGGCCGACCGGCGCGGGCAAGACCACCCTGGTCAACCTGATCATGCGGTTCTACGAGCTGGATGCCGGGCGCATCACCCTCGACGGTCTCGACATCACGACCATGCGTCGTGACCAGTTGCGGTCCCAGGTCGGCATGGTGCTGCAGGACACCTGGCTGTTCGGCGGCACGATCCGCGACAACCTGCGCTACGGGCGGCCCGACGCGACCGACGCAGAGATCAAGGCCGCGGCCGAGGCGACGTTCGTAGACCGATTCGTGCGCAGCCTGCCCGACGGCTACGAGACGGTTATCGACGAAGAGAGCAGCAACCTCAGTTCGGGGCAGAAGCAGCTGATCACGATCGCGCGGGCGTTCCTTGTGGATCCGTCACTGCTGATCCTGGACGAAGCGACCAGCTCCGTGGATACGCGCACCGAACTGCTCATCCAGCACGCGATGGCCGCGCTGCGCTCGAACCGCACCAGCTTCGTGATCGCCCACCGGCTGTCGACGATCCGCGACGCCGACCTGATCCTGGTGATGGAGGGCGGGCGCATCGTCGAGCAGGGCACCCACGCCGAACTGCTCGAGCGGGCCGGCGCGTACTACCAGCTCTACAACGCCCAGTTCACGTCCGCGGCCGCCGAGTCCGACGAGCTCGCGGCCGGCACCGGCTAACGGGTTTGCCGGGGCGACCAGACTGGCACCGTGGACATTCCTATCCGGCGTGCGAACGCCGCCGACTTCGACGCCGTCGCGGAACTGGACGGCGCCAGCTTCGGCTTCCAGTATTCGGGCGACGAACTCACTGACGCGCTGACGATCATCGATCCCGAGCGGTTCTTCATCGCGACCGACGGTGAGCGGATCGTAGGTGTCACCGGCGACTATCCGTTCACGATGACGGTGCCCGGCGGCGCCCTCGACGTGCCCGGCGTCACCTGGGTTTCGGTCGACGCGACCTACCGGCGCCGCGGCATCCTGCGCGAATTGATGCAACGTCAGCTGACCGACTACCGCGAGCAAGGGGTTCCGGCCGCGATCCTCACTGCCAGCGAAGGCGGCATCTACGGTCGGTTCGGCTACGGCGCGGCCTCGCGGGTACGCAAGACGGTCCTCGACCGCCGCCGCGTGAAGCTGGTCCGACCTGGCGAGGCCGGTGCGGTCACGCGCGCGACGACCGCGCAGGCCCGAGAGCTGATTCCCGCGATTCATGACCGGTGGCGCGCCCAGACGCCGGGCGCGTTGAACCGCACCGACGCCTGGTGGGACCTCCTCTGCCTCGATCGCGAGTACCAGCGCAACGGCATGTCCGGCCTGTTCTTCCTCCTGCACGACGACGGGTTCGTCTCGTATCGGATCAAGTCCGATTGGGGCGACGGCGACCCACGGCACCTGTGCTGGATCGTCGACTACGTCATCGCCTCGCCGGAGGCGCACTCCGCGCTGTGGCAGGTGCTGCTCGGCCTGGACCTGGTCGGGACGATCGAGAGCTTCCGCATCCCGATCGACGACCCGCTTCCGTTGGTCGTGAACGACGCTCGCCAGGTGCAGACCAAGCACGTCGGCGACGGCGTGTGGGTGCGACCGCTGGACGTGCCGGCGATGCTGTCGGCGCGCAGGTACGCGATCGAGCTCGACACCGTCATCGAGGTCGTCGACGATCTGTTCGGAGACGGGCGCTACTGGTTGCGGGGCGGTCCGGACGCAGCGACCTGTACGCCGACTGATCGCGCTGCCGACGTCGTACTCGACGCCGCCGCGCTCGGCTCGGTCTATCTCGGCGGCTCGCGTCTGGAGGCGCTCGCCCGCGCCGGTGCGGTGGGTGGCGACGACCCGCGCCGCATCGCCCGGCTGGACCGCGCCCTGCTCGCTGATCGCGAGCCGGTGCACGGCACCGCGTTCTGAGTGTTCTGTCCGGTAGCTCAGATGCCCGGGAACGCGACGGTCGGCGACGCCGGCTGGGCCGCGAGCCGCCAACGTGTCGCGCGCACCGCGCTGCTGGTGAGCGCCGTCTGCGCAGCGGCACGTAAGCCCTGGGGCGGCGTGGCCTGAACCGCGGCGAGCGCATACAGGTATCGCCAGGCGGCGGCGCAGTCCTCCTCCAGGCGGACGGCCAGCCGCCGGGCAGCTTGGGCGTCCGCGACCGGATAGAGAGCGGGGTAGTCCGCGGCCGGGGCTACTGGGCCGCGACCGGCGGCGACGATGGCCGAAGACGTGCTGTCGCGCAGGATGGCGTGCTGGTCCTGGCAGGCCCGCGCCCGATCGCTCTCAGCTGACGTGTCCAGCCGCGGCCCGAGGAGGTCATAGCCGAACACGGCCTGCTGCTCGGCCCCGAGCGCCACCTGCCACGCGTCATCGAGAGCACTCACGCCAACAGCTCCGCATGGCTGGCCTCGCAGGCGGAGATGCTGGCCAGCAGCGCAGCGGTGCGGCCGGTGATCGCCGCGGCCCGCGCCGCCGCGCGCGTGGACGCCTGGGCTTCGGCGGCCCTCAGTTCGGCCAGGTGCAACGCGGCGGCAGGCGGGAGGCTCGCGGAGGCCGACGCGGCCGGGCGATAGGTCGCCAATGCGGCGCGCAGCGCATCCTGATGCGCCGCGTGATCGGCCCGGACATGGACCAGTGCGGCACGCACGGACGGGCTGCCTCCCGTGGTCGCGTCGATGCTGGCAATCAAGCTCCGCTCGGCGGCCAACGCCGCGACCAGCTCGGCCGGCGCCGGCGGCAGCTCGGCGGTATGCAGGTGCTGGAGCGCACCGATCGCGACGCCGCCGCCGCCGGCGGCGAGCACGGCCAGGCCACTGAGCAGCACGCCGCGCCGGGACACACGGCGGCCCCCGTCGCGACCGGTACTCGCTGCGTGCGCCATGACGCGGCAAGTCTGGCAGAACGGATAGTGTGTGCCTCCGACAACTGCAGAGGAGGAGCGAACCATGCCGCCCGCCACCGCCGGCCGGTCCGCAGCCGGGGACGCGGCCAGTGCCCGCCAGCGCCTGCTCGAGCTGCTCGGTCCTGTTGTCGTGGCCGCCGGGTATGACCTCGAAGACGTGACGGTCACTGCCGCTGGACGCCGCAGCCTGATCCGGTTGAGTGTCGACGCCGACGGCGGGATCGACCTCGACGCCGTCGCCGAGGTGAGTCGCCTGGTGTCCGACGCCCTGGACGCCGACGCCGACGCCGACGGCGGTAGCGCGTTCGCCGGGCCGTACGTGCTCGAGGTCGGTTCCCCCGGTGTCGACCGCCCGCTTACTGACCCGCGGCACTGGCGCCGCGCCGTGGGCAGGCTGGTGCAGGTACCCGTCGGCGAGAAGACGATCACCGGCCGGGTCACCGCGACGTCGGACGTGGGCGTCACGCTGCACGTCGACGGTCTCGCGCGCGAGCTTCGCTGGTCCGAGCTCGGTACCGGCAAGGTGCAGGTCGAGTTCACCCGTCCCGGCGAGGCGACGCCGGGGGACGCCGGGGACCCGGCAGGGGAGGGCTGACGCGTGGTCCAGGTCGACATTGCCGCCCTGCGCAGCATCGAGCGCGAGAAGGAGATCTCGTTCGAGACGATCATCGATGCTCTGGAGACCGCCCTGCTCACGGCCTACAAGCACACGCCGCACTCGATGCCGCACGCCCGGGTGATCATCGACCGCAAGAGCGGCGAAGTGGTGGTCTGGGCGCAGGATTTCGGCCCCGACGGCGAACTGATCGAGGAGTACGACGACACGCCGACCGACTTCGGTCGGGTGGCCGCGATGACGGCCCGGCAGGTCATCCTTCAGCGGCTGCGCGACGCCGAGCACGATCAGACGTTCGGCGAGTACTCCGGCCGGGAGGGCGACATCGTCACCGGGGTGGTGCAGGCCGATGCCCAGGCCTCCCAACGCGGGCTGGTCCTCATCGACATCGGCAAGGTCGAGGCGATCCTTCCGCAGTCCGAGCAGGTGCCTGGTGAGGAGTACGCCCACGGCACCCGCATCAAGTGCTACGTCGTCGGCGTCACCCGCGGCATCAGGGGCCCGCAGGTCACGGTCAGCCGCACCCACCCGAACCTCGTGAGGAAACTGTTCGCGCTGGAGGTTCCGGAGATAGCCGACGGCAGTGTCGAGATCGTCGGCGTCGCCCGTGAGGCCGGCCATCGCAGCAAGATCGCGGTGCGGACGAGCGTGCCGGGCCTCAACGCCAAGGGCGCCTGCATCGGCCCCATGGGACAGCGGGTGCGCAACGTCGTCGCCGAGCTGCACGGCGAGAAGATCGACATCATCGACTGGCACGACGACCCGGCGACCTACGTCGGCAACGCGCTGTCCCCGGCTCACGCGATCCAGACCGACGTCGTGGACCCGGTCGCCCAGTCTGTGCGCGTCGTGGTCCCGGATTTCCAGCTCTCGCTGGCGATCGGCCGGGAGGGGCAGAACGCTCGGCTTGCGGCTCGGCTCACCGGGTGGCGCATCGACATCCACAGCGATGCGGAGCCGCCCGTAGCGGCGCTCGGCGACCCCGAGACGGTGCGCGACACGCCCGACCGCGAGGAGTAGACTGTCCTGTGGCCGTCCGAACGTCGACGGCAGCCGAATCATCCGAACCCGGCCCCCAGGGGCCGATCCGGACGTGCATCGGTTGTCGACAGCGGGCGGCGGCCGCCGAGTTGCTCCGCGTCGTCGTGGCGCCGGATGCGATCGGCAAGGCAGAGTCGGGGCCTGCGGGACACGACGTACGCGGCCCTTTCGCCTTGCCCGTCGTGCCCGATCCACGTCATCGCGCACCCGGCCGTGGCGCATGGTTGCACCGCGATCCGGAGTGTGTCGAACTCGCAGAGCGGCGCCGGGCGTTCGCCCGGGCCCTCCGGGTGCCCGGCCCGATCGATCCGACGCCGGTCCGTGAGTACGTCGCAGGGCACGGTGCCCCAGGGCACGGTGTCGCCTAATGACACGGTGCCTCGGGGCATAGTGGAACCGAACCAGCGGAACCGCGCTAGGAGATGACGAGCAATGGGCACTCGATGAAGCGCCAGCAATGAGCACGTCCACCGTCTAACGGGACCGAGCGGGATGCCGCCACGGTCCTTTCGAAGGAGTCAAGTGGCAGGCAAGGCCCGCGTACACGAGCTCGCCAAGGAGCTCGGTGTCACCAGCAAGGATCTACTCGCCAAGCTCGGCGAGATGGGCGAGTTCGTCAAGAGCGCGTCCTCGACCGTAGAAGCCCCCGTCGCGCGTCGGCTGCGCGAGGTCTTCCCCGACGCGGGGCAGGCTGCCCCGGCGCCGGCCAAGAAGGCGCCGGCGAAGAAGGCCGCAGCAGCGGCTGTCCCCGCGCCCGAACCGGCCCCAGCGCCGGAGCCGGCACCCGAGCCCGCCGTCGTTGCCGAGCCCCCGGCCGAGCAGCCCGCCGCTCCGGCGGCGG
>JAODNN010000075.1 GCA_025465355.1 Blastococcus sp. | reverse complement strand
GCGGTGCGCTCGCGCATGGCGACGACGACGTCGAACGGCTCGAGCCGCGCCACCAGCGCGTCCTCGTCGGAGACGTGGTCGTGGAACTCGACGACCTCGGCCGGTTCTGGAAGGACCGACCAGTCGGCGTATGTGGCGGCAACGGCCTGGTAGTCATCGAGAACAGCGATGCGATGCACGCGTTCGGTCTACTACAGGGATGCGACAGCCGCGTCGCTGCGAGCAGGAGGTCTGAGTGGGCCGGCGGGGGGCTCGCTCGGCTGGGCGCCGGGGCAGTTCACCGACGACACCCAGATGGCGCTGCTCGTTGCGGAGTCGCTGGTCGAGCACGACGGGTTCGACGAGGCCGACCTCTTCGACCGCTTCGGGACCTTGTTACGGGCCGACCCGCATTCTGCGACTTGTGCAGCGAACTTCCGACGCGTGATGCGAGCCCCTCCGCGGGTCGGACCGGACCACCAGCTCCACCATGAGACTCGAACGCGTGCAGTGAGCGCGGCGGATGTCCGCGCAACCCCTATCCACTCCAGGTGGCCACCCGTCGAGCCTGTTGGAAGATCGCGTCGACCGTCCCGGCGTCCAAGACGTCGGTCCGGCCCCGTAGCCAACGTCGGAGTCGCCCGCGGTGGATGACGTGGACGTCGGCCGGTGGCTTCTTGATCGTCAGATCCTGAGCATTCACGGCAACGACGACGCCCGTGACCGCGACCTCGAAGCGACAGGCTTCCGTGAGGAGCCGGCCGGCACGCGTGGCTTCGTGCCGGCTGTTGCGGATGTATGGATGCCTCATCCCGTTGACCATCACCGTGTCGCCGGCCACCCAGATGCGAGCTCCGGGGCGATTCTTCGTGTTCAGACTGAAGACGCCGCCAGGGCCGATGACGAGATGATCGATGTCTGCACCGTTGCGGCCGACTCGGATCGAGTGCAGGCACCGCCACCGGGGATCCCGCTTCATCAGCTTGTCGAGCTGAGCGCCGACCTGGGCCTCGCCGTCCGCACCGAGCCGCCAGGCGCGTTCGTCGGTGTGAACGCCCATGAGGCGGGCGAGCACGGCGCGCACCGGAGCCGCTGCGCGCGCCGTCTCAGCCTGCTCCCGAACGGCCTCGCCAGGTCGCCGTCCGGCGAGGTCCTCCTCCGCTTGATGGACATCGGTCACCGTGTGCCCGTCGGCAGCTTCGACTCCGCGCCTGAGGGATGCGGGGCGGATGAGCGCCCATCGGCCCGCAGGATCAGCCGATCGAGGGATCTTCCGCCGCAGTCGACATCTCGACGAGCCGACAGAGGGCGTTGACCTGGCGGAGTTGCTCTGGTGAGCGAACAGGTGCGTCCAGCAGCTCGGGGCTCATCACAACGACCGCGAGCGCCTTGGCGCGGGACACCGCGACGTTGAGCCGGTGCAGGTCGTAGAGGAACGACACGCCGCGGGGCGCGTCGTCGGCACTGGTGCTCGTCATCGAATAGATGACCACCGGCGCTTCCTGGCCCTGGAACTTGTCGACGGTGCCGACCCGCGCGCCTGGAAGTCCACCGGCGATCAACCGGACCTGGTTGTTGTACGGCGCCACGACGAGCACGTCGTCGGCGATCATCGTTCGCACGACGCCCTCGCAGTCGACCCACTCGACCCCCATCAGCGAGTGCCAGATCTCACCGACCACCCGAGCCTCGTCGGCGCTCGCGTCCGCCGCGGCGCTCCGGTGGTGCACCGGGTACACGACGAGCCCGCTGCCGCTGACCAGCCCGCCGGCCAGCACCTCGTTCCGCTCCCGGCCGGGCGCTGACTCCAGCCGGCCCTCGTACGCGAGGTCGGAGACGAACTCCGTCAGCTTCGGGTGCATCCGGTACGTGGCGCCGAGAAAGACTCCGCGGCCGGCCGGGATCGTGTCGTTCCCCTCCAGCAGGTACTCCAACGCCGAGAGGCCCGATTCTCCCGGGTGCACCCCCTGCGTCGGCTGGGCCAGCTGCTGCGGGTCGCCCAGCAGCACGAGCGACCGCGCCGCCCGTGACACCGCCACGGCGTTGGCCAGCGAGAACTGCCCGGCCTCGTCGATCACGAGCACGTCCACCGAGTCGGCGACGTCGGCCCGAGCCCAGAACCACGCCGTCCCACCGACCAGCGTCACCGCTCCCCCGGTCAGCTCGGCGGCGACTGCTGCGGCATCCGGAGACCACGCGACACCCGCTTTACCGCAGTGCTGGCTCTCGTCGCACTTCTGCAAGGCGGGCCGGCCGACGGCCTTCAGCACGTTCCCGATCACCGCGTGCGAGTTGGCCGTGACGCCGACCCGCTTGCCGGCGTCCAGCAGCCGCCGGATCAGGTCGGCCGCCCTCGTCGTCTTCCCGGTGCCGGGCGGACCCTGGATCGCGAGCACCTCACCGGCGAGGGAGAGGCCCACCCGCACGATCGCCTCGGCCGGGGGCTCTCCTTCGCGCAGCGCCTCCGGCACCCGCCGGTCGAGCAACCCGGAACCCAGGCACAGCCGGCCGGCAAGCACGTCCTCGCCCACGGCGGCGATCGCGTCCCGAAGCACCTTGTCGACAAGTGGACCTTCCGGCCCGAGCCCGTCCGTGACGACCGGGGCGCCCTGCCGCTTGAGCACGATCCGGCCCTCGTCGACGTCGAGCTCGACAACGGTTCCGGCTCTCACCTGGGTGCGCACGTCGAGTGCGACGTCGCCGACCCGCAGCTTGGTCTCCTGCTCCGGGAAGCGGTACTCGTACAGGCTGCTGCGCTTCTCGGGCCGCAGGAACACCGGCGGAGTCAGGCGGCCGAGCGCGCTGCCGTCCTCGACCAGCTCATCTGATTCGAGACCCTTCAGCCGGTAGACCTCCCACCACCCCTGTCGGGCTTCGCGCCGGTGCCAGCTCACCAGGTCGCCGAGCAGCTGGTGCCCGGCCTGCTGAAGGCGCTCGGCCAACGCCCACTCCACCACTTCGGCCTCGGTCCGGGCCTCGCCGGGTTGCTGCCTCTTCGGTGGCGCGGGCCGGTCGAGCGGCCCGTGCAGCGTCTCGAGTTCCCGCCGCTGCCCCTCCAGCCAGCTGTGCAGCGCGCGGGTGGAGTCGACGTCGTCCTTGTTGTAGGCCTCGATGTCGTCCAACGTCTTCTGCTGCGGGTCGACCAGCCACCTCTCGTAGGCGATGACGCTGGACATCGCGTCGGCGACGTCGGCGTTCTGCCCACGGATATGGCCCCAGTAGAAGGCTTCGAGCTTCTTGATCGAGTACGAGCTCTTGCTGATCCGCATCGACTGCCGGACGACCGGATAGAGGTCGACGAACCGCTCGGCCCGCAGCAGCATGTCGAGCTCGGCCTCGCGGACGCCGTACCGGCCGGTCAACCGCTTGAGCGCGGTCACCTCGTACGGCGCGTAGTGGTAGACGTGCATGCCCGGTGAGCGCTCCCAGGCCGCGGTGATCCGGTCGATCAGATCGATGACCATGCCGCGCTCGGCATCGCGGTCATGCGCCCACAGCGCGGTGAACTGGCCGGCGGTGTTCCCGATCCCGGCGAGGTACTCGCGGCCCTCCCCTCCCTCGGCGTACGGGTCGCCCTCGAAGTCGAGGTACTGGTCGCCGGCGTCGGGGTCGGGGAGGCGGAGGAGCCCGCGGTCAGGTTCCGGGGGTAGCAGCGTGCGCGACGGCACGCCGGTGTGGCGCTCGCGGAGCTGCTCGACCGCCTGCTCGTTCAGCCGGGCGCGGGCGACGGCGCCGATGCCCGACGCGCCGAGCCGGTCGGGTGTGGCCCCGGCGAGCTGCTCGAGGGTCCGGATGCCGATGGCGATGAGGGCGTCGCGGTGGTCGCGGCGCATGCCGGCGACGAGGCCGAGGTCGTCGTTGCGGCGCCATTCGTCGTCGCAGCGCTCGGCCCACCGGCACTGTCCGCAGTGCGCGACGGGCACGGGCTCGGTCTCGGGGACGTCGCCGGTGAAGGCGCGCATCCGGTCGCGGGCACGGCGGGCGTAGGCAGCGACGTCGACCAGCCGCCACGGCCGCTCGAGCGCGTCGCCGGTGACGACGTACAGCCGGTCGGGCGCGCGACCCTGCAGCTCGGCGAGCCGCTCGGCGTAGGCGGCCATCTGCAGCAGCGCGGCGACCTTCATCCGGCGAGCGAGCTTGGTGTCGGCGATCTCGTAGGACCAGTCGCCGAGGGACGAGGGTTTCTCGACGCGGCGGAGGAAGTCGGCCTGGCCACCCCAGGCGCCGTCGAAGAAGGCCGCCTGATAGACGACGTCCACACCGGAGCGCATCGCCTCGACCGTCTCGGCCTCGGACTGCCGGCGCCCCTCCGAACCCTGGCGGGACTCGATCTCGACGATCGAGCGCCCCTCGGCCCGCAACGACTCGAGGTAGTTCTCCTCGTGCGCGAGGCCGAGCCTGAAGATCAGTTCGAGCTCTTCACCCGGGAGCGCCGACGGCTTGTCGAGGACGCCGTCCGCCACCTCCAGGTCGAGGCGGGTCAGGTGCCGGCACTCCTGGTGCTTGGTGAGATCGGTCGGGCTGAGGATGAGCCGGCCGTCCAGTCGCTGCATGCCTCTCCCCCGCGTGGAGCCAACGTGCCGACCGCCGACGGCGACCGGAGCACCATGGCACAGTGCACCGACAGGTCCGGCTCAGCCGGTGACGACGGCGCCCGTTCCGTTCGGCACGAGCTCGACCCAGGTGTTGCCCGGCGCGAGCCGTACCGGCAGGCCGTCCGGCCCGGTCAAGGCAAGGACGCCGTCGACGGATGCCTTGGTCCAGGTCGCCGCGACGGTGTGGCCCCAGGTGGCGACGACTGCCGGCCCGCTGCCGGTCAGCTGGGTTTCCGGCACCGGGTTGCCGGCCGGGTCCCTGGAGCTCGTGTTGACGACGTTGACGCGAAGGACGACGACGTTCGCGGCGCCCAACTGCTTGCCACCCGCCTCGACCGCCGGGGTGGTCCGTTCGCTGCGCAGCCAGGTCCCGGTCGGCTGACTCCAGGCCCACTGCGGGTGGCCGATGCCCGACAGGGTCAGCGTCAGCGAGGCGGTCGGCTGACCGGCCGTGAACGCGGTCGGCTGCTGGCCCTTGCCGGCGAACAGGAACTGCGCCGGTGGGGCGGCCCGGTGGGCGGCGTCGGCCTGGGCGAGGAAGGTCGTGAGGCTGGCGTACACGTTGTGCGGCGCGTACCGAGCCTTGACCCGGTGGAAGCCGTCATTGCCCGCGTCCATGCTGACCACCTGGAGGCCGGCGGCCTTCACCTGGGAGGCGTAGAGCCCACCGGAGAACGCGAGCAGCCCGTGCAGCGGAGCGGCGATGGAGGGGTCCATCGGCCGGACGGACCGCACCGGACCGATCTCGGGCGGCAGGTGGGAGTGGAAGACGGCGACGTAGCGGGTGATGCCACCTTCCACCACCTCCTCCCAGACCATGTCGGCCGAGCTCAGGCCGGTCTGCGGGCGGGCGTCGATCGAGTTCTCGATCTTCACGGCGATGGCCGGGCGGGCGGGAACGGGGCCGCTGACGACGCCGGTCAGCGGCCAGAGGGCTGGGGGCGGCGGCGGTGGGGTCGGCCTGGGAGTAGCTGACCTGCTCGCCGCAACCGCAGCCGTCTTGGGGTGGTTGAACGGAGTGCACGCCACCAGGCCGCCGACGAGCGCACCCGCCACGAGCGCGGCAGCCATGCGGCGGCGCGTGATGGCGGGGAGCCAAGGCAGGGCCGCTCGAGGCGCCGGAGCCGTCATGGAGGAATCATCGGCAGCGAGCCGCCGGAACGACACCGTGGCGACCGCTACGTGCGCACCGGGTTGGAGGGTTTCATCGCGAGCCGGCTGGACACCTCCCGCTCACTCGGTCCGCCGCAGCCCTTGGGAGGGACGCCGCATGCCCCCGACCAGCGACGTCCCGATCCTGCTGCTGGACGTCGACGGCGTCCTCAATGCGACTCGTGCGGATCTGCCGGAAGGCTGGAGACGGGGCATCTTCAACGGGTTCGTGCTGTCCTGGGACCCGACGATCACCGCCCGGCTGCGGGATCTGCACGAGTCCGGCCGGGTGGAGATCCAGTGGCTCACGACGTGGGCCGGGAACGCCGACCGGTTGCTGGCCGAGCCGATGGGGTTGCCGCGCGGGCTGAAGACGCACGCGGAGGAGGGGGCCGCCCCGACCGGGTTTCTCGGGGTACTCCGCGGCCAGTCGGGCTGGTGGAAGCTTGCCCTGGCCCGCGAGGCCGCGGAGGCCGAACCGCACCGGCGCATCGTGTGGATCGACGACGACCTGGCCGAGCAGGCAGCCGAGACCGGGGAGTGGATCGCCGCCCACCC
>JAODNN010000067.1 GCA_025465355.1 Blastococcus sp. | reverse complement strand
CGCGCGGGCCAGGGACCGGATCATCTCCGCGGGCACCGGTTCCCCGCCGATCTCTCCCGGCTCGTCGCCCCCGGCGAGGGTGGCCACCCCGGCCACCACCGTCCACTGGGCCTGCACCGGCGCAAGGTCGGTCTCCCCCGGCCGCAGTACCAGGTCCAGCAGGCAGTCGACCATCTTCTGCCCGCGCGTTCTGGGCGGCTGCCCGGGCTCGTCGTCGAGCGCGTCGGCGTAGCGCCCCAGCGCGTCACGCAGGGCCTGCGCCTCGGGCACCGTGGCGAGCACGGTCACCGCCGCCATCCCGTCCACATCGTCACCGCGCACCGTCACCCCCCGCCGGCGCAACGCCGCCGTCAGCCGCTGCGCGGCCCCCCGCGCGTCGCGTGCGAGCACCAGCCGCCGCGCCTTCGCACCCAGCTGCGCCGGGGTGGTCACCCGCCCGGCCGCCCACGCCAGCAGCGCCGACTCCACCTGCCGGCGCACCCCCGGGTTCGCGATCGGGGCGACCTTCTCCAGCATCGGCCACAGATGCCCGCAGTGCAGGGCCCCCGCCTCCAGCGCCGCCAGCGTCGCCGGCAGCCGGTGCACCAGCGTCAGCGAGCGGGTCAGCAACGCCTCCGCGGCCGCCGAACTGATCGACAGCGCCACCACCAGCTCCTGCGCCGCCCACTCACTGACCTCGGCCAGCACCTCCGGGCGCGCCGCCCGCCGCTCCGCGCTCATGCACCCCAGCTGACCCGGCTGCCGATCCACCGACGCCGGCCGGGCCGCCGCGAACTCCGCCACCGCCCGCGCCCGCAATGCCGTCTGCCGGGCGATCTCACGATCCGCGGCCTGGATCGCACCGAGGGGGCCTGACGGACGACACGCAGGCGTGTCGGCGGGGGGCTCCCCCGCGGTCGCTAGCTCCTGCGTCACCGTTCGATCATATGTTCGAATGGTGTCATTGGCAACACATTCACGTGCCCCTCGATCACAACTGCCGGCGAGTACGGCAGCACGATGCGTTGGTGGGGATAACTCCCCGGGCGGCATTCGGGGGCATTGCCCGTCTCGTCGCTACTGCTCCGCGCAACCGAGCGAGCACGATGTGCGCATGAAGGAGCCGCCGGCCGGACTGCCACCGGCCAACTCGCGCACGTGGCATTCGCGCCGCTGGTGGGACTCACTCGGCTACCTGCGGGTCCGCTCGTTGAGCAACCCGGAGTGGCAGCGGGACAGCCAATGGCTTGCCCACCGGCTCACCGCGGAGCGACGTTCGGCACCGGAGGAAGAGGGCGAGCTCTACGACGCCGCCATCGTCGCCGCGCGGCGCTACCCGCGAACTGCCTCGGGGACCGTTGATGCGGACGCTTCGTGGGATGAGGTGCTGACCGCGATCGACCGGCTGCTGGTGATGCGCCAGGAACGCCATCTCGCGCAGGTGCGTGACGCGCAGCGGGAGAGCAGGGCCGGAGGCCGGGGGCTGTCCGACCCGGAGTGAGCGCGGTTGCCTATGCCTCCACCTGTCGAGGGTGAATCGGCCGGGGCGCGTCCGTTCGGGATGGTCGGGGTGGTGGCGGCGCACCGGGATGGGGTGCATGTCCTTGTCCACCGCGGACGACGGCGCCTGACCGGCCGGGCCCCTCCGTCACAGTCCTGGCGGCCCTCGGGATGCTGCAGGGGAACCCGGGACCGGCGGGGCGTGACGTGCCGGTCCGACACGAACATGACGATGCCCACACCTCGCCGGCCGGCCGCGCGTTTTCGCAGGTCAGCGGCGTCCGGACGGCGTCCATACGTCGGCTGCCACGAGGCGCGCGGGAGGTGACCGGTTGGGCGTGTTGCCCCGGCGGCACACAGAATGGGTCCCGATATGGGGAGTGCAACACGAGCGGAGGCCCTGAGCCCGCAGACGATGAGCCGGCCGCTCCGAGCATGGCAGCAGGCGGCTCTGCGGCAGTACGAGGAGCAGTCCCCGAAGGACTTCCTGGTCACCGCTACCCCGGGCGCCGGGAAGACCACGTTCGCCCTGACGCTGGCCGCACGCCTTCTTTCCCGCCGCGAGGTCGCCCGCGTCGTCGTCGTCTGCCCCACCGACCACCTGCGGCTGCAGTGGGCCGACGCGGCGGACGCGATGGGCATCGTGCTGGACCCGGGGCTGACGAACGCGGTCGGGCCGGTGCGGGCCGGCACCCAGGGCTACGTGACCACCTACGCGCAGGTGGCCGGCAAGCCGATGCTGCACGCGGCGCGTGCCACCACCGTCAAGACGCTGGTGATCCTCGATGAGGTGCACCATGCGGGTGACGGTCTCTCCTGGGGCGAGGCCGCCGAGGAGGCCTTCGGGCGTGCGGCCCGCCGCCTCTGCCTGACCGGAACCCCCTTCCGCACCAAGCCCGACGAACGCATCCCCTTCGTCCGCTACGAGGAGGACAGTTTCGAGGGCCAGGGAGGGCTGGTCAGCCGCGCGGACTACACGTACGGCTACAAGGAGGCGCTGGCCGACTCCGTCGTCCGGCCCGTCGTCTTCGCGGCCTACACCGGGACGTCGCGCTGGCGGAACTCCGCCGGGGAGGTGGTCGCCGCCTCGCTCTCGGAGGCCGGCACCAAGTCGGTCGAGATGCAGGCGTGGCGCACGGCGCTGGACCCCAAGGGCCAGTGGGTGCCGCATGTGATCGCGGCGATGGACGACCGGATCACGCACCTGCGCGAGGAGGGGGGCATGCCGGACGCCGCCGGGCTGATCCTCGCCAGCGACCAGGACGACGCCCGCGCCTACGCGAAGATCGTCCGCCGGGTGACCGGCAAGGCGGCCGAGCTGATCCTGTCCGACGACCCGAAGGCGTCGAAGAAGATCGAGCGCTTCGCCACGGGGTCGGCGCGGATCGCCGTCTGCGTGCGGATGATCTCCGAGGGCGTCGACGTCCCGCGGGCCGCGGTCCTGGCCTGGATGACGTCGTACCGGACGCCGCTGTTCTTCGCCCAGGCCGTCGGCCGCGTCGTCCGCTCGCGGGCGCAGCACGAGTCGGCGACGGTCTTCCTGCCCGCGGTCCGCCCGCTGCTGTCGCTCGCCGCCTCCATGGAGGAGGAGCGCAACCACGTCATGCCGCCGCCGAAGACGGTGCAGGGCGACGAACTGGACCTCGAGCCGCTGCCGCCGAAGGAGAAGGACCCCGACGGCCTCACGCAGTGGGAGGCGCTCGAGGCCGACGCCCGGTTCGCGCACGTCCTGCACAGCGGCACCGCCCACACCGGTGAGGGCTCGGGCCCGACAGTGGTCGTGGACGCGGAGGACGAGGAGTTCCTGGGCATCCCCGGCCTGCTCACCCCGGCCCAGACCGCGGAGCTGCTGGCCAAGCGGGACGACGAGCTGCGGTTGCGGATCGCGCAGAGTCACCGGATCGATGCCGACGACTTCATGCTGGTCGAGGACCACCCGGACGAGGACGACGCCGGCCGCTCGTGGCGGGATGCCGCCGAGCTGCGCCGGGAGATCAATCGGCTGGTCAGCCGGGTCTCGGCCAAGACCTCCCAGCCGCACGCCGTGGTGCACACCCAGCTGCGGCTGTCGGTGCCCGGGCCGCCGTCGGCGTCGGCGTCGGTCGACGTCCTCCGCGCCCGCCGCGAGCGCCTCCGCACCATGCTCTGAGGTCCACCCCCCGTTCGGGGGACTTTGCGCTGCTCAGCGGTTTGCCCCGGTCTCGCACGGGCACAGCTCGGCGGCGGCGCCCGCCGCACATGCAAGGCCCCCCAGGAAGGGAGTCATCATGCGGCTCGGAACGTCGATCGTCCTGCTCGCGCTCGGTGCGATCCTCACCTTCGCCCTGAACGTGAGCGTCTCCGGCGTCGACCTGCACGTGGTGGGCTGGATCCTGATGCTGGCCGGCGCGCTCGGCATCATCCTGGAGCTGGCCGTGTGGGGCCCGCGCCAGCGTCGCGTCGTCACCCGGACCGACGGCTACGCCGCCGGCGAGGTCCCGGTCCGTCGGAGCACCACCGAAGAGACCTACTGATCGGTCCCGCACCACGCCCCGTCCACACAGCCGGCAGCCCCCGTCCCAGTGGGACGGGGGCTGCCGTGTGTCGAGGCCCGGACCGGGCTCTGGTCGCCTCGCGGCGAGTTGCACAACGCGGCTCCAGCCCCCGACCGAGGCCGGGGCGGTAGTCCGCGAAGGCGGTAACCAAATGGCACCCGGGGACACAGATCGCCCGGTCCGGACAGGCTCCAGGCTACCCGCGCTGCGCCGCCGACACGCGCGTGCCGCCCGAAAATCAGTTGAATCCCCGGTCGTCCTGCTTGAGCGCCGTGTCCACGGTGAGCGCCGAGGCGATCACCAGGCTCGCCAGCGGATCGGGCAGCCGGCTGTGCACATGGACGACGTAGTTGTCGGCCGTGGTGAACAGCGTCTTCGCCAGGCCCTCCCACGTCTTCGTGATGCGGGCGACCTCGGTGCCGGCAGCGTCGGTGATCGCGAAGTTCCAGGCCCGCCAGTTCTCCGCCTGGATCGCGCCGACCAGCTGGCCACCCGCCACCAGATCGAACCGGATCCTCCCGAACACGTTGGCCTGGACGATCTCCCCCACCGGCGCGCCATCGGGCCGGCTCACCTGCACCCGTGACTTCACTATCTTGGCCGGCCGGGTCAGCACCAGCACGGGCCCGCGGGCATCGCGGACCTCCAGCCGGTGGGTGAGGAACTGGTCGAGGTTCGAGAAGAACCGGACGGCCTTCTTCAGGCTGGTCTGCCCCCTCTCGATGACCGCTCCGATCTGCTGTCCCTGAGCGTCGAGAACGGCGTACTCATTGGTCAGCTCGATCAACTTGGTCCGCTGGCTGACCACCAGCACCGGCTGGTCGTAGAGCGAGGCCCCGGTGGCCTGCTGCGGCAGCACCGGAGCCTGGACGGCGGCCTGCTGGGCCTCGGCCTGGACGTGATCGGTCCAGGCCTGACCGTCCCACCAGCGGGTGCCACCGCCGCCGGCGGGGTCCGGGTACCAGGCGGGCGGGGGCGGAGGCTGCTGGGTCACGGCGGTCAAGCTAGCGCCCCAGGGATCCCGGGAGGCGTCAGTGACGCGTGCCAGACTCCGCCCATGGCGCAGCTCACCTCCGCGGAGGCGCGGGTGCTGTCCGCCGTCGACGAGGAGTGGGTGGTCGACCGGCTCTGCCGGATGGTCGCCGTCCCCTCGATCGGCGGCACGCCCGCCGAGAGCGAGGTGCAGCACCAGCTCGCCCGCTGGCTCGAGGAGCTCGACTGCACGGTCGACCTGTGGCCCATCGACCTCGCCGACGCCGCGACCGAGTCCGATGCCCCCGGCCAGGAGGTGCACCGGACCGAGGCATGGGGCGTGGTGGGGACGGCACCCGGAGAGGAGGACGGAGTCCCGGCGCTGGTGCTCTCCGGGCACACCGACGTCGTCCCGTCCGGTGACCGTGCACTGTGGGCCGGTGACCCGTTCGTGCCGCGGTTGGGCGGGGGTGCGGTGCACGGCCGCGGCGCCTGCGACATGAAGGGCGGTGTCGTCGCGTCGCTGGCAGCGCTGGCGGCCGTCCGGGAGGCGGGGATCCGGCTGGTCCGGCCGCTGGCGATCCACGGCGTCGTCGGAGAGGAGGACGGCGGCCTCGGTGCGTGGGCCACCCTGCGGCGCGGCCACACCGGCGACCTCTGCGTCATCCCGGAGCCGACCGCGCAGGCCGTCGTCACGGCCAGCGCCGGGGCGCTGACCTTCCGGCTGGAGGTCCCCGGGCATGCCGCGCATGCCGCGATGCGGTACCGGGGCGTGAGTGCGATCGAGCAATTCGCCGAGGTGCACGCCGGCCTGCGCGAGTTCGAGGCCGAGCGACAGGAGGACGCCGACCCGCGGTTCGGTGGCCTGCCCTATCCCTACGGGCTGTCGATCGGGCGGCTGGAAGCCGGCGACTGGGCCAGCTCGGTACCCGACCGCCTGGTCGCCGAAGGCCGCTACGGCGTGCGGCTGGGGGAACGCATCGGTGCCGCCCAGGCAGCGTTCGAGGAACGGCTGGCCGAGATCTGCGCCCGGTCGGCGTGGTTGACCGAGCACCCCGTGCGGCTCACCTGGATCGGCGGATCCTTCGCCAGCGGCCAGCTGCCGGCAGGGCACCCGCTGCTCCCCGCGCTCCGGGGCGCGGTGGCCGACGCCGGCGGTGGACTCCCCGACGAGCGGGCCATCCCCGCGGGCAGCGATCTGCGGCAGTACGCCGCCGCCGGGATCCCCACGCTGCACTACGGGCCGGGAGACCTGAACCTGGCACACGGGCCGAGCGAGCGGATACCGGTGGCCGAGGTGCTGACCGCGGCCCGCGCGTTCGCGCTGCTGGCCCTGCGCACCTGCGGGGTCCGGTGACCGGGCCCGCCGGCTCGCTCGTCGGGTTCGACGCCTGGGCGGAACTGGTCGGTGACTCTCCCGTCTCCCGCACCGAGTGGGCGGCGCTCGTGGCCGCGTGGAGCGAGCCGCACCGCCGGTACCACGACCTCGCGCACCTGGCCGCCGTCCTGGGGCTGGTCGGACAACTGAGCGATGCGGCGGCCGATCCCGCCGCGGTCCGGCTGGCCGCCTGGTACCACGACGCCGTCTACGACCCGACCCGCTCCGACAACGAGCAGGTCAGCGCCCAGCGGGCGCGGGCCGGGTTGCGCGGCCTGGTCCCCGACGACCGGATCCACGCGGTCGAGCGGCTGGTGCTGCTGACCGCCGGGCACGACCCCGAGCCGGGGGACGCCGACGGCGCGGTGCTCTGCGACGCCGACCTCGCCGTCCTGGCCAGTCCCCCGGATGCCTACGCGTCCTACGCATCGGCGGTACGGGCCGAGTACGGGCACCTCTCCGACGAGGTGTTCACCGCCGGGCGGACGGCCGTCCTGGAGCAGCTGCTCGCGCTGCCGGCGCTGTACCGGCTGCCCGCCGTCGCCGCCGAGTGGACGCCGCGGGCTCAGGCGAACATGACCGCGGAGGTGGCGTTGCTCAGGAGCCGCGCGGCTTCCGGACCCGCAAGCCCGCCGCCAGCAACCGGTTGAGGAGCTCCTTGCACCCGACCGGCTCGGCGCCGGCCGCGACCGCGATGTCGTAGAGGTCCTCGGGGACGTCGTAGTGGTCGCCCTGGAACGCGCGGCGCGGGATGCCGAGCTCGGTCTCGACGAACGCGTGCAGCTCGTCGTAGGAGACGTCACTGACCAGGTGCGACCAGAGCCGACCGCGCCAGTGCCACACAGGGGTGTCGATCAGCACGGCCACGAGACGCAGTCTGCACGGCCCCGCTAGCGTGCGTGCGATGAGCGAAGACATCCGCTGGGGCATCGTCGGGCCCGGCCGCATCGCGGACAAGGTGACCGGGGACTTCGGTCTGGTCGATGGCGCCCGGGCCGTGGCCGTGGCGTCGCGCTCGCTGGACCGGGCGGAGGCCTTCGCGCAGCGGCACGGCATCGAGCGGGCGCACGGCTCGTACGCCGAGATCCTGGCCGACCCGGATGTCGACGTCCTGTACGTCGCCACCCCGCATCCCCAGCACCACGCCCTCGCACTGGCTGCCCTGCGGGCCGGCAAGGCGCTGCTGGTCGAGAAGGCGTTCACCGCCACGGCCGCGGGTGCCGCCGAGGTCATCGACCTGGCACAGGAGACGGGCACGTTCGTCATGGAGGCGATGTGGACCCGCTTCCAGCCCGCCGTCGTCACCCTCCGGGACCTGGTGGCCGACGGCGCCATCGGCGAGGTCCGCGCGGTGCAGGCCGACCTCGGGGTCGCCGCGACGTACGACCCGGCGGACCGGCTCTTCGACCTCGTCCTCGGTGGCGGGGCCCTGCTCGACCTCGGCGTCTACGTCGTCTCGTTCGCCCAGATGCTGCTCGGGACACCGGAACGCGTCGTCGCCACCGGATCGCTGTTCCCGTCGGGTGCCGACGCCGAGGCCGCCCTGCTGCTCGACCACGTCGACGGCCGCTCGGCCACCCTCACCACGTCGCTGCGGTACGCGCTCCCCGGCCAGGCCAGGGTGTTCGGGACGACGGGCTGGATCGACGTCCTCCCCCGCTTCCACCACCCGCAGACGATCGTGCTGCACCGCGCCGGCGCGGAGCCGGAGACGATCACCCGCCCGCAGCTCGGTGGCGGGTACTCGCACGAGCTGATCGAGGTCACCGAGGCCCTGCGGGCCGGGCGTACCGAGAGCGCGGTCATGCCACTGGCCGACACCCTGGCCGTCCAGCAGGTGCTGCAGCAGGCTGCCGACCAACTGGGCGTGCCTCATGCGGAGGCTCCGGGGTTCTAGCCGGCTGGGGCCGTCTCCCACGCCCGGCCCGTCGCCTGCTCCGGCGTCGGGACTCGCGTCGGCGTCCCCCCGGCGCGGCGGACGGCGTCGGCGAAGACGACGGCGTCGGTGACTGCCGCGCATCCCGGGTCGTTGTTGAAGTAGACGAGCACATCCTCGTCCGGCGTCCACGTGGCGGCGAGGCGGTCGGCCCACAGCTGCAGGGTCTCGGGCCGGTAGCGCCAGCCGTCGGCGCCGTGGTGCAGGCGGAGGTAGCCCCAGTCGGTCGTCCGCCACAGGGGGGCGATGGGCTTCTCCTCGCGGTCGGCCCAGCACAGCGCCGCGTGGTAGCGCTCGAGGAGGGCGCGGATCTCGTCGGTCCACCAGCTCTCGTGCCGGGGTTCGACGGCGACCCGCGTGCCGGCCGGGAACTGGGCCAGGCACTCGCGCAGCAGGTCGGCGTCCGCCTTCAGGGTCGGCGGGAGCTGCAGCAGGATCGCGTCGAGCTTGTCGCCCAGTCCCGCCGCGCGCTCCATCAGCCGGGCGACCGGCTCCTCCGGCTCGCGCAGCCGCCTGATGTGGGTGAGGAAGCGGCTCGCCTTGACCGCCCAGCGGAAGTCCGGCGGGGTGCGCTCGCGCCAGGCGACGAAGGTGTCGCGCTCGGGCAGGCGGTAAAAGGCGTTGTTGCTCTCCACCGTGGCGAAGTGCTCGGCGTAGTGCTCCAGCCACCGGCGCTGGGCGAGCTTCGGCGGGTAGAAGGCGCCGCGCCAGTCGCGGTACTGCCACCCCGAGGTCCCGATGATCACTGCCACGTCCGGCAGCTACCCTGCGCGGTCGTGGCTGACGCACCCGCTCGTTTCAAGGATCTCTGCCTCGACGCGCTCGACCACCAGGCACTGGCCGACTGGTGGTGCGCCGCACTCGGCTACGTCCGCCGCGACTCCCTGGAGAACCCGTCCGACGACGAGCCGCGCCCGACCGACTGGCCGGTGCCGATCGCCGATCCCTCCGGCGCGGGCCCGCTCATGTGGATCGTTCCTGTACCCGAGCCCAAGGTGCGCAAGAACCGGATGCACTTCGACGTCATCGGCGCCACTGATGCGCTGCTCGCCACCGGGGCGACGATGATCCGGGCTCAGGACGCCGACATCGAGTGGGACGTTCTCGCCGATCCCGAAGGCAACGAGTTCTGCGTCTTCACGCCGGAGGACTGACCGGACGCCGACAGGGGCGGCCCGCCGAAGCGGACCGCCCCTGCCGGGCAGTGCTGGTGCTACGGGAGAGCTGGACTTAAAAGTCCATGCCGCCCATGCCGCCGTCGCCGCCGGGCATGGCCGGAGCGTTCTTCTCCGGCTTGTCGGCGATGACGGCCTCGGTGGTGAGGAAGAGCGCCGCGATGGAGGCGGCGTTCTGCAGCGCCGAGCGGGTCACCTTGGCGGGGTCGATGATCCCGCTGGCGATGAGGTCCACGTACTCGCCGGTGGCGGCGTTGAGGCCCCAGCCGGTCTCCGAGTTGCGCACCTTCTCCGCGACGACGCCACCCTCGAGGCCGGCGTTGATGGCGATCTGCTTCAGCGGCGCCTCGAGCGCGACGCGCACGATGTTGGCACCGGTCGCCTCGTCACCCTCGAGCTCGAGCTTGTCGAACGCGACAGCCGTGGCCTGCGCCAGGGCCACGCCACCACCGGCGACGATGCCCTCCTCGACGGCGGCCTTGGCGTTGCGCACCGCGTCCTCGATGCGGTGCTTGCGCTCCTTGAGCTCGACCTCGGTCGCGGCGCCGGCCTTGATGACGGCGACGCCACCGGCCAGCTTGGCCAGGCGCTCCTGGAGCTTCTCGCGGTCGTAGTCGGAGTCCGACTTCTCGATCTCGGCCCGGATCTGGTTCACCCGGCCCTGGATCTGCTCCGCGTCGCCGGCACCCTCGATGATCGTCGTCTCGTCCTTGGTGGTGACGAACTTGCGCGCCCGCCCCAGCAGGGAGAGGTCGGCGTTCTCGAGCGTGAGACCGACCTCCTCGCTGACGACCTGGCCACCGGTGAGGATGGCGATGTCGCCCAGCATGGCCTTGCGGCGGTCACCGAAGCCCGGGGCCTTGACGGCGACGGACTTGAAGGTGCCACGGATCTTGTTGACCACCAGGGTCGCGAGAGCCTCGCCCTCGACGTCCTCGGCGATGATCGCCAGCGGCTTGCCCGACTGCATGACCTTCTCCAGCAGCGGGAGCAGGTCCTTGACCGAGCTGATCTTGCCGTTGTAGACGAGGATGTACGGGTCGTCGAGCACGGTCTCCATGCGCTCGGGGTCGGTCACGAAGTACGCCGACAGGTGACCCTTGTCGAAGCGCATGCCCTCGGTGAGCTCGAGCTCGAGGCCGAAGGTGTTGCTCTCCTCGACGGTGATGACGCCTTCCTTGCCGACCTTGTCCATCGCCTCGGCGATGAGCTCGCCGATGGCGGTGTCGGCGGCGGAGATCGACGCGGTCGCCGCGATCTGCTCCTTGGTCTCGACGTCCTTGGCCGTCGAGAGCAGGTACTCGGTGACCGACTCGACGGCCCGCTCGATGCCCTTCTTCAGGGACATCGGGTTCGCGCCGGCGGCGACGTTGCGCAGACCCTCGCGCACGAGCGCCTGGGCGAGCACGGTGGCGGTGGTGGTGCCGTCACCCGCGACGTCGTCGGTCTTCTTCGCGACCTCCTTGACGAGCTCGGCCCCGATCTTCTCCCACGGGTCCTCGAGCTCGATCTCCTTGGCGATGCTCACACCATCGTTGGTGATGGTGGGGGCACCCCACTTCTTCTCGAGTACGACGTTGCGGCCCTTCGGGCCCAGCGTCACCTTCACGGCGTCGGCGAGGATGTTCATGCCCCGCTCGAGCCCGCGGCGCGCCTCTTCGTCGAACGCGATCATCTTGGCCATGTGGTGATGTCCTCCATGCATTGATCGCTGCACGGCCGGGTTCGGCGCCCGCGACGGACGACACCAGAGACCCGTGGACGCTCCGTCGGCCCACGAACCGGTGCCTCACCGTTCCGACCTGATTGGCACTCGGGTGACCCGAGTGCCAGAAATGAGTTTGGCACTCGACCCTGGCGAGTGCAAGAACGGGGGGCGCAGAGCCCCCTGTCGAGGTGGGAAAACGACCGAGGCCCGGCTCCCCGAAGGGGAACCGGGCCTCGGCGCGGAGTGCTGGGGTTCAGGCGGCCGTGACGGCGTCTGCCTGCGGACCCTTCGCGCCCTGGACGACCTCGAAGTTGACCCGCTGGCCCTCTTCGAGGCTCTTGTACCCGTCCATCTGGATGGCCGAGTAGTGGACGAAGACGTCCTGACCGCCGTCGACGGCGATGAAGCCGAAGCCCTTCTCGGCGTTGAACCACTTCACGGTGCCCTGTGCCACGTGTGCTCCTGCGTTCGTGCGTGCGGACGGCCCCCGTGAACCTGGGGACCGGGTCTAGCTCTTCCGCCCGCCGAACACGAACGTGGAACTCGAACCGCGCGGAACGGTACAGCAGGAATGGCCGTCTGGCAGCACATTCACGCACGCTTCATGCCCGGATCCGGCGACGTCGCCGTCACTCGGTCCGGGGAGGAGCCCGACACTACCTCTCAGCCGATGAGGCCGGACGCCCGGGCGGACTTCAGCGACGGCTCGACCCGGTGGGTCGGGCCGACCACCGGCTCCAGTGGGTCGAGGGTCTTCAGGCCCTCACCGGTGTTGAGGACGACGGTCTCCTTGGCGGGGTCCAGCCGGCCGTCCTCGACCAGCCGGCGCAGCACCGCGACCGTGACACCGCCGGCCGTCTCGGCGAACACGCCGGTCGTGCGCGCGAGGTCGCGGATGCCCTGCACGATCGCCTCGTCGCCGACCCGTCCCACGGCCCCGCCGGTGCGCCGGATCGCGTCGAGCGCGTACGGGCCGTCGGCAGGGTTGCCGATGTTCAGCGATTTCGCGATACCCGTCGGTTTCACCGGCTTGACGACGTCCCAGCCGTTGTCGAACGCGGTCGCGATCGGGTCGCAGCCGGCCGACTGCGCGCCGAAGATGGTCCACTCCGTGGCCTCGACGATCCCGGCCGCGGTCAGCTCCCGGAAGGCCTTGTCCACCTTGGTCAGCAGCGAGCCCGACGCCATCGGGATGACCACCTGGGCCGGGATCCGCCAGCCGAGCTGCTCGGCGATCTCGTAGCCCATCGTCTTGGAGCCCTCGGCGTAGTAGGGCCGCACGTTCTGGTTGACGAACGCGGTGTCCTCGAACTCGTCTGTCTCGGCGAGCTCGCTGGTCAGCCGGTTGACGTCGTCGTAGGAGCCGTCGACGGCGACCAGTGTCTGGCCGTACACCGCCGACTGCACGACCTTGCCCGGCTCCAGGTCGGCGGGGATGAAGACGAAGGACTCCACCCCCGCCCGCGCGGCGTGCGCGGCCACGGAGTTGGCCAGGTTGCCGGTCGAGGCCGCGGCGATCTTCCGGTACCCGAGGCCCTTCGCGGCCGTCGCGGCGAGGCTGACGACGCGGTCCTTGAAGGAGTGCGTGGGATTGGCGGAGTCGTCCTTGACCCACAGCCCACCGGTGAGGCCCAGCTCCTCGGCCAGCCGGTCGGCACGCACCAGCGGCGTCATCCCCGGGTTCAGGGTGACGCGGCTCGCCGGGTCGTGACCGACCGGGAGTAGCGCCACGTAGCGCCAGATGTTCTGGGGCCCCGCCTCGATCTGCTCGCGGGTGACCGCGCGCATCGTCTCGGCGTCGTAGTCGACCTCGAGCGGGCCGAAGCACTCCGCGCAGGCGTGCTCGGCGATCAGCCCGAAGGTGGCACCGCAGTTACGACAGACCAGGCCCTTGGCGGGATTCGCCGGGATGCCGGTGGTTGTGGGAGCGGTCAGAGTCATGCGACGACTACCTCCTCATCTTTCCCGCACCGGGCCGTCGAGCCGCGCGGGACGGAATTGGCACCTCCCGCCCGCGCATGCGCGGGCGGCGGTTGCCGGGGCTTCATCGGGCCGTGTCCCTCTGCCCCTCTGGATGAGTGGAACGGCACTGACTGTACCCAGTGGACGGCACGCACCCGAGCCCGGCCAGGATGGACGCCGTGCCGGCCCGCATCGTCTACACCGATCTCGACGGCACGATGGTCGGCCCGCGCGGGTCGTTCTGGCACACCGCCGGCCGCGAACTGACCGACGGTCCGGCCGGGGCCCTGTTCGACCTGCACCGCGCCGGCGTGCCGTTGGTGCTGGTCAGCGGGCGGACGTACGAGCAGGTGGTCGAGGCGGCGCGCATCTTCGCCGCGGACGGCGCCATCGCCGAACTGGGTGCGATCGTCGCCTGGGAGGCCGGCCGGGAGACCCACGCCCTCAGCGGCGAGCTGCCCGAGCGGTACGCCGGGCGGACGCCGATGTCGGTCATGACGGAGCTCGGCGTCGTCGACCGGCTGATCGCCGAGCACCCGGGGCGGCTGGAGTGGCACGCGCCCTGGCACGCCACCCACGCGGCCGACGCCCTGCTCCGCGGCCGGGTGGACCCGCCGGCCGTCGACGCCTGGCTCGCGGAGCAGGGCGCCGGCTGGCTGACACTGAAGGACAACGGCGCCCTCCCGACGACGACTCGGATGACACTGGACGCCGCGCCCGGGCCGGTGCGGGTCTACCACCTGATGCCGCGCGGCATCTCCAAGGGCGCCGCCATCGCGTGGGACCTCGAACGCCGCGGCCTCACTCCGGCGGACGCCGTGGCGATCGGCGACAGCGTCAGCGATCTGGAGATGGCGCCCGCCGTCGGCCGGCTCTGGATCACCGCGAACGGCGCCGCCGTCGACGGGATGGCCGACCGGATGGCCGCCGTCCCCAACGTGCGGGCCACCGCCGGCGCGATGGGCGAGGGCTGGGCCCAGGCGGTCCGCGCCAGCCTTTAGCTGGTCACATCCCGGCGGGCGAAGTGCCGGAAGGCCAGCGCGGTGAAGAGGGCGGCGTAGACCAGGGACTGCACCACCCCGCGGAAGAGGTCCCCGGAGTCCAGCGGCGTCTGCAGCAGGTCGGTCCACGCGAACTCCCCCGCCGTCGGGAACCAGTCGCGGATCGCACCCAACTGCTCGACCTGATCGAGGATCGCGAACACGAACATCGTGAAGATGGCGCCCCCGACGGCAGCGAGCGGCGCGTCGGTGATCGTCGACAACCAGAAGCCCAGAGTGGCCACGACCAGCAGGTGGACGGTGAGGTAGCCGACCATCCCGGCCAGCCGCAGCAGCCCCTCGCCCTGGCCGATGGTGACCCCGACAGGCGTCCGGATGGCGTCGAAGCCGAACGTGATCCCACCGGCCACCACGGCGACCGCCACCAGCAGCACGAACGCCCCGAGCGACAGCACGAGCGCCGCGTACCACTTCTGCCGCAGCAGCCGCATGCGCGGCACCGGGGTGGCGAGCGTGTACCGCAACGACCCCCACTGCGCCTCGCTGGCCACCGTGTCACCGAAGAACAGCGCGAAGACCACGACCAGGAAGAAGCCTGTGGTCGCGAACAGCACGAACAGCGTGAAGTTCAGCCCGCTGGCGGTGGCGACGTCGACCAGGTTGATCCGGCTGTTCTGCTGGGCGTTGTCGCTGGCGCCCAACTGCAACGCCGCGATGAGCACCAGGGGCAGCACGACCATGAGCGCGAACACCCCGATGGTCCGCCGGCGCTTGAACTGGCGGCGCAGCTCGACCGAGAGCCGCAACGTGCGGCCGGGCCGGTAACCCTCGACCGCGCCGGTCGGCTGGACGTGCTCGGTGGTCGTGCTCACGACGTCTCTCCCACCAGTGCCAGGAACGCGTCCTCGAGGTGCCGCCGCGGGGTCAGCTGGTCGACGCCGATCCCGGCGGCGATCAGCGCCTCCAGCGCCCGGGCGCGGCTGGTGCCGTCCAGGTCCACCACCAGCCCGTCGTCGGCGCGCTCGACCGTGCCGACGCCCGGCAGAGCGGCCAGGACGGCGGCCGCCTTGTCGGCGTCGGCCGGATCGTCCAGCCCGATCAGGACCGCGCCGCCGGTGCCCACGATCTCCTCGACGGTGCCCTGCGCGATCTTCTCCCCCTTGGCCATGACGACGACGTGGCTGCAGGTCTGCTCGATCTCCGACAGCAGGTGGCTGGAGACGATCACGGTGCGACCGGTCGCGGCATAGGAACGCAGCACCTCGCGCATCGCGTGGATCTGCGGCGGGTCCAGCCCATTGGTCGGCTCGTCGAGCACCAGCAGGTCGGGCATGCCCAGCATCGCCTGCGCGATCGCCACCCGCTGCCGCATGCCCTGGCTGTAGCGGCGCACCCGCTTGTCGATCGCCGTCCCGAGGCCGGCCACCTCGATGGCCTCCTCGAGGTGCGCGTCCTCGGCCGGCCGGCCGGTGGCGGCCCAGTACAGGGTCAGGTTGTCCCGCCCGGACAGGTGCGGCTGGAGCCCGGTGCCCTCCACGAAGGAGCCCAGCCGGGACAGCACCGGCGCACCCGGACCCGCCGCGTGCCCGAAGATGCTGATCCGCCCCGACGTGGGCCGGATCAGGCCCATCAGCATGCGCAGCGATGTCGTCTTCCCGGCGCCGTTGGGCCCGAGCAGACCGAGGACCTGCCCTCGTCGGACCTCGAAGGAGAGGTCGCGGACGGCGACGAAACCGTCCTTGTAGGCCTTGGTGACGCCGTCGAAGCGCAGCGGCACGTCCTCGCCGTCGGGCTCGACGGCCGACACCCGCCGGCGACGACGGCGGCCCCACAGCTCGGCGGCTGCCCATCCGGCCAGCGCCAGCCCGGCGAGGATCGCCAGCAGCACCCACCAGCGCGCGACGCCGGACGTGCCCTGTGACAGCCCGGCGACCTGGGGGACGGCGAGGTCGGCGGTCCCGTTGCCGGCCCCCGCGGCGAGGCCGACCGAGTAGACGGCCGCTCTGGACGGGAGCGCGTAGGCCTGGTCGGTGGAGGAGACGACCAGGCGCATCGTGTGGCCGGCCTCGAAGCGGTGGTCGATCGCCGGCAGGGTGACCGCGACACGCGTGGGTGTGGCCGGGTCGGAGGACACCCGGGTCAGGGACAGTGGCGCGACGAGCCCCGAGGGCAGCGTCATCTCCCCGCCGGGTCCGACGTCGTAGAGCTTGGCGAACAACGTGGCCGAACCACCGGCAGCCGACACGTCCAGCTGCACGGTCGGCGCGCCCACCACGTCGAGCGCCGTCCTCAGGGGCACGCTCCGGAAGGCGGCGAACTGCCCGGGGATCTCGACCGACGTCCCCCCGAGGGCGCCGCCCAGCGCGCTCAGCGAGCCCAGCCCGGGCACGGTGGTGATGGCCGACGGGGTGCCGCCCGCGGGCGTGACGACCGGCTGCGTCGGCCCGCTGACCGCGACCCGGGTGCGGGGGGCGGGGGCGGTGCCGTGGAGCCCCGGATAGCTGGGCGCGAGGACGGTCGGCGTCCCGCCCTGGACGGTGCCGCCGCTGGTTCCGCTCAGCCCCGTCGGGGCGGGGAACTCGAATCCGGTGCCGGAATCGGTCCCCTGCTTGCGCAGGTACCAGTCGAACCAGCCCGCGATCTGGGCGCGAAGATCCTGCGTCACCCGGTCCGACGCTCCCGAGTCGTGGCCGCCGGCATACCAGAGGACCTTCACCGGGGTGCCGTTCGCGGCGATCCCCCGGGCGTTCGCGTCGGCCTGGCCGAGCCCGAACAGCGAGTCCTGGGTGCCCTGCACGAGCAGGGTGGGCGCGTGGATCCGGTCGAGCACCCGCGACGGGCTGCTGCGGTCCAGCACGGCCGCGATCTGCGGGGTCAGCGTGCCGCTGGCCGCCGCGGACTGGTAGGCCGCACAGATGTCGGCGCGGAAGCGCCCGCAGGTCAGCGCGCGAGTCGCGGCCCCCGGGTCCGTGGCCGCGGGATCGACCCGCGGCGCCGGCTGCGCCGCGCCTCCCCCGCCGCCACCGAGCGGGCCGAGCAGGCCGCCGGAGGGCGCCGAGCCCACGCCGAAGAACAGCCCGGCCCACAGCCGCTTGAAGACGCCGGCGTCCCCCCCGGTCTGCGGTGTCGCGGCGACCGTCCCGGCGTCGCCGACCGAGCCGGTCTGGGAGGGGAAGAGCGCCGTGGTCAGCGAGTTCCAGGTGATCTGCGGGGCGATCGCGTCGACGCGACGGTCGTAGGCCGCGCCCAGCAACGACAGGGCACCGCCGTACGACCCGCCGGCCACCCCCACTCGCGGGTCACCGGGACGGTCCAGCTGCACCTCGTGCCGCTTCGCCAGCAGGTCGATCAGGGTGGACAGGTCGGCGACCTCGAAGCGGGGGTCGTTCAGCCCGATCTGCCCGGTGCTCGCGCCGAAACCACGCGCGGAGTAGGTGAGGACGACGTAGCCCCGGCCGGCGAGGTCCTGGGCGTCGGCGGCCACCGAGTCCTTGCTGCCACCGAAGCCGTGCGCGAGCACCACCGCCGGAGCGGGGTGGGTGGCGGTCGAGGCCGGTAGATAGAGCGTGGTGTCCAACTGGACGGCGTTCGCCCCCGAGCCCGACGGGACGCGAGCCTGTTCGGTCCGGACGTCGTCCGCGGACGCAGGCGGGGCGAATCCCACCAGCCCGGCGAGCAGCAGCAGGGGAAGCAGGACAGCGAGCGTCGCGCGGGCGCCGGGACGCGGGCGAGAACGCACGATCCCGCGGGCGGGGCGCACGCTGCGGCAACGGACGGGGGGCGGCAGGTGTTCCGCCCCGCCGATCAGGGCTGCCAGTCCCCGGTCAGGACGACGACCAGGCCCGGTGCCGTGACGCCGGCCGGAAGCTGGAAGAACCGGACCGCGGGGCCGGTGAGCTTCGGGAACTGGTCGACCAGCTGCACGGCCGCCTGGCGCTGCTTCTCATCGCCCTGGGTGAAGAACACCGTGCTGGCGGCGACGTCACCGGCCTTGTAGGCGCCGACACCCCCGGCCGGCCAGCCCTTGGGGGTCAGCGCGCCGGCCACCTTGGCGGCCAGGCCGTTGATGGCGGTCGCGTTGAGCACCGTCACCGGCACCCGGACCGGGGCGGCAGCGACCGCCGGGGGTGCCACCGCCGTCGTCGCCAGCGGCGGCAGCGCGGCCGTCTCTGACGCGGCTGCGGAGGCGGAGCCGGATGCGGCCGGCATCTGGGACGCGGCCACGGAGGTCTTCGGTGACACGAACGAGTACGCGCCCAGCACACCGAGCGCGACGACCACCATGGCTACCAGGCCCTTGGCCACCCGGCGGGGTTTGCGATCGGGACGGCCGTCCTCGTCCAGAACGGCTGTGGCCGAGGGGGTGGAGACCCCGTTGCGCTTCGCGGCCCGCTGCCGCGCCTGCTCGGCGGCCTGACGCTCCACCCGCCTGGCGGCACGACCGCCGACGACCGGGCCGGTGGCCGGGACACGGGAGGCAGCCGGCGCCGCGGTGGGCGCCTCGAGGGGCTCGTCGCCGTAGCTGTCGTCGTACTCGTTCGCGTAGCCGTCGTCGTACGCGTCGGCCGAACGCCCGCGGCGGCCCGAGACCGGGCGGTCCGGGATCGCCGTCGTGGCAGGCGCGGCCGGAACCCGCGCCCCGATCGGTCCGGAGAGGTGGTCCTCGTCCACGGGGCGGGACGGCTTGGTCCAGTCGCCGTAGCCGGCGGCCGGCGGGGACGCCGGGACGCGCGGACCGGGAACGGCGAGGGGGGCGTCGTCGGCGGTCCAGGGACGGCTCGGCGGCAGCTGCTGGGCAGGAGCGGGAGCGCTCCCTGCCATGACCGGCGCACGGTCCGGCGCCGGTACGGCGCGGAAAGGAGCGGCGGTGGTGCGCGGGCCGGCGGCCGCGGCCGGGACCGGAGGCAACGGCAGGCGAGGGCGCAGACGGGGGCTCTCCGGCGCGCGGGTCCCTCCGACGGCACGCTCCGTGCGTGCACGGCCGGGGTCGGTGGGCTGGTCGCTCAGCTCGTCGGCGGACGCGCCGCGCCACAACCCGTCCGGCGGATCCGTACGGCGACGCCCAGCGGCCACGGGTGCAACCCCCCAGTCGAGTGCGTCACTGCCTGACGCCGCGTGCCTGCCCACGGTGACCGAATCTAATGGTTGTAACTCTCATTGGACAGGACCCTGAAGAGATCTCTTCAGTTGCCGGGCCGAACGCAGTCGCCGCAGGCGCCTGACCAGGAGCGGGTCGGCCGCGAGGGCGTCCGGACGGTCGACCAGGGCGTTGAGCACCTGGTAGTAACGAGTCGGCGGGAGGCCGAAACTGTCACGGATCGCAGTCTCCTTGGCGCCGGCCCGGCGCCACCACTGCCGCTCGAACACGAGCATCTCGTGCTCTCGCCGCGACAGCCCCGCGGCCGCGACCTGCACAAAAGCCTCCCCGGACCCCTCGTCCCGGGGTGGGGAGACCACCGGGATCGGGTCGCTGGTCATGGGTCGTCCTTCTCCTGCCGTACCTGGCCACCCCACCGTCGGGAGCGGCTCGGCCCCGACGGTAGACCGGGGCACCGACAGTGCCAGGGATCCGACCGGAACAGCACTTCCGCACCGTCAGTCACAGGCCCCGCAGGTCTCAGAGACCGGCGGGGACGACCTCCGCAACCGCACGCCGGCTTCCGCTCCGGGCGTGTCGCAGGCTGTCCACCGTGAAGACGGCCAGCGCCAGCCACACGATCGCGAATCCGGCGAGCCGCACCGGCGGCATCGGTTCGCGGTAGACGAATACGCCGATCAGCAGCTGCATCGAGGGCGTGAGGTACTGCAGGAGGCCGACCGTCGACAGCGGGATCCGGCGCGCCGCAGCCGCGAACAGCAGCAGCGGGATCGCCGTCGCGATGCCTGAACTGGCCAGCAGGAACGCGTGGCCCGCCCCGGCGTTGCCGAACGTCCCGGAGCCGTGCGCGTGCAGGACCCCCAGCACGACGGCTGCGGGAACGGCGACCAGGGCCGTCTCCACGAACAGACCGGGCGCTGCCTCGACCACGACCAGTTTCTTCATCAGCCCGTAGAGGCCGAAGGTCAGCGCCAGGCTCAGTGCGATCCACGGCGGCCGGCCGTAGTCGACGGCGAGGACCACGACGGCGATGGCAGCGATGACGACAGCAGCCCACTGCATCGGCCGCAGCCGCTCGCTGAACACGACGACGCCGAGGAGCACGCTCACCAGCGGATTGATGAAGTAGCCGAGGGAGGTCTCGACGACGTGCCCGGAGTTGACCCCGTAGACGAACACCAGCCAGTTCCCGCAGATGAGCACGGCGGCCCCACCGAGCACCAGCAGCGTGCGCCGGTCGGCGACCGCCGCACGCACGTGCGACCAGCGGCGGACGACGGTCAGCAGTACCGCGATGAACAGCAGCGACCACAGCACGCGATGCGCCACGATCTCGACGCCGCCGGCCGGCTCCAGCAGGGGGAAGTACAGCGGGAACAGGCCCCAGAGCGCGTAGGCGCCGAGCCCGGAAACCACCCCCAGGCGACGCTCGTCCACGGCCGCACCGTACGCCGCCTCCCGGGTCCCGCCCGAGCGTGCGAGGGGTGAGGAGGAGCGGGGTCCTGCTTCAGGCGGTCTGGATGTAGTCGACCATGTGCTTGCGCTCGTCCTCGAGCTCGTCGAGGCGGGCCTTGACGACGTCGCCGATCGAGACGATTCCGATCAGCTTCGCGTCCTCGACCACCGGCACGTGGCGAAAGCGGTGGTCGGTCATCGTCTGCGCGAGCTCGGTGACGCTCACGTGCGGGGTGCACGTGTGCACCGGCGAGGTCATCACGCTGGACACCGGCTCGGTGAGGAGGGCCGCGCCGTGCTCGTGCAGCCCACGGGCCACGTCTCGTTCCGACAGGATGCCCTCGACCCGCTCACCGTCGGACGAGACGACCAGGGCACCGATGCGGTGCTCGGCGAGGACCGCCAACGCCGTGCGGACGCTCTCCGAGCCGTCGATGGTTGCCACCTCATGGCCCTTGTGACGCAACACTTGGCTGATCTGCACGACGGCCTCCTCAAGGCGCGGTGCGGGGAGTGTCCTCCCGGTGACGTCCGCGGGCAACGGCACGCGTACGGACGCTCTCGAACGGCTTACCGTCGAGGGGTGCGGGCACAACGGCCGAACCCCCTGCAGTGGATCTGGTACGCGCTCGGCGGCGGCCTCCCCCGCCGCCTCTCGCCCTGGGTGCTGGCCGACACGACGCGGCGCACCTGGATCCTCCGGCACTTCGCCCGGGCTCTGGTGCAGATGTCGCCGCTCGTGGTGCTGTGCCTGGTCGCCGTCCCGGTGCCGTTCGGCTACCGGGCGTCGGCGGCCGTCGGCGGGCTCTTCATCGGGCTGACGTTCTCGATGGCCTTCATGACCGAGACGATCGAGCACCGCGCCGCCAAGGCCGGCTACCCGCCGGGCACGGCCGCCCGCGTGCGGGCCGAGAGGTCCGAGCGCGAGCGCGTGGAGCGGCTCTCCCCGTACCGCCGGGACGGTTCGGGCAGCTTCGACTGAGCGCTCACTCCTCGATCCGGAACCCGAACTTCACCGTCACCTGGAAGTAGCCGACGTCGCCGTCGACCACCTGGCCGCGGACCTCGCTCGCCTCGAACCATTCGATGTTGCGGACGGTCCGGGCGGCCCTTCGGATCGCCGTCCGGACGGCGTCGTCGACGCTGGTCGTGCTCGTGCCGACGACCTCTCGCAGCCCGTACACGTGATCACTCACGGCATCTCCTCATCACTGCACTGTCCGAGTTGGTGGTCGCCCCGACCCTGGCACGGCAGTGCGTACGTCGGGGCGGCTGCACACCTCGTCTCGGCGTACGTCGTTTCCGTCGCCCCGGATACGTCGTCCGGCGGATTTGCCGGACCCGCTCCGCTCGAAGACTTCGGCGGCATCGACACGTCGTCGCCGCCGCCGAAGGAGCCCCTCCGATGCCTGCTCTCGCCTACGCCATCCACCCCGCCGCGACCTCTCCTGACCGGGACCTGCTCGCCCGCCTGGCCGCTGGTGACGAGTCGACCTGGCAGGTGACGGTCCGGCGCTACGAGGGCCTCCTGCGGGGATCGGCCCGGGCGGTCCTCCGCAACGACGCCGACGTGGACGAGGCCGTACAGCGCACGTGGGTGCTGCTGCTCAGCAACGCATCCCGGATCAACGACCCCGAGCGCCTGCCCGGCTGGCTGTCGACCACCGCCCGCCGGGAGGCGCTGGCAGTCGTGCGGAGCCAGCAGCGGACGGTCCCGAGCCAGGACGTCGCCGACTCCGTCTCCCCCGACGACCAGGAGATGGCCGCGGCGATGATGCAGCGGGAACTGAGCCGGGCGCTGGACCGGGCGGTGGAGACGCTTCCGGACACCCAGCGCCGGCTGGTCCGCGCCCTGCTGCGCGAGCCGGCGTCCTACGACGCGCTCAGCCGCGAGCTCGGCATCCCGCGGGGCAGCCTCGGCCCGCTGCGGGGACGCGCGGTCCGCGCGCTGCGCACGCAGCTCGAGTCGAGGTTCGCCTGAGGTCAGGGAGCGGGGCGCATCGGCCCGGAGCCGCCGCGCGGGCCGTTGTCGACCACGTGCTCGATGCCCTGCCGGAACGCGTCGCTCAACGTGAAGTCAGGGTGGGCGTCGACGGTCTCCCGCAGCTTGCCCACGAGCTCGTCGGGCAGCTCGAAGGATTCCTCGGCGCCGTCCCCGGAACCCCACAGCGACAATTTGACCGGTGACATGAAATGCCCTTTCGCGCGGACCGTCCGACGGTTACCGGGCGACCTTGACCGCGAATGCTGCGGCCTGCGCACGGTTGGTGACCTGCAGCTTATGCAGAACGCGGGACACATGGACCCCCACTGTGCGATCACTGATGAACAATCTTCGGGCGATCTGCCGATTGGTCGCACCGGTGCCCAACAACGCGAGGATCTCGTACTCCCGCTCGGTGAGCCCGTACGGCCGCGACTCCGCTGACACCCGCGGGGCCGGCGCCGCGGAGAGCCGGCTGCGGGCCATGAGCGCGTCCACCTCGGCCAGCACCGGCACCGCGCCCAGCTGCCGGGCCATCTCGCGGGCGACCGTCGCCGCAGAGGCGGCCTTGTCCCGTTGCTTGGCCTCCGCGTGGCACTCGGCCTGGCGGAACAACGCGTACGCCTCCTCCCGGGGACGCAGCGCCGCCCGCCAGAGCCGGACGCTGTCGGCCCAGCCCTCGGCGGTGGCCACTCCCCCGGCACGGGCCAGCTCGTTGCGTGCCGTCCGGTGGTCGGCGGCGTAGTTCACGTCGTCGTCCGCCGCCGGCTCCACGTGGTCGAGCTCCGCCGCCAGCCTGGCGATCCGTGCCGCACCGGCGGTATCGACCCGGCCGGGCGCGGCGGCGGTCCGGTCGGCCTCGTTGCGCAGCCCGAGAACGACGAGCTCCGTGCGGAAGTGCTTGTCCTGGGTGCCCGCGAGCCGGCCGAGGGCGTCGTCCACCGTGCGGTAGCAGCCGTCGGGATCGCCCTCCTGCCTCAGCAGCTCGGCGGTCGCGGTCGCCACAGCCGCGACGACGGCCGGTTCGTCGACGTCGCACAGCGACGCCGCCGCCGCGAGGCTCGCCCGGGCGGCGACGGGATCGCCCATGGCGAGCTGGAGCTCGGCCCGCTCGAGGTGCAGGTGCAGGCCCTGACCCTGGACCACCCGGCCGTCGAGGAGCTCGGCGAGCACCGCCGCGCACTGCGCGTAGTGACCCCGCCGGCGGAGCATGTTCGCGGCGTTGCAGGCCAGAGCGGCTCCGACGGCCAGCTCGAGACCGTACTCGGGCAGCAGGCCGAGCCCCTCGAGAGCGGCGTCGCAGGCCTCCGTCGGGAGCCCGCTGAACTCGTAGGCCAGGATGAGATTGGCGTAGCTCCGGCAGAGGACCGCGCGGTCCTCGACGTCCCTCGCCAGCCGCACCCCCTCGCGCAGCACGTCCAAGGCGCCGAGGCGCCCCTGGAACGCGGCGGCCGCGCCGCGGGTGGTGAGCGCGTCGGCCAGGACGGCGGTCGTGCCGTGCTCCCGCGCCGCCGACACCGCTCGATCGGAGAGCCGGACCGCGTCGTCGAACTCGGCCATGATGAACGAGGAGCGGGCCAGCGCGCCCCAGACCTGGGCGTGGCAGGCGGTGACCTCCGGGCCCAGCGCGGCGGCGGCCTGGGCGTAGGCGGTGACGCTGCGGCTGGTCAGCCCCGCCTCCCAGAGGAAGCAGCCGAGCCGCTCCAGCGCGCTCGCCCGCTCGGCGCCCTCCGACGGATGCGCCGCCAGCGCCGCCTCGAGCAGGGATGCCGCGGCGGCGGGATCACCGGCCAGCCGGGCGGTACCGGCGGCCTCGAGTGCGAGATCGAGCCCGCCGTCGGCATCCGGGCCGAGACGCCGGCCGACCTCGAGGGCCCGCTGGTAGTGCGCCCAGGCTTCGGTGAACGCGTTGAGCGACCGGGCCTTGCGCGCCGCCTGCAGGCTCCACTCGGCTGCCCGGTCCGGGGCCCCGGCGGCCGCCCAGTGCAGGCTGACCGCCGCCGCCGTCACGACGTCGTCGTTCGGGCCGTCGCCCAGGGTCTGCGCGGCCCGCTCGTGCAGCAGGCGGCGCTCGACCGGCAGCAGCTGGGAGAGGACCGCCTCGCACATGAGGCTGTGCCGGAACGCGTAGTCCGAGCCGTCCACCACGAAGACCCCGGCGTCGATCGCCTCGTGGACGGCGGCGGTGTAGCGGTCGGCGGCCAGTGCCGAGGCGCGGTGCAGGTGGTGGTCGTCCACCCAGAGCCCGAAGATGGCGGCCAGCCCGACCAGCTCGGTGGCGTCGCGCCCGAGGGTGCGTACGCGGGAGAGCAGCACGTCCTTCACCCGGCGGGCGCCGGGATCCTTGACCAGCTCACCGAGCAGGTACGGGTTGCCCTGTGACTGCTCGTACCAGGCGTCGAGATCGAGCCGCTCTCCACCGGTCAACACGGTGACCAGCTCGGCGAAGTCGTCGCGCCCCAGACGTTCGAGCTCCAGGATCCGCGCGCCGGGCAGCCGGGAGAGTTCGGCCACCGCCTGGGGCATCCGCCCCACGCTCGGGGCCTCGTCGTCGCGCAGGGTGATGACCAGGCTGAGCCGGCGGCGACCGGCCGTGACCGCCAGGTAGACGAGGAAGTCGCAGGTCGTCTCGTCGGCCCACTGCAGGTCCTCGACGACGATCGTGGTCACCGACGTCGAACCGCCCGGCGCGAGCGCGTCGGCCCACTGCCGAACCGCCTTGAGACGCTGCTCGGAGGACAGTTGCTCTGTCGGCCCCTCGGCCGCCGACGGCCAGCCACCGCGGGCGTCGAAGAGCTGCTCGAGCGCGGCCAGCGGCAACGGCTGACCCGCCAGCTGCATGCACCACCCCTCGATGACGTCGGTGGCAGCGCCGGCTCGCTCGGCTGCCACGAGGGAGGACTTGCCCACGCCGGCCTCGCCGCGGATCACGACGACGTGCCCGGCTTCCGCGAATGCCGCGGCCACCGCGGCCCGGTGTTCCTCGCGACCGATGTAGGGGACCGCTGAAGAGGCCGTCCCGATCACCTGGTCATGGTGTCGCGCCGGAAGGGGAACGTCCAGATTCCCCGGGCCGGGCTCGACGAACGCTCCCGGACCGGATCGTGAGCCGATGTGAGCCGACGCGGGGACTCGAACCCCGAACCGCCCGATTACAAGTCGGGTGCGCTACCAGTTGCGCCACGCCGGCGGTGGCCACCGCCGGTGACCGCCCTGATCGTAGGTGGCGCTGCCCCGGTCAGGCCGCGTCGGTGCCTGCGGTGCGCTCGCCGCGCACGTAGTCCGCGGGATCGGACTCCGGTCCCGCGGCGCCCAGCCACCGGCCGAAACCCACGGGATCGCGCCGTTCCAGCTCGTCGAGGACCTCCTGCCGCCGGCGGACCAGGGCGGCGCGGTCGGCGAGCGCCAGGCCCCCGGCGAGCAGCGCCGTGGTGCGCAGCCATTCCCGGCCCAGCGCGCGCGTGCTGAGCCCGGGCACCGGACCGGCGGTGGCGACGGCGTCCGGGGCCGGTGGAACGAGGGAGCCGGGCGCCGGGGGCGTGGCCCGCCCGGCCCCTCGGCCGCGCAGGGTCCGGACGACGAGGAGGCCGATCATGGCGGCTCCGACCACCACCGCGACCACGCCGGTGGAGACGACCGCCGTTCCGGACAGGATCAACAGCGCGAGCATCGTCCAGCCGCCGGCCCGCACCGCCGCGTCGAGCGGTGCGGTCCGCGCAGACCCAGGCGCCTCCCGGGCGATCCCCGCCGCCAGGCAGCCCACCAGGCCACCGGTCACCCAGACGGCGATCAGGCCTGGCCCTCGCAGGTACAGCCCTCCCACCAGCGCCACGGCACCACCACAGGCGAGGGCCAGACCGAGCAGGACGCGAACGATGGGGCGAGAGGAGAACACAGGCAGCCTCCGACGCGGGCCGGGAAGGGATCCACCGGCGCCCTACCCATTCCTCGGCTCGATGCACACGGCACCGCGCGACTTCTGCACAGCGGTGGCCCTTCCTTCCGTCCCCGTGGGCGAGGAGGCTCGGAACCGAACGGACCGACCTGCCGCTGGAGGTACGCCGTGTCGATGTCGACGCCCGGCACCCCGCTCGACCCCGCGGGCGACGACGCCCGCACCTCGCCGGGCGAACAGCCCGGCGGACCCTCCGAAGCCGAGGGCCCGCCACCGCGCGAGATCGTCGTCGGCGTGGACGGCAGCGACTGCGCTCTTGGTGCCGTCAGGTGGGCGGCCCGCGAGGCCGTGCGACGGGATGCTCCGCTGCGGATCCTGCACGCCGCCGACTACCTCGGCCGGCAGGACGTCTCGGGTGCCCCGTCCCCCGAGCTCCCCCGGGCCCGGCAGATCACCGCGGTGGCCTACACCGCCGCCCGGCACGCCGCGCGGGGCGTGCGCGCGTCGACGGAGGTCGTGCCCGGTGATCCCGCGGCCGCCCTGCTGCGGGCGGCAGCCGGTGGTCAGCTGGTGGTTCTGGGCAGTTCCACGACCGGCGCCGCCGACGAGATGGTCTTTGCGTCGGTCGCCCTGCGGGTGAGCGCCCGCTCGCCGGCGCCGGTCGTCATCGTGCCGCGGCTCCGGGGCCGCACACCCACCGGCCGGCCGGTCGTCGCCGTGCTGGGCATCGGCAAGGCGGCGGACGACGCAGCCGTCGCCGGCTTCGCCGCTGACGCGGCCCGTGCCGCTCGGGTGCCGCTGCTCCTGCTGCAGACCCGATCGCCGCGCAACGGCGCCCCGGACGCCGCCGCCGACCTGGCGCAGTGGCAGCGTCGGATCCCGGACGTCGAGGTCAGCCTCACCGAGCTGCCGGGCGCGAGTCCCAGCCAGCTCCTCACCGCCATGTGCCCGTCCCCGTTGGTCGTGCTCAGCCCCGGCCCGGGCCGCGTGCTGCACCGCTCCCTGGACGGACCGCATCGCTGGCTCCTGAGGCACTGCACCTCCCCCATGGCGCTCGTGCCACCGGGAAGTCGCACCGATGTCGAGGAGCACGAGAACGCCGCCGCCACCGGCTGATCCGCCACGACGTCCAGGAATCTCACAGCTGACCTCCAGCACCGCCAAAGCGCGACGTTGCACAGTGGACCCGTCGCTACGGCCGGACGGCCGGGCGTAGGGAGGACACGAGCAGTGAGCGATCACGACCAGCCGGCGACCACCGGGCCTGGTGCCGACGGCGGCGAGCACCTCGCCCCCTCCGCCGGCCCGTCCGGGGAGTCCGGCCCGGCCCAGCCCGCCTCGGCCCAGCCCACTCAGCCGACTCCCACCCACCCGGCACAGCAGCAACCGTTCTGGGACCCGACCCGGACCCAGCCCGGGCCCGCCTACCCCGGCCAGGCCCCCTCGTCGGGCTACGGAACCGGCTACGGAACCGGCTATGGAACCGGCTATGGAGCCGCCCCCGGGACGAGCTACGGGAACTACGCCGGAGACTCGGGCGGCGGCTACGGCGGTGGCTACGGCAGCGCTTACGGCACGGCACAGCCGGTCGACCCGGCCGCCGACCCCGCCGCGCGCCGCTCCCGCCGGCTGCGGACAGGCATCGCAGGCCTTGTCGCCGGCGCCGTGATCGGCGGCGGCGCGGGTGCCGGTGTGGTGGCGCTGATGGACCAGAACACGGTGTCGCAGGGCTCGACCGCGGCCGCTCAGAGCGTCGTCATCAAGAACCCGCAGACGGCGACGACCGCCACCGCCGCCGCCGCGAAGGCCGCCCCCAGCGTGGTCACCATCTACGTCACGAACGGCTCCAGCGGGGGCAGTGGATCGGGCGTCGTCCTCAGCGCCGACGGGTACGTGCTCACCAACAACCACGTGGTCACCCTGGACGGGTCGGGCACCGGCACGGTCCAGGTCCGCACCGCCAACGGCTCCCTCTACGAGGCGACCGTCGTCGGCACCGACCCGACCTCCGACCTCTCCGTCGTCAAGCTGTCCGGCGCCTCCGGCCTCACCCCGGCCACGTTCGCCGACTCGACCAAGGTGCAGGTGGGTGACCTGGCCGTGGCCATCGGCGCCCCGCTCGGGCTGTCCAACACGGTGACCGACGGCATCATCAGCGCGACGGGCCGGGCCGTCTCCACCGGATCCACGCAGAACGACGCCACAGTGATCGACGCCATCCAGACCGACGCCGCGATCAACCCCGGCAACTCCGGTGGCGCGCTGGTCAACGGCGCCGGCGAGGTCATCGGGATCAACACGGCCATCGCGACAGTCGCCTCGGGGCTGGGTGAGGGCTCGTCGCAGAGCGGCAACATCGGGGTCGGCTTCGCCATCCCCAGCCACACGGCGCAGCGGATCGCCGACGAGATCATCAAGACCGGCAAGGCCAGCCACGCCGTGCTCGGGGTGAGCGCCCGCACGGCCGCCGACGCCACGAACTCCTCCGTGGGCACCGGCGCCGGGATCGTGCAGGTCGTGGGGGGAGGCGCGGCCGCACAGGCGGGGCTGAAGGCAGGCGACGTCGTCACCGCCGTCGGCAGCCGGCCCGTGACGACCTCGACCGAGCTCACCGCGGCGATCCGCAGTCAGGCCCCCGGCGACAAGGTCACGCTGACCGTCCGCCAGGGCCAGGCCACCCGGTCGGTGAGCGTGACCCTCGGCACCGGGAGCTGATCCCGGCCGGTCCGTAGCCTGGATGCGTGGCGGTACCCCGACTGATCGACGACCCGCAACGAGCCATCGACCTGGCCCGCATGAAGCGGCGGGCGACCGGACTCTTCGCGCTGGCCGCTGTGGTCTTCCTCGCGTGTGTGCTGTTCGGGCGGGACGCCGGCGCGTGGGTCGGCTATGTCCGCGCCACCGCCGAGGCATCGATGGTCGGCGCGCTCGCCGACTGGTTCGCCGTCACCGCCCTGTTCCGGCATCCCCTGGGGCTGCCGATCCCGCACACGGCGATCATCCCGCGCAAGAAGGACCAGATCGGCGCCAGCCTCGGCACCTTCGTGCAGGAGAACTTCCTGACCCGCAGCGTCGTCGAGACCAAGCTCATGACGATCGACGTGCCCGGCCGGCTCGGGGCGTTCCTGGCGGCGCCCGGGCGCGCGGAGCGGCTCGCCGGCGACGCCGCCGCCGCGGTCACCGCCCTGTCCGAGCTGTTGCGCGACGAGGACCTCGAGCCGGCGGTGGCCGACCTGGTCGACCGCAAGCTGCACGCGACCCCCGCCGCCCCGGCGGTGGCCCGCGTGCTGGAACTGGTCGTCGAGGGCGACCGGCACCAGGAGGTGATGTCGGCGGCCCTGCGCGCGCTGGCCCGGTTCCTCCAGGACAACCGGCTGGTCTTCCGCGCGCAGCTCGGTGACGCCTCGCCCTCGTGGGTGCCCGACTGGGTCGACGACCGGGTGTTCGACCGGGTCTTCGCCGGCCTCCAGGCCTTCCTCGAGGAGGTGGGCACCGATCCGCGACACGAGCTCCGGCGGGCCTACGACGCCCGGCTGCGCGCCTACGTGCACGACCTGCGCAGCGACCCGGACACCGCGGCACGGATCGAGGGCCTGAAGAAGGAGCTGCTCGAGCACCCCGCCGTCCGCACCTGGTCGGGGTCGCTGTGGACCACGGCCAAGAACGCCGTCCTGAGTGCGGCGGCGGATCCGGACTCCGAGCTGCGGTCCCGCCTCGCCGGATTCATCCGGGACGGCGCCCGGCTGCTGCAGACCGACCCGACCGTGCGCGAGCTCGTGCAGCGGCACTCGCACAGCATCGCGGGCTACCTGGTCGAGCGGTTCTCCGTCGACATCGCCGACCTGGTCAGCAGCACGGTCGCCCGCTGGGACACCGACGAGACCAGCCGCCGGATCGAGCTGCAGGTCGGCCGCGACCTGCAGTGGATCCGGGTCAACGGCACCGTCGTCGGCGGGCTCGCCGGCCTGGTCATCTACACGGTGGGCCAGCTGCTCAGCTGACCGGAATCGCTCGGGTGCGGTGTCCGCACACGAGCGACTCCCTCAGCGGTGTCAGGGCTCGATCGTCACCTTGATGGCCTCGCCCTTGGCGACGATGTCGAAGGCCTCCAGGGCGCGCTCCAGGGGCAGCCGCGCGGTGATGAGGTCTTTGACGGGGACCTTTCCGCTGGAGATGTACTCCAGCGCCCGCTTGTTGTGCTCGGGCGCGGATCCGTTCGCCCCCATGATCATCAGCTCGCGGTAGTGCACCAGGTTGGAGTCGCACCGGATGTAGGGATCGGTCTTCGGGAGTCCGCCGAAGAAGGAGATCCGGCCGCGCCGGGCCGCCATGCCGATCGCCTGCTCCTGGGCGATGTTGGCCGCGGTCGCGGTGATGACGACGTCGGCGCCGCGTCCACCGGTGAGCTCCTTGACGCGCTCGACGACGTCGACCTCGCTGCCGTTGATCACCTCGTCGGGCCGGACGGCGTCGGCGGACATCTTCAGCCGTTCGGCGTTCACGTCGATGAGGAAGACCCGGCTCGCGCCGTTGGCGCGCGCCAGGCGGATGTGGATGCAGCCGATGGGGCCGGCCCCGAAGACGACGACGGTGTCGCCGTCGCCCACGTGGATCAGCTCCTGGGCGTTGATGGCGCAGGCGAACGGCTCGGCGACCGACGCCTCGTCGTACCCGATGTTGTCCGGGATCCGGTTGAGGCCGTCGACCTTCAGCACCTGCCGGGGCACGATCATGTACTCGGCGAAGCCACCCTCGTACTGGTACCCGATGGAGGTCTGGTTCTCGCAGACGGCCATCCAGCCCTTGCGGCACTCGTAGCACTCCCCGTCGGGAACGGCCGCGATCACCTGGGCGCGGTCCCCGACGGACCAGCCGCTGACGTTCGCGCCCACCTCGACGACCTCGCCGGCCACCTCGTGACCCATGGTTCGCGGCGGGCTGATGTTCTGGTGCCCGTTGTTGAAGATCTTCACGTCGGTGCCGCACGTGGAGCAGTTGCGAACCCGGAGCTTGACCTCGTCCGGGCCGCACTCCGGCTCGGGGACGTCCTCGAGCCGGACGTCCTTCGGCGCGTAGAAGCGCAGGACCTTCATTTGCTCGCTTTCCTTTCCTGGTGACGTTCTGGAACGGCCATCGTTCAGGGCCCCGCACCGAGCGTGCGAGGCGTGGGGGGAACGGTGGTCCTTCTACTCGTTGACCGCGTCGAGCAGCTGGAAGAGCTCCTCCGCCGACCGGGCGGCGAGCAGCTTGTCGACCTCGTCGGAGTCCGAGAACACGATCGCGATCTTCCCGAGTATCTCCAGGTGGCTGTTCTCGACGCCGGCGATCCCGACCGCGAAGCGGACCTCGTTGCCGTCCCAGTCGATCGGCGCGTCGTACCGCACGACCGAGATGGCCGACCGGGTGATGGCGTCCTTGGCCTCGTTGGTGCCGTGCGGGATCGCGAGGAAGTTGCCCATGTAGGTGGACACCGACTTCTCCCGCTCGAACATCGCGTCCACGTAGGCGGGGCTGACAGCCCCCGCCTCGACCAGGAGCTGCCCCGCCTCGCGGATGGCGTCGTCCTTGCTGCGGGCGGTACCGGGCACCTTGATGTGGGACTGGGTCAGGACGTCGCTCATGTGGCCCCCTGGATGTGGTGCGGCCGGCCGGCACCCAGGTTCCGGGTGCCGGCCGGCCGGTCGGTTCAACGCGTGGACGAGGCGCCCTCGGCGTTGGTGGTCTTCAACTGCTCGACGATCGCGTCGTACTGCGGGCTGTTCATGAAGTTGTCGACCGACACGTGCTGTGCCGAGGGCGACATGGTGCGCGCGCGGGGGGTCAGGTCCTGATGCGTCACGATGAGGTCGACGTCGTCGGTCAGGTTGGCGATCGCCACGTTCTTCACGTCGACGTCCCCGAACCCCGCCTTCTTGATCTTGTTGCGCAGCACCGAGGCGCCCATCGCACTGGACCCCATGCCGGCGTCGCAGGCGAAGACGATGGAGTGGATCGGCTTCCGGACCCCGGAACCGTGGTGCGCCACGCCGGCGGCGTCGAGCTCGTCCTGGACCGCCTCCTCCTCGGGCGTGAGGTAACCGGCGACCGAGCTCCGCGTGCCCTTCATGGCCTCCATCTCGGCGGTCGCCCCCGCCAGGTCACCGCCCTTGTTGCGGTCGAGCTTGAGCAGGACCGAGCAGATGAGGAACGACGTCGCCGCCGCGAGCAGGACGGACAGGATGACGCCCACGTAGCTGCCGCTGGCGGTCTCCGCGAGCACCGCGATGATCGAGCCGGGAGCGGCGGGCGCCCGCAGGCCGGCACCGAAGACGACCAGCGTGCCGATGCCCACCATGCCGCCGGCGATCGTGCCGAGCAGCAGGATCGGCTTCATCAGCACGTACGGGAAGTAGATCTCGTGGATCCCGCCGAAGAAGTGGATGATGATCGCGCCGGGCGCCGTGCTGCGGGCCATCCCCCGGCCGAACAGCGAGTAGGCGAGCAGGACACCGAGCCCCGGGCCGGGGTTGGCCTCCAGCAGGAACAGGATGGACTTGCCGGTGTCCGCGGACTGCTGGACGCCGAGCGGGGTCAGCACGCCGTGGTTGATGGCGTTGTTGAGGAACAGCACCTTGGCCGGCTCGATGATGATGCTGGCCAGCGGCAGGATGGAGTGCGCGACCAGCCAGTTCACGCCGTTGCCGAGCCCCTTCGAGATGCCCGAGATGACCGGCCCGAACGCGAAGAAGCCGGCGACGGCGAGCAGGGCGGCGGCGATACCGGCGGAGAAGTTGTTCACCAGCATCTCGAAGCCCGGCTTGATCTTGCCGTCCCAGAGCTTGTCGAGCTGCTTCATCACCCAGGCGGCCAGGGGCGCCATGATCAGCGCGCCGAGGAACATCGGCTGCTCGGTGCTCACGATGACGCCCATGGTCGCGACGACCGCGACCACGGAACCGCGGATGCCGTAGACCATCCGGCCACCCTGCGCCGCGATGAGCAGCGGCAGCATGAAACGGATCATCGGGCCGACGAGGCCGGTGTTCGGCGCGCCCGCACTGTCGAGGCCGAAACCGCCGATGCCGCCCACCGGGAACGGGCCCTTCTCGATGAAGAGCGCCGTGATGAAGCCCCAGGCGATGAACGCCGCGATGTTCGGCATGATCATCCCGGACAGGAAGGTGCCGAACTTCTGCACCGCGATCCTGGCGCCCGACTGCCCCGCAGGTGCTGCTGTGGTTGCGCTCACTGGCTCTCTCCCCGTGGGACGGACGGACATGGACGTGGCCTGGTGCGCGAGCGCCCCCCACCCGTGCGGGGTGTTTTCGGCGAGAACTCCGCAAGACGTGATCAGGGTCACGTACACCGACTAGTCTGTCAACACGCTTCAACAGAAACCCACAGAAGCACGACATGAGGCAACAGGCTCGGGCAGTCACGATGGGCGTGCGAAGGTGGTTCCGATGTATCCCGAAGAGCGGCAACACGCCTTGGCGCAACTGGTGGGCAACCGTGGCCGCGTGAGCGTGACCGCGGCCGCCGAGCAGTTCGGCGTCACCACCGAGACGGTGCGGCGCGACCTCGCCGTCCTGGAGCGGGCGGGGATGCTCCGCCGCGTGCACGGCGGCGCGGTGCCGGTCAGCGCCGTGGCCCTCGTCGAGCTCGGCCTCGGCGAGCGGACCGGCCGGCTGGCCGAGCAGAAGGCCGCGATCGCCGGCGCAGCGCTGGAGTTCCTCCCCGGCACCAACGGGAGCATCATCCTCGACGGCGGCACCACGACGGCGGCCCTCGCCGAGGTCCTGCCGACCGACCGCCGGCTGCTGATCGTGACGAACGCGGTGCCCATCGCGGCCCGCCTGGCGCACGCGCCGGGCATCGCGGTTCAGATCCTGGGCGGCCGCGTGCGAGGCGTCACGCAATGCGCCGTCGGCGAGGAGACCAACCGGAAACTGGCCGATCTCCGCGTCGACGTGGCGTTCCTCGGCACCAATGGCCTGACCGCCGACCACGGCTTCACGACCCCGGACGAGGCTGAGGCCTCGGTGAAGCGCGCCATGGTGCACGCGGGCCAGCGGGTGATCGTGCTCGCGGACTCCAGCAAGCTGAACCGCGAGACACTCGTCCGGTTCGCCGTCCCCGAGGACGTCGACGTCCTGATCACCGACGACGGCGCCGATCCCGACACGCTCGCCGCCCTCGACCGCGCCGGGGTCGAAGTGGTCGTCGCCTGACCAGCCGAGCGCCGGCCGTCGCCGGGCGCGGCTGGGTCAGGACGACCGCCGCGCCATGCCCGCCTGGTAGAGGGCGATACCGGCCGCGACGCTCACGTTGAGCGACTCGGTGGCCCGGTCGATAGGGATGCGGACGACGACGTCGCAGCGCTCCCGCACCAGCCGGGACAGACCCGTGCCTTCGGCGCCGACCACGAGGGCGACCGGATCGGCGAATCCGTCGTAGCGGTCGAGGTCGATGTCGCCGTCGGCGGCCAGTCCCACCGTCTGCAGCCCGGCCTCCTGGTACGACGCGAGCGCACGCGACAGGTTGACCGCTCGGGCCACCCGGATGCGGGCCGCGGCACCGGCGCTGGTGCGCCACGCGGACGCCGTCATGCCGACCGCCCTGCGCTGCGGGACCACGACGCCGTGGGCGTCGAAAGCGGCTGCGGACCGGACGACGGCGCCGAGGTTGCGCGGATCGGTCACGCCGTCCATCGCCACGATCAGCGGCGGCCGACCCGAGTCGCGGGCCACATCCAGCAGGTCGTCGGGGTGGGCGTAGTCGTACGGCGGTACCTGCAGGCCGATGCCCTGGTGCAGCGCACCGCTGGACATCCGGTCGAACTCGGCCTTGCCCACCTCGAGCAGCGGCAAGCCGCGGTCGGCGGCCAGCGTGATGGCTTCGGCGATCCGCTCGTCGGACGTGCGCTGGTTGTCGCCGGTGACCACGTAGAGCGCGGTCGCGGGGATCTGCGCCCGCAGCGCCTCGACCACCGGGTTGCGGCCGAGAAGCAGCTCGGGGGTCTCCTCCGCGCGCTGGCGGGCACGGGCACGGTCAGCCCGCTGCCGGGCCTCCGCGGCGGCCCGGCGCTGCGCCGGGTGCCCAGGACGGGCCTCGGCCGGCGGCGTCGCGCCCCGGCCGGCCAAAGCGCGACGGCCCTTGCCGCCGGTCCCTGCGGTGGCTGTCTTCTTGCCCGCACCTGTTGTGCGGCCGCGGCGCTGGCTGTTGCCGGCCATCAGCGGGTCAGCTCCCATCTGGGTCCCTGGGGGGTGTCCTCGACGGTGACGCCGAGGGCGGTGAGCTGGTCACGGATGGCATCGGCCGCGGCGAAGTCCTTGCGGGCCCGGGCCGCCTGCCGCTGCTCCAGGGCGAGCGAGACGAGACCGTCGGTGGCCTCGCCCAGCTTCTCGTCGCCGCCGACGGCCCACTGCGGGTCGAGCGGATCGAGCCCGAGCACGCCCATCATGGCGCGTACCGACATGAGGGTCTGCGCCAGCGCCGCGTCGTCGCCGTCGGCCAGCGCCGTGTTGCCCTGCCGCACGACCTCATGGACGGCGGCGATCGCAGCGGGAGTGCCGAGGTCGCCGTCCATCGCGGCGCGGAAGTCTTCGGTGAGAAGCGCCTTGCCGGCGTGCTCCCCGACGCGCTCGGCGGCCCGCTTCACGAAGGACTCGATCCGCCGGTAGGCCGCCCCGGCCTCGTCGAGCGCCGCGTCCGTGAACTCGACCGTGGAGCGGTAGTGCGGCGTCACCAGGTAGTAGCGAAGCTCGACGGGCCGGACCCGCTTGACGACCTCGTCGACGAGCGCGGTGTTACCCAGCGACTTGCTCATCTTCTCGCCGCCGAGCGTCACCCAGCCGTTGTGCAGCCAGTACTGCGCGAAGCCGTCACCGGCCGCCCGCGACTGCGCCTGCTCGTTCTCGTGGTGCGGGAAGCGCAGGTCCAGGCCCCCGCCGTGGATGTCGAACTGCGGGCCCAGATACTTCTCGGCCATCGCCGAGCACTCGAGGTGCCAGCCCGGCCGCCCCCGCCCCCACGGGGTCGGCCAGGACGCGGTCTCGGGCTCGCCGTCCTTGTGTGCCTTCCAGAGGGCGAAGTCGCGCGGGTCGCGCTTGCGCGCATCGGTCTCGGTGTCCGCGGCGGGCTGCAGGTCCTCGAGCTTCTGCCCGGTGAGCTCGCCGTAGGCGGGGTAGGAGCGGACATCGAAGTACACGTCGCCGTCGACCGCGTAGGCGTGGCCGCGCTCGATCAGCCGCTCGATCAGCTCGACCATCTCCGGAACGTGCCCGGTGGCGCGCGGCTCGTAGGTGGGCGGCAGCACGCCGAGGACGTCGTAGGCGCGGGTGGCGGCGCGCTCGTTCTCGTAGGCCCACGCCCACCACGGGACCCCGGCCGCTGCGGCCTTCGCCAGGATCTTGTCGTCGATGTCGGTGACGTTGCGGATGTACGTGACGTCGTAGCCGGTGTGCAGCAGCCAGCGGCGCAGCACGTCGAAGGCGAGCGCGAACCGGATGTGGCCGATGTGCGGCGGCCCCTGGACGGTGAGCCCGCAGACGTACATGGACACACTTCCCGCACGCAGCGGCGAGAAGTCGCGCACCGCATGCGCGGCCGTGTCGTAGAGGCGGAGGCTCACTGCGGGGAGTCTACGGACGTGCTGCGAACGACCAGCGCCGTTGCCACGGCCGCCCGCCCCTCCCCCCGCCCCGTCAGCCCGAGCCCGTCGGTCGTGGTGGCGCTGACGCTCACCGGGGCGCCCAGTGCGGCGGACAGCGCAGCCTCCGCCTCGGCCCGCCTGGGACCGAGCGTGGGAGTGCTGGCGACCAACTGGACGGAGGCGTTGCCGACCTGCCATCCGGCGGCGACGAGCACCTCCCGGACGTGCTCGAGGACGGCCACCCCACGGGCGCCGGCCCAGCGGGGGTCGTCGGTGCCGAGCAGCCCGCCGATGTCACCCAGACCGGCGGCCGAGAGCACCGCGTCGGTGAGGGCATGCGCCACGACGTCCCCGTCGGAGTGCCCGGCGCAACCGTCGGCCCCCGGCCAGTCCAGGCCGGCCAGCCGGCAGGGCCGGCCCGCCTCGATGGGGTGCACGTCGGCGCCGATGCCGACCCGTGGCAGCTCGCTGCTCATCGGCGCACCGTGCTCACCTGCAGCTCGGCGAGGGCGAGGTCGTGCGCGACCGTGACCTTGACGGACCGCTCGTCGCCGTCGACGGTGGTGACCAGCACGCCGTCAGCCCGGACCACCGCGGCGTCGTCGGTGAGCTCGGCCGTGTCGTCCAGCCGCGCGTAAGCGTCGGCAAGCGTGGCCCGGTCGAAGCCCTGGGGGGTCTGCACGCGCCGCAACGGTGCACGGGGTACGTCATGGTTGATCACGCCGTCGGCGTCGACGACGACGGTGGTGTCGACGACCGGAAGCACGGGGACGACGGCTCGAGCACCTGCGGCCAGCGCAGCGAGTACGCGGGCGACCACGTCCGGCGGGGTGAGCGGGCGGGCCGCGTCGTGGACGAGGACGGCGTCCGCGGACGAGCCCGCCGCGGCCAGCGCCGCCCGGACCGAGGCCGTGCGGGTCATCCCGCCCTCGACGAGCCGGACGTCGGCCGGCAGCACCGCCTCGAACGCGTCCCGACGACCCGCCGGGACGGCGACGATCACGTCGGCCACCCCCCCGGACCGCAGCGCGTCGACGGCCCACCGGACGAGCGGGCGACCACCGAGGGAAACCAGTGCTTTTGGCTGGTCGGCCCCCAGACGCAGACCACTCCCGGCCGCTGGGACGATGCCGACAGCGTGCACGGGAGTGGTCTGTGAGGAACGGGCGAACTGGTGGATCAGGAAGCCAGGACCTCGTCGAGAAGGATCTCGGCCTTGTCCTCGTTGGTGCCCTCGGCGAGCGCGAGCTCGCTCACCAGGATCTGGCGGGCCTTGGAGAGCATCCGCTTCTCGCCGGCCGAGAGACCCCGGTCCTTGTCGCGACGCCAGAGGTCACGCACGACCTCGGCGACCTTGTTCACGTCACCTGACGCCAACTTCTCGAGGTTCGCCTTGTAGCGGCGCGACCAGTTGGTCGGCTCCTCGGTGTGCGGGGCGCGCAGCACCTCGAAGACCTTGTTCAGGCCCTCCTGGCCGACGACGTCACGGACGCCGACGATCTCTGCGTTGTCAGCCGGCACCCGAACGGTCAGGTCGCCCTGAGCGACCTTCAGTACGAGGTACGCCTTCTCGACGCCCTTGATGGTCCGCTGCTCGATCGCCTCGATGAGCGCCGCACCGTGGTGCGGGTAGACGACGGTCTCGCCGACAGTGAAGCCCATGTGGATGTGACCCCTTTCGCTGTCCCCCAGGTTACCACGGCAGACTGACGAACGGATCTGAGCCGAGTAGCAAATATGCAGGTCAGAGGGCTGCCCGACCATGTGGGAGGGGTTGACAGAGCGTGGCCGATGTGCCTGCCCGCCCTCGCTGGACGCCCCTTCCGCGCGCCCTCGCCCGTGCCACGCACCTCGGCCCGACGGTCGCGGTCACGACCGTCGCGACCCTCCTCGGGAGCGTCGCCGGCGTTCCCGCCGAGCGGCTCGTCCTCCTCTGCGCCGCCGTTCTCGCAGGTCAGGCCTCCATCGGCTGGAGCAACGACTGGCTCGACGCCGACCGGGACCGCGTGGTGGCCCGCGCGGACAAGCCGGTGGTCCAGGGAGCGGTCCGTCCCGCGACGCTCCGGTGGGCCGCCCTTGCCGCCGCCGCCACGGCCGTCGTCCTGTCGCTCCTGCTCGGCGTCGTGCCGGCGGGGTTGCTGCTCACCCTCGTCGCCAGCGGATGGGCGTACAACGCCGGCCTGAAGCGCACCGCGGCGTCGGGGCTGCCCTATCTCACGGGGTTCGGCGCGCTGCCCGCCGGTGTGGTCGCCGCAGCGCCCGGCACTCCCCTCGCGCCGTGGTGGCTCGTAGGCGCCGGAGCGGCCCTCGGCGGTGTGGCGCACCTGGCGAACGTCGCACCCGACCTGGAGGACGACCTGGCCACCGGCGTCCGGGGCCTGCCGCACCGACTGGGCCCCCGTATCTCTGCGGTGGTCGGCGCCGCGCTCCTGGGCGCGGCATCCCTCGCCCTGGTGTTCGGACCGCCAGGGCCCGCGACGGTGACCGGCTGGGTGAGCCTGACCGTCGCGGTGCCGGCCGTGGTCCTCGCCATCCTCGGCGGGACAGGCCGCTTCCGCCGGGCCGCGTTCCCGGCGGTCATGCTGCTGACCGTCCTGGACGTGCTGTTACTGGTCGTGGGTGGCGCCGCGGTCAGCTGACCGCGGCGCCACCGGCGCAGCTCAGTCGCGCCCGTGGCCGCCCTCGCCGCCGGACTTGCCGTGGCCGCTGCGGTGGGCGGAGTCGTCGTCCGAGCCCTCGGTCTCCGGCGCCTCGGATTCCGGCGCCTCGGATTCCGGGGCCTCGGTTTCCCGGGCGCCGGTGGTGGCGGAACCGTTCTTGCGCTCATGCGCCCAGCTGCTGACCTGGTGCCCGTCGACGCCGCCGTTGTGGGCGTGCTCGCTGACCTTCTGCCCGAAGTTCTTCGGCGCGGAGGTCGTGTCCGTGGCGGGGTCGCCGGCGCCGTCCGTGGTGCCCGCCGGGTCGGCCGACCCGGTGGTCGGCGTGGCCGGGGGCGTCGTGGTGACCGGCTCCGTGGTGGCCGTCCCCGTGCTGCCCGAGCGGTCCGGGCGGTCCGGCGCGGTCAACGGCGTGATGGTGGCGACCACGGTCGCGAAGGTGTGCTGCACGGGGTCGGGCAACGCCCCGGCCGCGCCTGTACCGGCGAAACCGACCAGGACGATGCCGGCGCCGGCCGCGGCCTGAGCGACCGCACCCGCGGACGCGATCTTGGCGAGGATGGCCGTGAAGAACCACATGGGACGTCTCCGTCTCTTGGCCGTCCGTGCGGACGGCAGGGGCTGGTCGACGAGAAGACCGGTCGCCAGCAGCTCGGCCAGGGCGGCGTTCGGCCGGCCCGGCTCGTGCGCCGTCGCACGGACCGCACCGGCGAAGGCGGCCAGGTGGGCGCCTTCCGCCGCAACGGAACGACCGGCGAGGTAGGCCTCGAAGGCCTCCTCGGCGGCGGAATCGTCGGCTGCTGTGGTCATCTCACCCCTGTCATCGCCGGAGTGGCCCATAGGGGTGCGCGTCCACACCAACTTTTTCGGCGGAGTTCTCGAGCTCGGCCCGCAGTGTCCGCAAACCGCGCCGTTGGAGCGCCTTCACCGAGGCCACGGACCTGTCCATCGCCGCGGCTACCTGCTCGATCGTCAGGTCGGCGAGGATGCGCAGGAGAACCACGGCCCGCTGGTCGTCGGGCAGCCGACCACACAGCCGCTGGACGGTGTCGGCCCCCAGCCGCACCAGAACGTCGTCCTCCACGTCACCGCCGAGGTGAGCGGTGAGGTCTCCGGAGTCGTCGGCGAGCTGCGGGCGGCGGCTGCGGCGCCGCCAGTCGTCGACGAGACGACGGTGGGCGATGGTGAAGACCCACGCCCGAAGGGCGTCCTCGTCCCCGCGGAAGCTGCCGAGGCCCGTGAAGACGCCGAGAAAGGTCTCGCTGGCCAGATCGTCGGGCTCGGCGGCGCCGTGCAGCCGCAGGTAGCCGGTGACGGCGGGCGACAGGTCCCGGTAGAACACCTCGAAAGCCCACGCCGCTCCGGCCTGAGCCGCGACCAGGACGTCGTCGAAGGGCAGCCCCGTCCGCATTCGCCCTCCCCGGTCGCTCAGCCGTTCCTCTGGGTATCGGCAGAGCGGCGCCGGGATCGGACCGAACACGGAGACTCGCCGTCGCCCCGCCTTCCCTGCGGGCGGCCCTCCGAGCGGCCCGATAGGCTCGGCAGGACGCTGTGCCACCGATCCCGCGGTGACACGCCCTTTCCCGCTGGAGGTCGACGGCTGTGAACCGCGCGCTGCGCGCCGCCACGCTGGGCGTACTGCTCTTCTCCCCGGTCGCGCTCTCCGCCTGCAGCTCGGGGCAGGTCACGCAGACGGCCACGCAGCAACGGGACAAGACCGGCGGCCAGGCTCAGGTGGGTGACATCTCCCTGCGCCAGGTGCGCATCGCGTTCCCCAGCAGCGGCAGCTACGCGAGCGGCGACAACGCCGAGCTGCAGATGGCGATCGCCAACGACGGCCCCCAGGACGACGCGCTGACCAGCGTCACCGGGACCGGCTTCCAGCGCGCCGTCTTCACCGACGTGTCGACGGCGTCCGCCACCTCCTCCAGCGCCGCGGCCACCTCCTCCAGCGCGGCAGCCACATCGCCCGGGACGGCGGCCACCTCCTCCAGCACGGCGGTCACCTCGGCCGGCACCCCCACGACGACTGCGACGACTGCGACGCCGACCGGTACGGCTGGGGGAACGGCGACCGGAACGGCGCCGGCCAGCGCGGTTCCCACCGAGATCCCGGTGCCCGCCCACTCAACGGTGTTCGTGGGTCAGGACAACACCCACATCACGCTGATCGGGCTCGACCAGGGCCTCACGACCGGCCAGTACGTCACGCTGGTCCTCACCTTCGCGAAGGCGGGCGAGGTGACCGTGAAGGCGACGGTGGCGACTCCGTCGCAGCCGCTGGAGCGCAGCGAGACCTACGACTTCCACCAGAGCGAGTCCGCCGGCTGATCGAGAGCCGGGCCGCCGACCGACCCGCCCTCCCCCGAACTGTCGGCACCAGCGGTTAGCGTCGCCGTCGTGCCTGCGCCAGGAGTGAAGTCCGCACGCCCCGCCCACCGCTGCACCGAGTGCGGCTACGCCTCGGCCAAATGGGTCGGGCGCTGCCCGGAGTGCCAGGCCTGGGGCAGCCTGCTGGAATCCGGGGCACCGGCAGCCGCCCTCCGCTCCGTCTCCGCCGGGCCGGTGACCGCCCCCGCCCGGCCGATCGCCCAGATCGAGCTGGCCGGCGCGCGGGCGGTCCCTACCGGCATCCCGGAGTTCGACCGGGTCCTCGGCGGCGGGCTGGTGCCCGGTGGCGTCCTGCTGGTCGCCGGCGAGCCCGGCGTCGGAAAATCCACCCTGCTGCTGGAGGTGGCCCATCGGGTGGCCGCCACCAACGGGCCGGCGCTGGTCATCTCCGGCGAGGAGTCGGCCGGCCAGGTGCGGCTGCGCGCTGAGCGGATCGGGGCGCTGCACGAACGCCTCTACCTGGCGGCCGAGACGGAGCTGTCCGCCGTCCTGGCGCACATCGATCAGGTCGCGCCCACCCTGTTGATCCTCGACAGCGTCCAGACGGTGCGCTCCCCCGCCGTCGAGGGCACCGACGGCGGGGCCACCCAGGTCCGGGCGGTCGCCTCCGCCCTCAGCGCCGTCGCCAAGAGCCGGGGCATGACCACGATCCTGGTCGGGCACGTCACCAAGGACGGCGCGATCGCCGGCCCGCGCACGCTGGAACACCTGGTCGACGTCGTCATCTCCTTCGACGGCGAACGGCACTCGACGCTCCGGTTGGTGCGCGCCATCAAGAACCGGTTCGGCCCCGCCGACGAGATCGGCTGCTTCGAGATCGGCGACAACGGCGTCGTCGGCGTCCCCGACCCCTCCGCGCTGTTCGTCTCTCGCCGCACAGCCCCCGTTCCGGGCAGCTGCGTCACCGTGACGCTCGAGGGCAGCAGGCCACTGCTGGCGGAGGTGCAGGCGCTGGTCGCCAGCACCAGCGGCGGTGGTTCGCCGCGCCGGGCGGTCAGCGGCCTGGATGCGCAACGGGTCGCCATGGTCAATGCCGTCGTCGAGCGACGGGGCGGGGTCAAGCTCGCCGACGCCGACGTGTTCGCCGCCTCGGTGGGCGGGGTGCGCATCGTCGAGCCGGCCAGCGACCTCGCACTCGCGCTGGCGATCGCCTCGGCGGCCAAGGACCGCCCCCTGCCGGCCGGGACAGTGGCGATAGGTGAGGTCGGGCTGTCCGGAGAGATCCGCCGGGTCGGGGGCACCAGCCGGCGGCTGGCGGAGGCCGCACGGCAGGGTTACCGGGTCGCCCTCGTTCCCCAGGACCCGGGTTCGGCGCCCAAGGGGATGCGGCTGATCGAGGTCCCCGACCTCGGTACCGCCTTCTCACGACTGTTCTAGACCCCTAGAGTCTCGTTTCACGGAGTCTCGTTCCACGCAGGGATCGGGCCGCGGTCCGTCCTGTGACCCCGAGCCCGGTGTCCGATCGTCCGGGCCACGTAGACTCGTACATCGCACCACTCGACCGTCAGGAGCCCGTGTGTCCGCCGTTGTGGATCCCGAGATCGCGCTGCGGGAACTCCTCGGCCGGATCGCCCCGGGGACCGCACTGCGCGATGGGCTGGAGCGCATCCTCGCCGGCCGCACGGGCGCACTGATCGTCCTGGGCTACGACCGGGTGGTGGAGTCACTGTGCACCGGCGGCTTCGCACTGGACGTCGCCCTGTCGGCCACCCGACTGCGTGAGCTGGCGAAGATGGACGGCGCAGTGATCGTCTCCTACGACGGCACGCGCATCGTCCGCGCCGGCGTGCACCTCATGCCCGACCCGACGATCCCCACCGAGGAATCGGGCACCCGGCACCGCACGGCCGAGCGGGTCGCCATCCAGACGGGCTTCCCGGTGATCTCGGTCAGCCAGTCGATGCACATCATCAGCGTCTACGTGGCCGGGCGCAGGTACACCCTGGAGCACCCGACCACGATCCTCGCCCGCGCCAACCAGGCACTGGCTGCCCTGGAGCGCTACAAGCTGCGCCTGGATGAGGTGGCCAGCACGCTCTCGGCTCTCGAGATCGAGGATCTCGTGACCGTCCGCGACGCGATGAGCGTCAGCCAGCGGCTGGAGATGGTCCGGCGGATCGCCGACGAGATCGAGGGCTTCGTCGTAGAGCTCGGCACCGACGGCCGGCTGCTGGCCCTGCAGCTCGACGAGATGCTCGCCGGGGTGGAGGAGGACCGTGGGCTGCTGGTCCGCGATTACCTGCCGAACGGGGGCCGTCGCCCGCGCACGATCGAGCAGGTCCTCACCGACCTACGCGCGCTCTCGGCGACCGAATTGCTGGACCTCTCCGCCGTCGCCCGCTGCTACGGGCTGCCGACCTCCCCCGACGCGCTCGACTCCCCGGTCAGCCCGCGCGGCTACCGACTGCTGGCCCGCGTGCCGCGACTGCCCGGGGGGATCATCGACCGGCTGGTCGACCACTTCGGAGGGCTGCAGAAGCTGCTGGCCGCCACGATCGAGGACCTGCTCTCGGTCGAAGGCGTCGGCGAGGCGCGGGCCCGGGGAATCCGCGAGGGTCTCTCGCGGCTGGCCGAGACGTCGATCCTCGACCGGTACAGCTGAGCCGGCGGCCGTTCGTCAGCCGAGCCTGATGGGGGTGTTCGGCGAGGTCTTGGTAGCCAGCCGCCCGCGCAGCACGTAGGTGCCCGGCTTCGGCTGCGTGCGGGGCGCGGCGCAGGTCGGCTCGCTCGTCAGGCCGCCCCAGATCACCGGGAATGCCACCGCAGCCCGAGGCGCGAGCGTGCGGGTGTCGCTGCTGGCCTCCGGGAAGCAGTCGTTGCTGCCCCATACTCGGTGGCCCGCGGAGTCGAGCAGCACCAGTTCCTGCTGTCCCTTGTCCAACGTGCGCACGCACGGCACGGGGGACGTGTTCATGACCACCAGGGCGAAGGTCGGCTTACCGGCCGCCGCCACCGCCGCGGGCGCCCGCACGGTGAGGCTGATCATGGCGTCCGTGCACGGGCCGCCGGGCTTCGGAGCTGGCGCCAGGGGGGCGGGCGTGCGCTTGGGGGCAGTCGTCGGTAGCGCGCTCGGCGTCCGCAGGCTGACCAGCGACGGCACCACCTGTTCCAGTGCCGGGGTTCCGGTGGGGGCCGCTGCACTGGGGTTCGCGGCAGCCGCCGAGGCGCTCGCCAGGTGCCGACTCCACAGGGTGTACCCGAACCATCCGCCGCCGCCGAGGACGACCAGCAGCACGACGAGGAGGAGCAGCCGGCGTCGCCAGTAGACGGCGGCGGGCAGCTTGCCGACCGGGTGCAGCACGCCGGGAACGGTAGTGCTCCCCGCCCGGCCGGGCGCCCCCGGCACGCCGCTGCCCCGGACGGCACACTGTGTCCTCGTGACCAGGACAGGTACGGGCGATGCCATCGTCGAGTGGTACGCCGGAGCCGCCCGCGACCTGCCGTGGCGCCGTCCCGGCGTCGACGCGTGGGCTGTGCTGGTCAGCGAGGTGATGCTCCAGCAGACGCCGGTGGCACGGGTCGAGCCGGTCTGGCGCCGCTGGTTGGAGCGGTGGCCCACCCCCGCCGACCTCGCCGCGGCCACCCCGGCCGACGTGATCCGCGCATGGGACAAGCTCGGCTATCCGCGGCGCGCGCTGCGGCTGCGCGAGGCCGCCGTCGCCGTCGTCGAACAGCACGGAGGGGTCGTCCCGGCAGACGTCACCGACCTCGAGGCGCTGCCCGGCGTAGGCACCTACACCGCCCGGGCGGTGGCCTGCTTCGGCCATGGCACTGCGCAGCCGGTGGTCGACACGAACGTCCGTCGGGTCGTCGCCCGCCTGGTGCACGGCCGGGCCGAGGCCGGGAATGCCCAGGCGGCCGATCTCCACGACATCAGCGCACTGGCTCCTGCCGACCCGGAGCGGGCGGTGCGCTTCTCCGTAGCGGTGATGGAGCTGGGCGCGCTGGTCTGCGTGGCAGGGACCCCGCGGTGCGGCGTCTGCCCCGTCCGGGACCGCTGTGCGTGGCAGCTCGCGGGCTGCCCGCCCTACGACGGCCCCCCACGGCGGGTGCAGAAGTTCACCGGCACCGACCGGCAGGTGCGCGGCCGGCTGCTCGACGTCCTCCGTGCGGCGCACGCTCCGGTCGGTCCAGGTGACCTCGAGGCCGCGTGGGACGACGCCGTCCAGCGGTCTCGCTGCCTGGACTCCCTCCTCGTGGACGGCCTGGTCGAGCAGACCGCGGACGGGTTGTTCACCCTCCCCGAGAGTTGATCATCGTCATATGGCTGCACGACACGCCGGCCACGCCAGCCATTCGACGATGATCAACTCTGGGGGAAACGACGACAGGGCCGTCTCCCTCGCGGGAGACGGCCCTGTCGGTCGTGCGGGTGTTACTCGGCCGAGGCGGCCGGGCCCTCCTCGTCACCCTCGGCGCCCGAGAGGGCGACCGGCGGGGTGTCGGGCATGTCGATCGGCTTGGCCTCGCCGCGGAAGGTGAACTTCTGCGCCGCGCCCTCCTGGTCGTCGACATCCACCACGATGATCTGGCCCGCGGCCAGCTCGCCGTAGAGGATCTTCTCGCTCAGGGCGTCCTCGATCTCCCGCTGGATGGTCCGGCGCAGCGGCCGGGCACCCAGGACCGGGTCGAAGCCACGGGCGGCCAGCAGCTTCTTCGCCGCGGGCGTCACCTCGAGCGCCATGTCCTTGTTGGCCAGCTGGCCCTCCACCCGGTTGAGCATGAGATCGACGATGTTGACGATCTCGTCCTCGGTCAGCTGGTGGAACACGACGATGTCGTCGATGCGGTTGAGGAACTCAGGCCGGAAGTGCTGCTTGAGCTCTTCGTTGACCTTCAGCTTCATCCGCTCGTAGTTGCTCTGAGTGTCGTTGCCGACCTGGAATCCGAGACCGACAGCCTTGGAGATGTCCCGGGTACCGAGGTTGGTCGTCAGGATCAGGATCGTGTTCTTGAAGTCCACGATCCGGCCCTGACCATCGGTGAGGCGACCGTCTTCCAGCACCTGCAGGAGCGTGTTGAACACGTCCGCGTGCGCCTTCTCGATCTCATCGAAGAGGACCACCGAGAACGGCTTGCGCCGCACCTTCTCGGTCAGCTGGCCACCCTCGTCGTATCCGACATAGCCGGGAGGCGCACCGACCAGGCGGGACACCGTGAAGCGGTCGTGGAACTCGCCCATGTCGATCTGGATGAGCGCGTCGTCCTCACCGAACAGGAACTGTGCCAACGCCTTCGCCAGCTCGGTCTTACCGACGCCCGAGGGGCCGGCGAAGATGAACGAACCACCGGGACGGCGCGGGTCCTTGAGGCCCGCACGCGTGCGCCGGATCGCCTGGCTGACGCTCTTGATGGCCTCTTCCTGGCCGATGATCCGCTTGTGGAGCTCGTCCTCCATGCGGAGCAGACGCGTGGTCTCCTCCTCGGTGAGCTTGAAGACGGGGATGCCGGTCCAGTTGGCCAGCACCTCGGCGATCTGCTCGTCGTCGACCTCGGCGACGACGTCCATGTCGCCGGCCTTCCACTGCTTCTCGCGCTCGGCCTTCTCGCCCAGGAGCTGCTTCTCCTTGTCGCGCAGCGACGCGGCCTTCTCGAAGTCCTGCGCGTCGATCGCCGACTCCTTCTCGCGGCGGATGCCGGCGATCCGGTCGTCGAACTCACGCAGGTCCGGCGGGGCCGTCATCCGCTTGATGCGCATGCGGGCGCCGGCCTCGTCGATCAGGTCGATCGCCTTGTCGGGCAGGAACCGGTCGGAGATGTACCGGTCGGCCAGCGTCGCCGCCGCCACCAGGGCGGAGTCGGTGATGCTGATCCGGTGGTGTGCCTCGTACCGGTCCCGCAGACCCTTGAGGATCTCGATCGTGTGCTGCAACGTCGGCTCGCCGACCTGGATCGGCTGGAACCGGCGCTCGAGCGCGGCGTCCTTCTCCAGGTGCTTGCGGTACTCGTCCAGCGTGGTCGCGCCGATGGTCTGCAGCTCACCGCGCGCGAGCATCGGCTTGAGGATGCTGGCGGCGTCGATCGCGCCCTCCGCGGCACCTGCGCCGACGAGGGTGTGGATCTCGTCGATGAACAGGATGATGTCGCCGCGGGTGCGGATCTCCTTCAGAACCTTCTTCAGCCGCTCCTCGAAGTCACCGCGGTAGCGGGAACCGGCGACGAGCGCGCCGAGGTCCAGCGTGTAGAGCTGCTTGTCCTTCAGCGTCTCGGGCACCTCGCCCTTGACGATGGCCTGGGCAAGACCCTCGACGACGGCGGTCTTGCCGACGCCGGGCTCGCCGATCAGGACGGGGTTGTTCTTGGTCCGCCGGGACAGGACCTGCATGACCCGCTCGATCTCCTTGGCGCGCCCGATGACCGGGTCGAGCTTGGAGTCGCGCGCGGCCTGGGTCAGGTTCCGGCCGAACTGGTCGAGGACCAGGGAGGTCGAGGGCGTGCCCTCGGCCGGACCGCCGGCCGCGGCCGGCTCCTTGCCCTGGTAACCGGACAGCAGCTGGATGACCTGCTGGCGGACGCGGTTCAGGTCGGCGCCGAGCTTCACGAGGACCTGGGCTGCGACGCCCTCACCCTCGCGGATCAAGCCGAGCAGGATGTGCTCGGTGCCGATGTAGTTGTGGCCGAGCTGCAGGGCTTCGCGCAGCGACAGCTCCAGCACCTTCTTCGCCCGCGGCGTGAAGGGGATGTGACCGGAGGGGGCCTGCTGGCCCTGTCCGATGATCTCCTCCACCTGCTGGCGGACACCCTCCAGCGAGATGCCGAGGGACTCGAGTGCCTTGGCGGCGACGCCCTCACCCTCGTGGATCAGACCCAGGAGGATGTGCTCGGTGCCGATGTAGTTGTGGTTGAGCATCCGGGCCTCTTCCTGGGCCAGGACAACCACACGGCGGGCTCGGTCGGTAAACCGTTCGAACATCTGCTGAATCTCCTCTGACCGGCTGGTCCGGCGCTGCCCTGCCCGTGGAGGGGAAGGAGCACCCGACATCCGTCGGCGCGCGGGGCACCGGTCATTCCACTGTAGTCGCGGACCACGCGCTCCCGTCGCCGATGCGGCGGGCTCGGTGGATGACTGCTGGGTCCAACGGCCCGCACCAGGGCCGTGTTCCGCCCCGGTTACGCCGACAGCGGACGCGGAAACGTCCCCGGAGACGGCGGGAGACGACGCCGGCCCGACTCCCCCAAGGGGAACCGGGCCGGCGGCAGCACGAAACACGCGGACGTCACACGTACATCAGCAGTACGCGGAGTCCGTGTGGCCCCGTCCAGAGGCTCAGCCTCCGTGCGAGGTCTTAGTGCGCGGACTCGTAGGCCTCGACGACGCTCGCGGGGATACGGCCGCGGTCGCTGACCGCGTGACCGTTCTTGCGGGCCCAGTCGCGGATCGCGCCGGCCTGCTCGCGGTCCATGCGGCCACCGGTGGCGCGGGAGCGGCCGCCCCCGGATGCACGGTTGCCGCGGCCGACCTTGCGGGCCGCCGAGACGTACCGCGAGAAGGCGTCCCGCATCTCCTTGGCGTTCTTGTCCGCCAGGTCGATCTCGTACGTCGTGCCGTCGAGCGCAAAGGTCACGGTCTCGTCGGCGGAGAGGTTCTCGTCGAGGTCGTCGCTCAGGATGACCTGGACCTTGCGAGCCATTTATGTTCCTCACTTCTCGCAACGGCGTGAACGCCGGCCGGAATTGCCTCCCGGTCGGGATGACAACACCATTACAGCACAGTCCTGGCGCTATTTCACCATTAGCCCGCGGGGGACTCCCCTTTGGTCAGGGAAACGAACCCTACCGGTTCAGTTCAAGAGCTAATTGGCCTGACCAGCGGAAACAGGATCGTTTCCCGAATTCCGAGGCCCGTCAGCGTCATCATCAGCCGGTCCATACCCATCCCCATGCCCCCCGTGGGGGGCATGCCGTACTCCAGCGCCTCGAGGAAGTCCTCGTCGAGGGCCATCGCCTCCGGGTCGCCGGCCGCGGCCAGCGCCGCCTGAGCGGTGAACCGTTCCCGCTGGGTGATCGGGTCGACCAGCTCGGAGTACGCGGTGGCCCGTTCGATGCCGCCGATGTAGAGGTCCCACTTCTCGGCCAGCCCCGGCTTCGAGCGGTGCGCGCGGGTCAGCGGCGAGGTGTCCAACGGGTAGTCCATGACGAAGGTCGGCGCCTGGAGGGTGGGCTGCACGAGTGCCTCGAAGAGCTCCTCGACCACCTTGCCGGGGATCCAGGCCGGGTCCACGCCGACGTCGTGCCGCTCGGCGATGGCGCGCAGTTGCCCCAACGGCGTCTCCGGCGTGACCGTCTCACCGACCGCCTCGGACACCAGCGTGTAGAGCGGTACCTGCCGCCACTCACCCGACAGGTCGATCTCGGTCCCGTCGTTGTGCCGCGCGATGTGGTCACCGAACAGCGCCGCGCAGCTCTCCTGGATCAGTTCCCGGGTGAGCGTCGCCATCTCCTGATAGTCGGCGTAGGCCTGATAGGCCTCGAGCATCGCAAACTCCGGCGAGTGCGAGCTGTCGGCGCCCTCGTTGCGGAAGTTGCGGTTGATCTCGAAGACCCGGTCCAGTCCGCCGACGATGCACCGCTTGAGGAACAGCTCGGGCGCGATACGCAGGTACAGGTCGAGATCGAAGGCGTTCATGTGGGTGCGGAAGGGCCGGGCGGCGGCACCCCCGTGCACCGTCTGGAGCATCGGCGTCTCGACCTCGAGGTAGCCCCGCGAGGCGAGACCGGCTCGGAGCGCGGCCATGACCGTGGCGCGCTGACGGACGGTGCGCCGCGCCTCGTCGCGGACGATGAGATCCACATAGCGGCGGCGGACCCGGAGCTCCTCGCTCATCGGCTTGTGCGCGACCGGCAGCGGGCGCAGGGCCTTGGCGGCCAGCTGCCAGGAGTCGGCGAAGACCGACAGCTCACCCCGCCGGGAGGTGCCCACCTCGCCGGTGACGAGCACGTGGTCACCGAGGTCGATGTCGGCCTTCCACGCCGCGAGCGACTCCTCGCCGACGCGGTCGCGCGAGAGCATCACCTGCAGCTCGGCGTCCCCCTCGCGCAGGGTCGCGAAGCACAGCTTGCCGGTGTTCCGGGAGAAGATGACGCGGCCGGTGACACCGACGGTCTCACCGGTCATGGCGTCCGGCGGCAGATCGGGATGGGCTGCGCGGACGTCGGCCAGCGTCGTCGTCCGGGCGACGGTCACCGGGTACGGGTCGGTGCCGCCCTCCCGCAGCCGGTCCACCTTGGCCCGGCGCACCCGGAGTTGCTCGGGCAGTTCGTCGACGTCATCGGGTACCGGGGGGCCTTCGCTCACGTGCTCTCCTTGCCGGCGCTCGTCGATCGCGTTCGCGAGCGCTGCTGTGTACATGGCCGAGCTCACAGGCTCGCTCGGGCGACGCCGAGCCTACGGGGAGGCCGTACGGCGGGTCGGCGGGTGACGATCACCGGCCTGCCGGCGCTCGAAGGCCAGCCGCAACCCGTGCACGGTCAGGTCGGGCTCGCGCTCACCGATCGAGCGGCAGCTGTCCACCACCAGCGGGGCCAGTCCACCGGTCGCGACGACGAGCGGCGCCGACCCGAACGAGGCGACCATCTCGGCGGCGATCCGGCTGACGAGACCGTCGACGAGGCCGGCGAAGCCGAGCACGAGGCCGGACTGCAGCGCCTCGACCGTGTTCTTGCCGATGGCGTGCGGGGGCACGGTGAGCTCCACCGACCGCAGCTGCGCGGCCCGGTGGGCGAGGGCGTCGAGGCTGACCTCCACCCCGGGCGCCAGGGCGCCGCCGAGAAACTGGCCGTCCGGGCCGACGGCGTCCACGTTGGTGGAGGTGCCGAAGTCGACCACGATGACCGGCCGGCCGCGCCCGTCCGGCGCGCGGCCGAACAGCTCGTGCGCGGCCAGCGCAGTGACCACCCGGTCGGCGCCCACCTCCCGCGGGTTGTCCACGTGCAGGGCGACGCCGGTCCGCACGCCGGGGCCGATCAGCACGACCGGGACCTCCAGGGAATCCAGCAGCTCGCGCAACGCCGGCAACAGCGCGGGCACGGTGGAGCAGGCCGCGACGCCGGTCACCGTGCTGTCCTGCAGCAGGCCGCGCCAGAGCAGCCGGAGCTCGTCGGCGGTCGCCCGGGGGAACGTCGTCACGCGCCAGCTCCCGACGCGCGTCCCGCCGTCGAAGGTGGCGAGAACGGTCTGGCTGTTGCCGATGTCGACCGTGAGCAGCACGGCTCAGCCGACGACGGTGTCGTGCACCACGTCGCCCCGGAGCTGTCCCCGGACGCCCGGGGACGGCGCGGCCGGATCGCCGCCGAGCTCGACGATGCGATTGGCGCCGTCGACATGCACGACCCGCGGGATCCAGCTCGTCGCCTCGGACTCGTCCATGACGCCGTAGCTGATCATGATCACCAGGTCGCCCGGGTGAACCAGGTGCGCCGCGGCACCGTTGATGCCGATGACGCCGCTGCCCCGGTCGCCGGGGATGGCATAGGTCTCCAGGCGGGCGCCGTTGGTGACGTCGACGATCGCGACCTGCTCCCCCGGCAGGAGATCCGCGGCCTCGAGGAGGTCCTCGTCGATCGTCACCGAGCCCACGTAGTGCAGGTCGGCCTGGGTGACCGTGGCGCGGTGGATCTTGGACTTGAGCATGGTGCGCATCATCGGCGGTCTCCCCAGGAGTGAGCCGGGCCGGCAAGCGCGATCGCGGCGTTGTCGAGCAGTCGGGTGCTTCCGGCGCGGGCGGCGATCAGCAGCCGAGCGGGACCGGCATCAGGTGCCGGGCCCAGGTCCGGGTCGGTGAGTTCGAGGTAGTCCGGGATGAGTGAGGGCTCGGCGTCCAGCACCGCGTGGGCAGCGGCGAGCACCGCGGCACCGCCGTCCGGGCCGGCTGCTGCGGCGGCCCGCAGCGCGGCAGAGATCGCCACCGCAGCCGCGCGCTGCTCCGGATCCAGGTAGCGGTTCCGGCTCGACAACGCCATCCCGTCGTCCTCGCGGACGGTCGGGATGCCGACCACCTCCACGCCGAGGGCGAGTTCCCGGGCCATGGCGCGGATCAGCGTGAGCTGCTGGTAGTCCTTCTCGCCGAACAGCGCGACGTCGGGTCGCACGAGGCCGAAGAGCTTGGCGACGACGGTGAGCACACCGGCAAAGTGACCAGGGCGGAGCGCGCCCTCGAGAACGTGACCCAGCGGGCCCGGGTCGACGGTCACCCCGACCGCGCCGGGCGGGTAGACGTCCTCGACCCCCGGGTGGAAGACCAGGTCGGCGCCCTCCTCGGCCAGGGCCGCCAGATCGGCGTCCCAGGTCCGCGGATAGCGGTCGAAGTCCTCGTTCGGGCCGAACTGGGTGGGGTTCACGAAGACGGAGACGACCACGGAGGCGGCCCGCTGCTTCGCCGCGCGGACCAGCGCGCGGTGCCCTTCGTGCAGCGCGCCCATCGTGGGCACCAGGGCGACGGCTCCGGGCAGTGAGTTCCGGAGCCGACGGAGGTCGGCGACCGACTCGGCGACCGCGGGTCTCGTGGCGGTGGTCGTCATCGGGAACCCGCCGGGTCGCCGTGCCGGGCCGCCGTCAGCAGGTCGAGCAGCGGCGCGCCCTCGTGTCGCTTGAGCCGGCCGGCCGACAGCGCGCGCTCGGTGGTCCGCTGTGCCATCGCGACGTAGGCGGCGACCGAGTCGGGAGCACGCTCGGTGAGCGTCTCCAGGTGGTCGCTGACGGTGCCGACGTCGCCCCGGCTGACCGGGCCGGTCAGCCCGCGGTCGCCACGGCGCAGGCCGTTGTCGAGGGCGGCGGTCAGGAGCGGCGCCAGCACGCGCGCCGGGTCGGTGATGCCGGCGGTGCGCAGCAGGTCGGCGGCCTCGGCGACGAGGGTGACCAGGTGGTTGGCGCCGGTCACGAGGGCCGCGTGGTAGAGCCGCCGGTCCGCCTCGTCGACGAAGAACGGCTCGCCCCCCATCTCGAGGACCAGGGTCTCGGCGACCGCGCGGTGCTCGGGCCGGCTGGTCACCCCGAAGGGTGCCCCGCCCAGGCGGTCGGCGTCCTCAGGGGCGCCGGAGAAGGTCATCGCCGGGTGCAACGCCAGGGGCAGCACGCCCATCTGTTCCGCGGGCTCCAGGACGGCGAGGCCGTGCGCGCCCGAGGTGTGGAAGGTCAGCTGGCCGGCCCGCCAGACGCCGGTCTCGGCGAGGCCGGCGACCAGCCCCGGCAGCGTGTCGTCGGGCACGGCGAGGACGACCAGATCGGCGGCGGCCACCACCTCGTCGGCGGGCAGCAGTGGCACGCCGGGCAGCAGGCGGGCGGCACGGTCGGCGGAGGCGGTGGAGAGGCCGGCGGCCGCGACGACGTCGTGGCCTGCGGCGGAGAGCGCGGCACCGAGGACGGCGCCGACCCGGCCGGCACCCACGATGCCCACGCGGAGGCGGGCGGGCGCTGCGGCGAACTGAGCGCGCACGGTCCTGCGGGGAGCAGGCATGAGTAACACCTCTCGTTCCAGTCCCTGGCGGGTACCGGACGTCGGTCGCGGCCCACCCCGTCGTGGGCCTGCTGGGTGGTGCGGTGGTGCTGGTCGTGCGGTGATGCCGTGGCGACGTCCGCTGCAACCGCGTGTGTCACGCGGATCGCCTGCCGATGGCGAGTGTGTGACCGGGATGCGGCGTCCGCAACGTGTAGCGGCTGTGTGCTGAGTCACCCGAGGCCCGGTCGGGGCCGCCGCGGCCCACTGCCGCCCCTCGACCTAGCGTGAGGCCGCGATACATCGGACGTGGGAGGCAGGAAGCGCGTGGGCCGTTCGGATGGCAGTTTCGAGGGACGCACGGCACTGGTCACCGGCGGCAGCCGGGGCATCGGACTGGGGATCGCCCAGAGCCTGGTGGACCGCGGCGCCCGCGTCGTCCTCACCGCCCGCAACGCCGAGGTGCTCGCCGAGGCGGTCGACCGGCTGGGCGGCCCGGACGTCGCCGTCGCGGTGCCGGGCAACACCGGTGACCCCGAGCACCGGGCGGCAGCGGTCCGGACGGCGGTCGACACCTTCGGCAGGCTCGACGTGCTGGTCGGCAACGTCGGGATCAACCCCGTGTTCGGTCCGCTCATGGACCTCGACCCGGACGCCTTCCGCAAGATCCTCGACACCAACGTGGTCTCCACGCTCGGACTCGTGCAGCAGGCCTGGCGGGCGTGGATGGCCGAGCACGGCGGCTCGGTGCTGATCGTTGCCTCAGTGGCCGGGCTGAAGTCTTCGGAGGGGATCGCCGCCTACGGCGTCAGCAAGGCCGCGCTGATCAACCTGACCACGCAGCTGGCCGTCGAGCTCGGCCCGAAGGTGCGCGTCAACGCCGTGGCCCCGGCTGTGGTCAAGACCCGGTTCGCCGAGGCCCTCTTCGAGGGCCGCGAGGCGGAACTGGCCGCCCAGTACCCGGCCAATCGGCTCGGTACGCCGGACGACATCGGCGAGGCGGCCGCCTACCTGCTCGGGGACGCGGCCGGGTGGGTCACCGGCCAGACCCTCGTGCTCGACGGCGGCGCCCTGTCCCGCGGGCCCCGCTGAGGCGGAACGCCCGAGGGCCCGGTGCGGGCTCAGTTGTCGCGCAGCACCCGGGCGAGCACGTCGTCCTGCTCACCGTCCTCGCGGTACCGGCGCCGTTGCCGCCGGCCCCCGGACGGCGGGGTGGCGGCGTTCTCGACCGGCTGGGAAGCCGGCGGGGGGCCGCCCGGTGCCACCGGACGGACCGCGGTGCCCGGCTCGACGCCGGCATCGCCGGTCCGGCGCCGCCGCGGCGGCACCTCGGGCAGCGAGCGGGCAATCACCGGACGTGGTGACGGGCGCGGCCGGGGCGAGGGCCGCGGTGCGGCCTCGGTCGCGGGCGGTGACGGCGGCGGAGGAAGCGGGGGCGCGTCGATCAGCTCTCGGGCGGAGAGCCACTCCCACGGCGACGGCGGGGCCTCCCGCGGCTCGTCCGCGGCGTGCCGGGACCGATGCTCCTCGGTGCCCTCGGATGGCTGCGCCGGCCCGAAGAGGTCGAAGTCGGAGAGCGGCGACGGAGACGGCGACGGAGCCGGAGCCGGCGGGGGTGGGGGCGACGACCAGCTACCGGTCAGCGGAACGCTCGGTGTCCAGGAGCTGTCCGCGAACGAGCCGGCGGGCGGCGGCGCAGCGACCTCGGGCAGCGGACGGTCCCCGCGGACCTGGCGGAACTGCTGGGTCTCCCGCGGCTCGTCCAGTCGAATGGCGGGCCAACCACCCGTCAGCTCCCTCGGGGGCGTGTCATCGGCCCAGTTGGCGGCGGAGTCCAGCGTCCGACCCACGATGTCCGGCCGGCCCGGTTCGGCGGGCAACCGGCTGGCCTGGGTACGCATGACGATCCGCTCGACCAGCATCTCGCTGGACAGCTGCTCGGTCAGCTCAGCCCGGAGCCGCCCCATCTCCGTGCGCAGCTCGGCGAGCTGGCCCAGATCGTGTCGCAGCGAGAGGAGGGACGCGACGTCGTCCCTCAGCGCGGACACGCGCGCGACCTCGTCCCGGAGCCCGGCCAGAGCCGCGATGTCGCCACGCAGCTCGGAGACCCGGGCGACCTCGTCGCGCAGCCCGGCCAGTGCCGCGATCTCGCCACGCATGGCGTCGAGCTCATGACGCACCACGTCCTCGGTCTCGCGGCGCAGGTCGTTCTCCAGCTCGAGCTCGTACTCCCGGCGCGCGGCGACCTCGCGGTCGAGCTCCCGTTCGTAGACCCGGCGCAGCTCCCTCTCGCGGGCGGCGGCCGCCGCCCGATCGGTGCCACGGCGGCCGGCCGCGAAGGCCGCGAGCACGAACGCCCAGGCCACGGCGACGACGGCGATCCGCAGGAACTGGGGGTTGTCGGTGAGGAACACCGCGAGGGTCGCCAGGACGGCGAGCGCGGAACCGCCGACGACCAAGGCCGACCGGGGGTTCGCAGCGCCGGATCCGCGGGCGACGTCGTCGTCCTCACGGCTGGGCATGCCGCTCAGCCTAGCGGCGGGAACGACTCCGGTCCGGGGAGGAACCGACCTCCGCGGGACCGTGGCGTCGCGGAGCTGCCAGAGTGGGCCGGTGACGCTGAGCCTGCTCGACTGGCGCCGCCGGGTGTCCGGCCTCTATGCCGCCGCCCGGGCAGCCGGGGACCCGGAGGCAGGGTGGCGGACCTGGCGCGACGGCCGGGACGAACTGTTCGCCAACCACCCCGACTCACCGCTCGGCACGGAGGCCCGAGCGGCTTTCCGCGGGCTTCCGTTCGCCCCTTACGACCCCGCACTGCGGTACGAGGCCCGGCTGGAGCCGGCCGACCCGCGACGTCTCGAGCTGCCCACGGCCGACGATGGCGAGGTGCCCCTGGACCGCATCGGCACGGTGACGCTCGGCGAGCTGGGCCGGCTCGACGTGTGGTGGCTGGGCAGGTACGGCGGCGGCGTCTTCCTCCCGCTGCGCGACGGAACCGCCGGCCGGACCACGTACGGCGGCGGCCGCTACCTGCTCGACACGATCAAGGGCGCCGACCTCGACGCCGACGGCGAGCGTCTCGTGGTCGACCTGAACTTCGCCTACCACCCGTCGTGCACCTACGACCCGCGCTGGTCGTGCCCGCTCGCCCCGGAGGGCAACCGGATCCCCGCGGAGGTCGCCGCCGGGGAGCAGTTGCCCCCCGGCGGCTGGTACTGACTACTTCTTCGCGAGAGAACCGTCGGAGCTGAACACCAGCCCGATCGAGACCTTGCCCTGCTGGATCGCCGCCTTGGTGAGCGGTCCGCCGGTGTCCAGCGCCGTGAAGTCGGCGAACTTCAGGCCGTACTTCTGCTCCAGACCCACCTGGCAGTACGGCCGGGTCGGGCACTCGGCAGGGCCGCCGAGGGTGAGCGAGCCGTCACTGCACTTGGTGGCGAGCTCGGAGAGCGTCGTCACCTTGAGCTTGTCGGCGAGCGCCTGCGTGACGGCGAAGGCGTTCTGGTCGGCTGCCTCGGCCGGCGTGCCGAAGGTGAGGCCCACCTTGTCGGCCAGCGGCTTCACGGCGGCGAGCGTCGCCTGCACGTCGCCACTGGCCACCGGCGTGGCGTTCGGGCCGTTCACCTTCTTGTTGATGGCTTCCGTCACCGTGGACAGGTACTCGGGGAACGCCTGGATCTCGGCGCCCTTGATCAGCGCGGGCAGGTAGAGGTCCCGGCTGCCGACCTCCTTGACCGAAGCGGTGAAGCCGGCCGCCTTCAGCACGTCGGCGTAGATGGTGGCGAGGACCTTGGACTCGGTGAAGTTCGCACCGCCCACCGCGATCGTGCCGCTGCCCTTCGCCAGCCCGTCGGTGACCTTGCTGTCGTTGACCCATGCGGCGGCGACGTCGTCGGCGCTCTTGCGCTGCACGTCCACCGCGTTGTTGAGGTCGACCAGGTCAGCGGTGGTCAGCTTCGCGGAGACCGCATCGAGGGCCGGCAGCAGAGCGGGGTTCTGCTTCGCCGCCGCGGAATTGACCACTGGGACGACGTTGTCCGCGTTCTGCAGGTGCTTGTCGTCCTGGAGCACGACCAACTGGTCACCCTTCACCGGCGCGCACGCGCTGCCCGCTGCGTTGCCCGCGCTGGAGTTCCCGCCGCCTGTGCCGGACGAGCCGGACGAACCACAGGCCGCCGTGACCAGCAGTGCCAGTGCCAGAGGGGCAACGATCGTGATACGTGCGCTCATGCGCCCCGCCTTCTGTGTCCCGTGCGGCCGGATCGGCCGCTACGCGTGTCTGGCGGGAGGACTCCCGCGGGACCATGCAACCCCGCAGGTCGCGGCACGGCAATCCACGGCCGCGCCTGTTGTGCTTCCGTTACCGGACCGACGCCCTGCGTGTCGGAGCGGTTACAGCGATGCTCAGAGCGGTACCCCGGCCCCCGTGGGCTCCGGGATCCCGGCCGTCGGCCGCCGCGTCGCCGCCCCGGGGAGTCGCCGCGGTCCCGGTGTCACCGCCCAGGTCAGCAGCACCAGGGTCAGCTCCGTGGCGAGGGCCAGTGCCGCGACCAGCAGCGCGCCCGCGATCATCACCCCGTAGTTCTGCTGGCCGAAGCCGAGGCTGATGATCTGACCGAGGCCTCCCCCGCCGACCAGCGCCGCGAGGCCGGCGGTGGCCACCACCTGCACCGTCGCCGTCCGCACGCCGGTCATGACCAGCGGCAGCGCGAGCGGGAAGTCGACGCGCCGGATCACCTGCCCGCGGCCCATGCCCATCGCCCGGGCGGCCTCACGGACGTCAGCATCCACCCCCCGGAAACCCACGTAGGTGTTGGTCAGGATCGGTGGAACGGCGAAGACCGCCAGCGCGATCGTCGTCGCCGGGTCGCCGAAGCCGATGGGGGTGACCGCGAAGATCGTCAGCAGCGCCAGGGTGGGGACGGCGCGGCTGACGTTGGACAGCACCACGACCCCCCCGCCGCCCCGGCCGGAAGTCCCCAGGGCGATCCCGACCGGCAGCGCCACCACGATGGCCGCCAGGACGGCGACGAGCGAGATGGTCAGGTGCTCGACCAGCAGGTCGATGATCCCGCCCGGCCGGGTCCAGTTGAACGGGTCGTTGAGATAGACGAGCGCGTCGCCGAAGGCGTTCATGCCCGCACCGCCCGGGTCCATGGCGTCAGGAGCCGTTCGGCCCCCGCCAGCAGCACATCGGCGACCAGGGCGAGGAGAACGCAGCCGATCGTGCCGGTGACGATCTCGGCCCGGTAGAAGTTGGCGTTGAAGCCACCGATGATCAGCTGCCCGAGCCCGCCGTGCCCGACCAGCACGCCCACCGTGGTCAGCGCGACGGTGGACACGGTCGCGATCCGGAGACCGGCCATGAACGACGGCAGGGCCAGCGGAAGGTCCACCTGGACCAGCAGCCGCAGCGACCCGTAGCCCATGCCGCGGGCGGCCTCCCGGACATCGGCGGGCACGCCCTGCAGCCCGGTGAGGAAGTTCCGCACGAGGATGACCAGCGAGTAGGCCACCAGCCCGATCAGCACGGTGGTCGACGACAGCCCCGTGAACGGGAAGATGAAGGCGAACATCGCCAGCGACGGGATCGTGTAGATCACGGTCGACAGCGCCAGGACCGGACCGGAGAGGAACCGGCTGCGCCGCGCGAGCAGCGCCAACGGCAGCGCGATCACCACGCCCAGGAAGACGGCCGCGACGGTCAGTCTGACGTGCTCGCCCAGGTAACGCAGAATGGTGGTCCAGTTGTCGACCACGTACGAAGGGTCGAACCAGGGGTTCGGTGCCTGGTCTACTGCTCCCAGGAGGGCCACCCCGTGGACGCTAGCTCCCCGCCGCCATCCCCCGCGAGGGCGGCCCTGGATGCCGGCACGGCCGCCGAGATCCGGCTGGAGGGTGTCAGAAAGGTCTACCCGGACGGCACCGTCGGCGTCGCCGAGCTGGATCTGACCTTCGCCGCCGGCGAGCTGAGCGTTCTGGTGGGCCCGTCGGGCTGCGGCAAGACGACCACCATGAAGATGATCAACCGGATCATCGAGCCGTCGACCGGCCGGATCCTGCTGGGCGGCGAGGACGTGACCCGCGTCGACCCCGAGCGGCTGCGCCGCCGGATCGGCTACGTCATCCAGAACGTCGGCCTCTTCCCACATCAGACCGTGCGCACCAACGTCGGCACCGTCCCCCGGTTGCTCGGGTGGGACAAGCACCGGGTGCGAGCCCGGGTGGACGACCTGCTCGCGACCGTCGGCCTCGACCCGGCCTCGTTCGGGGATCGTTACCCGGCCCAGTTGTCCGGCGGCCAGCGGCAGCGGGCCGGGGTGGCCCGTGCGCTGGCGGCGGACCCGCCGGTGCTGCTGATGGACGAGCCGTTCTCGGCGGTCGACCCGATCGTGCGCGAGCGGCTGCAGTCGGAGTTCCTCCGGCTCCAGGAGACCGTGCGCAAGACGATCGTGTTCGTCACGCACGACATCGAGGAGGCCGTGCGCATCGGCGACCGGATCGCCGTCATGAGCGAGGGCGGCCACGTGGAGCAGTTCGCGACCCCCGCCGAGCTGCTCGGCCGGCCGGCCAATGCCTTCGTGGCCGATTTCGTCGGCTCCGACCGCGGGCTCAAGCGCCTGGCGGTGACCGGCATCGACGCCGCCGACCTCGAGCGGCCCCCGGTGGTGCACGCGGCGGACCGCCTGGCCGACGCCCGGGCAACGCTGGAACGGGCCGGGGCACGCTGGGCCGTCGTCCTGGACGACGACGATCACCTGCTGGGATGGCTCTCCGGGGATCGCGCCACCGGGCCGGGGACCGTCGGGTCGACGGCACGGCGCATGGAGGCCTGGGTGCCGGTCGACGCGTCGCTGAAGTCGGCGATGGCCGTGATGCTGCAGGAGGAGGCGGGCTGGGTGGCGGTGCTCGACGGCGATCGGTTCCTCGGGGTCCTCACTCCGGACTCGCTGCATGCCGCGCTGCGCCGGTCCGTGGAGGGCGCCGTGCCGGAGACGGCGGGGTCGGCGATCGTCTGAGGGGCCTCCTCGGGCTCTTACGCCCGGGCGCCCGGCACGGGCTCGTCGTCGCCGGACGCCGGGGGGACCTTGCAGACGGACTCCAGCCAGAGCGCGGCCGCGACCAGGGCCGCGGAGCAGAGCACGCCGAGCGCGGCGGCCAGGGCGTCGTTCCCGGCGGCCTGCAGCCGGCCGACGGCCGGGCCGACGTACGCGAGCACACCGGCCCAGATCCCGCCGCACACGGCGCCGACGTAGGCACTGGCCTGGCCGAGGACGGCGAGGCGGGCCACCAGCATGGGCTCCACCGGGCGAACCTGCGCGGCCGGTCGGCTCGGCGGCCGGCTCGGCGGTCGTTCTGCCCGGCGCCCCTCGGGCTCACGAGCGACCCTGGCCTCCCGCAGAGCCTTGAGGCGCGTGCGCAGGGTCCGTGTGCCGAGCGCCTCGCCCACGGCGAGCACAGCCAGGGGCACCGGCAGCCACCACCGGAGCGGCGGCAGGCTGCCGTAGGAGGCACGGACCAGCAGCCACGCGGCCACGGCCAGGCCGAGGGCGAGAACGGCGAGGTCACGCCGGCGGACCGGGGTCAATGCAGGTGGTCCCAGCGGACGACGGCGGCGACGTCGTCGGCCGGCAGCGCGGCGACGAGGTCGGCGACCCGGCCGCGGCCGGGCAGGACGGCGAGGGGGTCCAGCGTCAGCCACGGCACCAGCACGAAGGCCCGCTCGTGGGCGCGCGGGTGCGGCAGGGTGAGCTGCGGGTCGTCGGAGAGCACCGGCGTCCCGTCGTCCGCAGTGACGGTGATGACGTCGACGTCGAGTGTGCGTGGGCCGAAGCGCACCTCGCGGGTGCGACCGGCGGCCTGCTCGAGCTCGTGCGCACGCGCCAGCCAGCCCGCGGCGGTCCGGTCGTCCCGCACCACGGCGATCGCGTTCAGGTAGGGCGGCTGCTCGACCGGCCCCCACGGCGGGGTCTCGTACAGCGTCGACCGGGCGACCAGGCCGTCGTCCTTGAGTGCGGCCAGCGCCGCCCGGATCGCGCCCGCACGGTCCCCGAGGTTGGCGCCGAGCGAGAGGACTGCCCGGCTCATGCCCGCTCCCGCCGGATGTCGACGGCGACGTCGGCGAAGGGCACCCCGAGGTCGGCATCGGGCTTGTGCACGGTGATCTCGACGGCGTCGACCAGCGGATCGGACAGGCAGACGTCGGCCAGCCGCTGGGCGAGGGTCTCCAGCAGGGCGACCGGCTCACCGGTGAGGACGGCGTGCAGACGCTGGGCCAGCTCGGCGTAGTTCACCGTCTTGGCCAGGTCGTCGTCCGCGGCGGCCGGCGCGGTGTCCAGCTCGAGGACGGCGTCGACGCGGAAGATCTGGCCACGCTCGCGCTCGACGTCGTAGACCCCGTGGTGGGCGTGCGCCTCGAGGCCCCGGATGGCGATCCGGTCAACCACGGACGGTCCCTCCTGCCCGGGCGGCACGCACGGCCTCGACGGTGCGGACGGCATCCGCGGAGGCGCCGGCGTCGTGGACCCGCACACCCCAGGCGCCGGCCTCCGCCGCGAGGACGGTGGTGGCCAGCGTCGCGGCGTCCCGCTGCTCGGCCGGGCGGGGCTCGCCGTCGGCGTCGGCGAGCAGCCGGCCGAGGAAGGTCTTGCGGGAGGCCCCGACCAGGACCGGCAGTCCGATGCCCACGATGCGGTCGAGCCCGGCCAGCAGGCTCCAGTTGTGCTCGGCGCGCTTGGCGAAGCCCAGCCCGGGGTCGATGATCAGCTGCTCGGGGGCGACGCCCGCGGCCACGACGTCTTCGACCCGGGCGGTGAGCTCGGCGGCAACCTCGGTGACGACGTCCCCGTAACGGGCGGCGGCATACATCTCCCGGCTGTGCCCGCGCCAGTGCATGAGCACCCACGGCACGCCGGCGTCGGCCACCAGCTCGGCCATCCCGGCGTCGGCCAGCCCGCCGCTCACGTCGTTGACGAGGAGGGCCCCGGCGGCCAGCGCGCCCTCTGCCACCTCGGCGCGGGTGGTGTCGACGCTCGTCCGCACCCCCGCGGCGGAAAGCTCGCGGATCACCGGGAGAACCCGGCGGCACTCCTCCTCGGCGTCCACGCGGTCGGCGCCGGGACGAGTGGACTCGCCACCGACGTCGACGATGTCGGCCCCGGCGGCGGCCATCTCCAGACCGTGCGCGACCGCCGTCTCCGTGTCGGCGAAGCAGCCGCCGTCGGAGAAGGAGTCGGGCGTGACGTTGAGGACCCCCATCACCACGCACCGCCCCGGGTGCGGCACGAGCAGAGCGGGAGTGCTCACCTGCCGAGAACGAGGCTCATGGCCTCGCTACGGGTGGCCGGGTTGTCGCGGAAGATGCCGCGGACGGCCGAGGTGACCGTGACGGCGCCGGGCTTGCGGACCCCGCGCATCGCCATGCAGAGGTGCTCGGCCTCGATCACGACGAGCACACCGCGCGGCTTGAGCGCGTCGGCCAGGGCATCGGCGATCTGGCTGGTCATCCGTTCCTGCACCTGCGGCCGGCGGGCGTACACCTCGACCAGCCGAGCCAGTTTGGACAGCCCCGTGACGCGGCCGTCCTCCCCGGGGATGTAGCCGATGTGCGCGGTCCCGTGGAAGGGCACCAGGTGGTGCTCACAGGTGGAGTACATCGGGATGTCCTTCACGAGCACCAGTTCGTCGTGGTTCTCGTCGAAGGTGGTGGCCAGGACGTCGAAGGGGTCCTGCCACAGCCCGGCGAACATCTCGGCGTAGGCGCGGGCGACCCGTGCCGGGGTGTCCTGCAGCCCGGGGCGGTCGGGGTCCTCCCCCACCGCGATCAGCAGCTCCCGGACCGCGGCGGCCACCCTCGCCTGGTCCACCGCACCCGGCTCGGACCCGCCCGTCGTAGCCGGAACGTCGCTCATCGCTGAGCGGGCGCCCCGACGTCCCCGACCGGGGTGGCGGAGTGCCCGTTGGCGGAGCCACCGTTCTGGGCGGCCAGCTCGGCCGGGGTCTGCACCGGGGGCTGGTCGGAGGGGGTGCGCTTGCCGAAGCCGTTGTACGGCGCGAGGGAGGGCCGCTTGACGACCGGCGCGCAGATCCGCGCCATGTCGTCCTTCGACAGCGTCTCCTTCTCCATCAGCTCCAGCACCAGCTGGTCGAGAACGGGCCGGTACTCGACCAGGATCTCCCAGGCCTCGTCGTGCGCGGCCTCGATCAGCGCCCGGATCTCGGCGTCGATGTCGGCGGCGACGGCCTCGGAGTAGTCCGGCCGCGAGCCCATGTCACGACCGAGGAACGGCTCGGCGTCCGTGCTGCCGTACTTGACCGCGCCCAGCTTGGCGCTCATGCCGTACTGCGTGACCATGGCCCGCGCCATCGAGGTCGCCTTCTCGATGTCGTTGCCCGCCCCGGTGGTCGGCTCGTGGAACACCAGTTCCTCGGCCGCCCGGCCCCCGAGGGCGTAGGCAAGGGTGTCGATCATCTCGGAGCGGGTCTGGGTGTACTTGTCCTCGGTGGGCAGGACGAGCGTGTGCCCCAGCGACCGGCCGCGCGGCAGGATCGTCACCTTGTGCACCGGGTCCAGGTTGGGCAGGGCGTGCGCCACGAGGGCATGCCCGCCCTCGTGGTAGGCGGTGACCTTCTTCTCCTTCTCGCTCATCGCCCGCGTCTTCCGCTCCGGGCCGGCGATGACACGGTCGATCGCCTCCTCGAGGGTCGAGTCGGTGATCAGCGAGCCGTTGTTCCGGGCGGTCAGCAGCGCAGCCTCGTTCAGGACGTTCGCAAGGTCCGCACCGGTGAAGCCGGGGGTCCGGCGCGCCACCGTCTCCAGGTCGACGTCCGGAGCGAGCGGCTTGCCCTTGGCGTGGACGGCGAGGATGGCCTTGCGGCCGAGCAGATCGGGCCGGTCGACGGCGATCTGACGGTCGAAGCGACCCGGGCGCAGCAACGCCGGGTCGAGGATGTCCGGCCGGTTCGTGGCGGCGATCATGATGACGCCGCCCTTGACGTCGAACCCGTCCATCTCGACGAGCATCTGGTTGAGCGTCTGCTCTCGCTCGTCGTGACCGCCGCCGAGACCCGCGCCGCGTTTACGACCGATGGAGTCGATCTCGTCGACGAAGATGATCGCCGGCGCCTGCTTCTTGGCGGTCTGGAAGAGGTCGCGGACGCGCGCCGCGCCGACTCCCACGAACATCTCCATGAAGTCGTAACCGGTGATCGAGATGAACGGCACCCCGGCCTCCCCG